>JBJPGD010000001.1:0-53024 GCA_048595445.1 Methylophilaceae bacterium
CCATAGCGGTTTGGACCCACCTCTTCCCATCTCGAACAGAGCCGTGAAACGAACCTGCGCCAATGATAGTATGCTTTTCGCATGCGAAAGTAGGTCACTGCCAAGCTATTTATTTAAGATTAAAAGCCCAACATCAGCTTGTGCTTTTAGTTGAAAAAGCCTCACTATGTTAGTAGTGAGGCTTTTTTGTTGGGGCGTAAAAGAGTGTTGAGTAAAATGCATTTCAATTCACTGAATTTATTGATATAATTGAAGTTGTTTAGGGGCGGTTGCCCTTTTTTTATTTCCGCGAGGTTTGTAGAGGTAAAGTTAAGGATATGTTGTGCAAGATTTGCAAAGTTTAATCGATAAAACAGTGGCGCAGCTTGGATTTGAGCTGGTAGACCTTGAGGTGTCGAATCGAGGTAAGTTGTTGCGTGTATTTATTGATAAGCTAAATCCAAAGGATAGCAAAGATAATATCATTATTGATGATTGTGTACTAGTGAGTAATCAGCTGGGAAATGTCTTAACAGTAGAGCACGAGATTGATTATGATCGGTTGGAAGTTTCATCGCCAGGTATGGATCGTGTGTTGAAAAAAGAGCAGGATTTTATTAGGTTTATAGGTGAACGAGCACATATTAAATTGCGCGTACCTTTAGTACTAGAAAACAAAGATCCTAGAAAGAATTTTTTAGGTGTTTTACGTGGCCTAAAAGCTGGTTTGATACAAATTGAATGTGATGGCGTTGTTGAGGCGTTACCTTTGATCAATGTTGATAAGGCACGTTTAAGCCCTGAATTTTAATTTGTTTAGTGTTTAAGATTTAAATTATTAAGTAATTATTTTTAGTCGGAGAGTGACGATGAGTCGAGATATATTGTTATTAGTAGATGCTTTAGCACACGAAAAAAACGTGAGCGAAGAGATTGTGTTTGCTGCCTTGGAGCTAGCGTTAGCCTCAGCGACTAAAAAAAATCATGATGAAAATACTGACATCCGCGTTTCAATGGACCGTGAAACTGGCGAGCATGACACCTTTAGAAGGTGGCAGTATGTGGAGTATGATTTATTGGAAAGCTCAGACTATCAATTTGATGAAGAAGATGAGCGTGCAAAAGGTCGTGAGATCGGTGATTACTATGAGGAGCCTTTAGAGTCTATCGCGTTTGGACGTATTAACGCACAGGCTGCAAAACAGGTGATTCTGCAAAAAGTACGAGAAGCAGAGCGTGAGCAAATCTTAGAAGATTTCTTGGCACGTGATGAAACCATGGTAACCGGCGTGATTAAACGCATGGAAAAAGGAAATGCGCATATTGAAGTTGGTCGTCTAGAGTGCATTTTGCCGCGTGAGTCAATGATTCCAAAAGAAAATTTGAGAGTCGGTGATCGCGTACGTGCAAACTTATCAAGCATTGAGCGTGGCAGTCGTGGTCCGCAATTAATCTTATCGCGTATAGCACCAGATTTTTTGAAGCGCTTATTTGAACTTGAAGTGCCGGAAATCGAAGAAGGCCTATTAGAGATTCGTTCTGCCGCACGTGACCCTGGCCTACGTTCAAAGATTGCTGTTAAAGCCAATGATCAGCGTTTGGATCCAGTGGGTACGTGTGTTGGTATGCGTGGTTCACGCGTTCAAGCGGTGACAGGTGAGCTAGCAGGCGAGCGTGTTGATATCGTGCTGTGGAGCATGGAGCCAGCACAGTTTGTGATTAATGCAATGGCGCCAGCTGAGGTGTCTAGTATTGTCGTGAATGAAGATACACACAGCATGGATGTTGTGGTTGATGAAGAGCAACTAGCGCTAGCGATTGGCCGTAGTGGTCAAAATGTGCGCTTGGCTTCTGAATTGACAGGCTGGACGCTAAATATTCTGACTGAAGAAGAGGCTGAACAGAAAACGCAAGATGAGTACTTAACAGTCAGTCAATTATTCATGGGGAAATTAGATGTTGACGAAGAGGTAGCAGACATCTTAGCGCAAGAGGGTTTTAGCACTTTGGAAGAAGTCGCTTATGTACCTTTGACTGAGATGACGGAAATCGAAGCGTTTGACGAAGATACGATTAATGAACTTCGCTCACGTGCTCGCGCTGCATTGTTAACTGAGGCGATTGCAAAAGAAGAGAAAGTTGAAGATCCTGCAGCAGACTTGCTTGCAATGGAAGGCATGGATGAAGAAACAGCGACTTTATTAGCATCTAAAGAAGTGGTCAGCATGAATGACTTAGCTGAGTTAGCAGTGGATGAGTTAGTCGAGTTAACGAGCATGGATGAAGAGCGTGCAAAACAGCTTATTATGACAGCACGTGCACCTTGGTTCGAATCAGATAATGTAGATGAAGTAAAAGAAAAGTAGAGAGACTGGAGCAGCAAATGGCACAATCAACCGTTACACAATTCGCCGCAGAGCTGGGGTTACCCACCGCTTTGCTATTAGAGCAATTGAAAAGCGCGGGCGTAAATAAATCTGCTGTAGACGATCAATTAGATGAAGCTGATAAAACAGCATTGTTGGATTATTTACGCAAAGAGCACGGTGCTGCACAAGCACCTAAAAATAAAATCACGCTGACACGTAAACAAAATACTGAAATTAATAAGACAGGTAGTGATGGTAGAGCGCGCACTATTCAAGTAGAAGTGCGTAAAAAGCGTGTGTTAATGCGTAATGAAGAGAAGCCTGAGTTGCCTGCGGCTGTAGAAGAGGTAGCTAAAGCAGAGGTGGCGCCAGATGCCGAACCAGCAGTGGAAGTGATAGAGCCCGTGGAGGCTGTGGAATTAGAAAATGAAGTAGAAGCGACGCCCATAGAGACAGAAAAAACAGAGGTTGAAATAACAACACCGTCAAAACGTAAAAAACAAGTATTGACACCTGAACAGGTAGCAATAAGAGAGCAGGAAGCAATACGCCATGCAAAGCTAGTTGCTTTCCAAGAAGGTGATTTACGTAAAAAAGAAGAGTTAGTAAAACGCAGAGCCGAAGAAGAAGAGAAAAAAGTTGCTGAAGCAGCTGAAGCGGCAAAGAAAAAAACGATAAAATTAAGTGAAGGCACATTACATAAGCCGGCATCAAAAGAGGGCGTTAAGCCGGCAAGTAAAGATGCTAAAAAAGGCAAGAGCAGTAATAAAGATTGGAATGACAAAGAAAATCGCAAACGTGGTTTTAAGACGCGTGGTGGTGCGGCAATGAACGGTGGTTGGAGAAATCCAAAAGGAAAGAATAAGTCAGCGCAAAAAGATGAAGATGAAGAGCATGCATTTAATGCGCCTACAGAAGCTGTAGTGCATGAGGTGATGGTGCCAGAAACCATTTCGGTATCTGATTTAGCACATAATATGTCCGTAAAGGCTAATGAGGTGATTAAAACCTTAATGGGTATGGGCATGATGGTGACGATTAATCAGGTGCTGGATCAAGAAACGGCCATTATTATTGTTGAGGAAATGGGCCATACTGCAATAGCTGCTGAAGATAATGATCCAGAAACGTTCCTAGAAGAAGCAGAACATAAAGATGCTGTCTTAGAAAAACGACCACCTGTCGTGACAGTAATGGGTCATGTCGACCATGGTAAAACTTCATTATTAGATTATATCCGCACCAGTAAAGTTGCTGGCGGTGAAGCCGGCGGTATTACGCAGCATATTGGTGCTTACCATGTGGAAACACAAAACGGTATGGTTACATTCTTAGATACACCAGGCCATGAGGCGTTTACGGCTATGCGTGCACGTGGTGCAAAAGCCACCGATGTGGTGATTTTAGTTGTTTCTGCTGATGATGGCGTCATGCCACAGACAAAAGAAGCCATTCATCATGCTAAAGCGGGGAATGTGCCATTAGTGGTAGCGATCAATAAAATTGATAAACCTGAGGCCGATCCTGAGCGTGTAAAAATGGAGTTAGTAGCTGAAGAGGTCGTACCAGAAGAGTTTGGTGGTGATGCGATGTTCCGTGAGGTTTCTGCTAAAACTGGGCAAGGCATTGACGAACTACTTGAAGCTGTATTGTTGCAAGCAGAAATTCTAGAGTTGCAAGCAGCAAAAAATACACCAGCCAAAGGCTTGGTGGTTGAAGGCCGCTTAGATAAAGGCCGCGGTCCAGTATCGACGGTTCTAGTGCAATCAGGCACGTTAAAGCGTGGTGATATGTTGCTAGCGGGGAGTACTTATGGCCGTGTTCGCGCCATGCTAGATGAGAGCGGCAAGGAGATTGAAGAAGCTGGCCCATCTATTCCTATTGAGGTGTTGGGTTTGTCAGATGTGCCAGGTTCTGGCGAAGAAGTGATTGTGCTGAATGATGAACGTAAAGCACGTGAAATTGCGATGTTCCGTCAAGGCAAGTTCCGTGATGTGAAAATTGCGAAACAGCAAGCAGCAAAACTTGAAAACATGTTCGGCAAGATGGCTGATGGTGAAGTAGAAACCTTAAACCTGATTATTAAATCTGACGTTCAAGGTTCAAATGAGGCGTTGGCGACCAGCTTGCAAAAGCTAGCAACTGAAGAGGTAAGAGTTAACATTATTCATACGGGTGTTGGTGCCATTAGTGAGTCGGATGTTAACTTGGCTGTTGCTTCTAAAGCAGTGCTGATTGGATTTAATGTGCGTGCTGATACAGGCGCACGTAAGATTATTGAAACTGATGACGTGGATGTGCGTTATTACAATATTATCTACGAAGCGGTCGATGAGATTAAAGCGGCGCTAGGTGGCATGCTTAAACCTGAGCAACGAGAAAGCATTATAGGAAGTGTAGAAATTCGTGAAGTATTCCGTATTTCTAAAATTGGTGCTGTTGCTGGCTGCTATGTACGCGATGGCGTGATTAAGGTCGACTCGAAAATACGGGTTTCACGTGATAACGTGATTATTCATACTGGTGATTTGGATTCCTTGAAACGCTTTAAAGATGACGTTAAAGAAGTGAAAAATAACTTTGAATGTGGTCTGTCACTGAAAGGCTATAACGACCTTGAAGTGGGCGATATGTTGGAAGTGTATGAAATCGTAGAAATCGCTCGCTCACTATAAATGCAATTTTCGTTACAATACGTCGTTATAAAACAAAAAACCATCGCTTACATATACCCCATATGCTGCGCTCAATTTTTTGTTTTATGCCTAGTATTGTTTAGAAACTTACATTTATCGAAGGTTTTCTAGATGGCTAAACCTTTTTCAAGATCTAACCGTGTCGCGGAACAAATGCGTCGTGAGTTAGCAGATTTATTGCAATTTGAAGTAAAGGACCCGCGCGTCGGCATGGTTACCATCACCGAGGTTGAAGTGACAGGTGACATGGCGCATGCGAAAATATTTTACAGCGCGCAAGCAGGCACACCAGAGCTGCAAAAAGGCCTTGAGAAATCATCAGGTTTTTTACGCACGCAGATTGCCAAACGCATGTTGTTACGTACAGTCCCACAGCTTCATTTTGAGTACGATGCATCTGCTGACTATGGCATGAAGATGTCTAAGTTAATTGATGAAGCACTAGGCCAAGACGACAGTAAAGAGTAGTAAGACATTGCAATACAAACGTATCAAAAGAAACGTAAATGGAGTCCTGCTCCTAGATAAGCCGATCGGTTTTTCATCTAATCAGGCCCTACAAAAAATTAAGTGGTTATACCAAGCAGCTAAGGCTGGCCATACAGGCACCTTAGATCCGCTTGCTACAGGCCTGCTGCCTATTTGTTTAGGAGAGGCGACTAAGTTCGCACAATACCTTACCGATGCTGATAAAACCTACGTGGCAACAGTCAAGCTCGGCATGACCACCACCACGGGCGATGCTGAGGGTGAAACAATCACTACTAAAGACGTAGATGTTAGTGCTGTACAGTTTGAAGAGGCGTGTCAGCAATTTTTAGGTGAAATTAAACAAGTGCCACCAATGTATTCAGCGCTAAAGCATGAAGGAAAGGCCTTGTATGAATATGCGCGTGCTGGCATAGAGGTAGAGCGAAAAGCACGTGCAGTTACCATTAAAGAGATTGCTGTTGATGCGCTTTCTGATGATGTGGCACAAGTGACGGTCACTTGTACAAAAGGAACATATATCCGTACGTTAGCCGAAGATATTGGCGCAGTTTTAAGTTGTGGCGCACATTTAATTGGATTACGTAGAACGACGACGGCTGGATATGTTTTAGCACAGTCTATTACGGTAGAAGCACTAGAGGCGATGGCAGCTGAATCGCGAGATGCTTTGTTGCTCCCAGTAGATTCAGCCATTTCTACAATGCCTAAAGTAACATTGGATACGGATGCTACATATTATTTAATGCAAGGTCAGCCAGTATGGGTGGCTGGCAAGATCCCTAATTCTGAGCTGAGGCTATATGATGAATCAAATGGTTTTTTAGGATTAGGTTATTTACAAGACGATGGGAAGATTGCACCAAAACGACTAATCAAAAAAAGTGATTAAAAAACAATGCTTAAGATGTGAAAATAGCTTGTTATATTCTAAAAATACGGTAAAATTCGCCGTTCATGTAAATGAATGCATTCGCGGGACATTAAATCTGCTTTTGCATTGACGCTAACTAAAGGAAAATAAAGATGGCTATTACAGCTCAAGATACATCAAAAATCATTAAAGAATATCAACAGTCTCCCAACGATACTGCAAGTCCAGAAGTGCAAGTAGCACTACTAACAAACCGCATTGCATATCTAACAGAGCACTTCAAAACGAATAAAAAAGATAATCACTCACGTCGTGGTTTGTTGGCTTTGGTTAGCCAGCGTCGTAAACTGTTAGATTATTTAAAAGGTAGAGACGCAAGTCGTTATCAAACACTTATTGGTCGTTTGAACTTGCGTAAGTAATTACTGTAAATGCGATATTCGCTTTTATAGTGGTAGTAGAAAGCCGGTAGCATATTCATGTGTATCGGCTTTTTTTATTGTTAGATTGCTATTGGGTAGTGAATAGCAATCTGTTGAAAAAGGAAAATAAATGTTTAATAAAGTAGAAAAAAGTATTCAATTTGGCGCACATGAGCTCAAATTAGAAACAGGCGAGATTGCTCGTCAAGCAGATGCAACAGTGATGGTAAGTTATGGTGATACCGTGGTTATGGTTGCAGTAACGAGTCGCAGTGAAGTAAAAGAAGGCCAAGACTTTTTCCCATTAACTGTTGATTATATGGAGAAAACATATGCTGCTGGTAAGATTCCTGGTAGCTTTTTCAAACGTGAAGGCCGTCCTTCAGAAAAAGAAACGTTAACAAGTCGTTTAATCGACCGTCCGTTACGCCCATTGTTTCCAGAAGCGTTTTATAACGAAGTGCAAGTGGTGGCAACAGTGGTTTCATCTGATCCAGAAATTGATTCAGATATCCCTGCAATCATTGGTGCATCAGCAGCGATGTCGTTGTCAGGCATTCCATTCTTCGGCCCATTAGGTGCTGCACGTGTTGGTTATGTCGATGGTGAATATGTGTTGAATCCAAGCAAAACACAAATGGAAGAAGAGACACAGCTAGACTTAATCGTTGCTGCTACTGAAACAGCCGTCATGATGGTTGAATCTGAAGCGAAAGAGCTTTCAGAAGAGGTCATGCTTGGCGCGGTAAACTTTGGTCATGAGCAAATGCAACCTGTGATTAAAATGATTAGCGAGATGGCTGCTGAAGCTGGTAAAGATGCTTGGGACTGGACAGCACCAGAGCCAGACACAGCCTTAATTGCTAAAGTTGAAAAATTGGTTGGCGATGATGTCAATGCGGCTTTCCAAATTAAAGCAAAAGGTGAGCGTTCAGCTAAGTTAAATGAAATCAAAAACCGCTTAGTGGCTGAATTGGTTACTGAAGAAACTTCAACTGAAGAAGCAAACAAAGTTAAAGACGAGTTCTTTAACCTGGAAGCTAAAGTGGTGCGTAGCCAAATCTTAAATGGTGAGCCACGTATTGATGGTCGTGATACACGTACTGTACGTCCTATTAGCATCCGTACTGGCGTATTGCCACGTACCCATGGTTCTGTATTGTTCACACGTGGTGAAACACAGGCATTGGTTGTAGCAACATTAGGTACTGGCCGTGACGAGCAGAAAGTTGACGCACTACAAGGTGAGTTTACTGACAACTTTATGTTGCACTATAACTTCCCGCCATATGCAGTTGGTGAAACTGGTCGTGTTGGCACACCTAAGCGTCGTGAAATTGGTCATGGTCGTTTAGCGAAGCGTGCATTGATTGCTGTATTGCCTTCAAAAGAAGATTTTGATTACACCATGCGTGTGGTTTCAGAGATTACAGAATCTAACGGTTCTAGCTCAATGGCTTCAGTTTGTGGCGGCTGTTTATCATTAATGGATGCTGGCGTGCCAATGACAAACCATGTTGCAGGTATTGCAATGGGCTTGATTAAAGAAGGTAACCGCGTTGCCGTGTTAACGGATATCTTGGGTGATGAAGATCACCTTGGTGATATGGACTTTAAAGTAGCCGGTACTGATGACGGTATTACTGCATTACAAATGGACATTAAAATCACCGGTATTACCTCGCAAATTATGCAAGCTGCTTTAGCGCAAGCAAAAGAAGGTCGCGAGCATATTTTGGGTATTATGAAAGAAGCAGTCAGCGGCGTGAATGAGGAAATGTCAGAGTTCGCACCACGTATTCTTACTGTGAAAATCAATCCAGATAAAATCCGTGATGTGATTGGTAAAGGCGGCGCTGTGATTCAGGCGCTAACAAAAGAAACTAATACCAATATTGATATTGATGAAGACGGCACAGTGAAAGTTGCTTGTACCAGCGCTGAAGAAGGTGAAGAAGCGATGCGTCGTATCAAAGAAATTACTGCTGACGTAGAAGTCGGTCAAATCTACGAAGGTTCAGTGGTTAAAGTCTTAGACTTCGGCGCAGTCGTTTCGCTGATTCCAGGTAAAGATGGTTTAGTCCATATTTCACAAATTGCAAATGAGCGTGTCAATGCAGTGAGCGACTTTGTGAAAGAGGGCGACGTTGTTAAAGTGAAAGTGGTTGAGATTGATGGTAAAGGTAAAGTGCGCTTGAGCATGAAAGCTTTACTAGACGAGCCGGCTAAAGATGCTGAGTAGTTTAGTGCTGTTGTAGTAATAAAAAAGCCCGCTTAGCGGGCTTTTTTATTATAGTTGTCGCTTTGCTGGCGACCACAAACAGCTTATTTTGCTACTTGTCGTTCTTTCATCTCATCTAGAGTTTTACAATCAATACATAAGGTTGCTGTAGGGCGTGCTTCTAAGCGTTTTAAGCCAATTTCTACGCCGCAGCCTACACAGTAGCCGTATTCATCAGATTTAATAGTAATTAGCGTCTCATCAATTTTTTTAATGAGTTTGCGCTCACGGTCACGATTACGCAGCTCAAGTGCCATGTCAGATTCTTGACTAGCACGATCATTGGGGTCGGCAAATGACGTAACATCATCCTGCATGTGATTCACAGTACGATCAATATCACTACTGAGTTCAGTTTTCCAGTCATTAAGAATCTTAGTAAAGTGTTTTAACTGATTCTTGCTCATGTAATTCTCATCAGGCTTAGCTTGATAAGGAGTAAAATTCTTGTTCAGAGTTTCTGCCATTATGTGTCCAAAAAACTACTTTAAAAAAACAAACAATATCAAAATTTAACCGCGCGAGTTTACACTGATTATTTATGATATGCAAAAGTAATTTTTTACTATTTTATTAAAGTGTTGGCTTCGTTAAGTTCTAAAGCGAGCAAAGTGTTTTCCATTAGTGTTGCTACCGTCATGGGCCCGACACCACCAGGAACAGGTGTTATATAGCCAGCACGCTCTTTTGCTACCGCAAAATCGACGTCGCCAGCCAACGAGCCATCGTCCAAACGGTTAATACCAATATCAATCACAATCGCGCCTGGTTTAATCCATTCGCCATTGATAAGGCCAGGTCTGCCAGCGGCAGCAACGACTAAATCAGCATTTTTAATTTTTTCTGCTAAGTTTTTAGTTTTGCTATGGCAGCTGGTAATGGTCGCACCTGCCAGCATTAGCTCTAAGGCCATTGGTCGCCCCACATGGTTGGAAACACCAACAATCACGGCGTCCAAGCCTTTTGGCTCGATGTTGCTAGCTTCTAGCATTTTAATCACACCATAAGGGGTGCAGGAGCGCAGCGTTGGCTTGCGTATAGCTAATCGACCAATGTTATATGGATGGAAACCATCGACATCTTTGTTGACACTAATGCGTTCAACAATATTGTCTTCTTCAATATGCTGAGGTAATGGGGACTGCACTAAAATACCATCGACTGTTGAGTCATTATTCAACTGTTCAATGATGGACAAAAGTTCCGCTTCTGTTGTGGTGGTAGACAAGTCATGTGAGATAGACCGAATACCTACTTTATCGCAAGCTAAGCGTTTATTACGCACGTATACGGCAGAGGCTGGATCAGCGCCTATCAAGACAACAGCAAGGCAAGGTGCACGCTTGCCTGCAGTAATACGTGCTGAAATTCTGGACTTTATGCTATCAAGTAATTTAGTGGCGATGGCTTTACCATCAATGATTTGTGCTGACATTATTTGCGTTTCAAAGAAATGTGATAAATAAAAGGCCATTTTAACATATTTGAATTGACCAAAAGCTGGGATTGCGCTATATTTCTGCCTCTTCGGCGTGTAGCGTAGCCTGGTAGCGCGCCTGCTTTGGGAGCAGGATGTCGGGAGTTCGAATCTCTCCACGCCGACCATTTTTTTTGGTCTTGCCCGTACAACGATAATGTCGTCACGTGTAACTAAATCTGCCCGTAGCTCAATCGGATAGAGCACCAGCCTTCTAAGCTGGGGGTTATAGGTTCGATTCCTATCGGGCAGGCCATTTTAAATAGCCTCTATGGTGGCTGTAGCTCAGTTGGTAGAGCCCCGGATTGTGATTCCGGTTGTCGTGGGTTCGAGCCCCATCAGCCACCCCAAATTTTCCCCTTAAGATTTAATCAGTTAGCAAAACTTACAGTTTATCTATGTGAGCTAACAATGCTATTTGTCCTTCTCTTGTCCTTTTGGAGAAGTGTATGGCTAGTATTCGTAAGCGCTCTAACGCATGGCAAGTAAGAATCCAACGTAGTGGTAACCCTGACATATCAAAGACCTTTAAAGGCCGTTCTGAGGCTCTTATATGGGCAAGGAAGATAGAGTCTCAATTAGATATTGGCATTAGTCCTCAGCGGTTAAGTCTTAAGATTACTCTTGGAGAACTCCTAGAGCGTTATCGAAGAGAGGTTACAAGCCGTAAGAAACATTCAGACACTGAAAGTTATCGAATTGACTACTGGTTAAGACACCCCTTATCAAGCAAATACATCAACTTAGTTAAGAGTGTGGACATTGCACAATGGAGAGACGAAAGAGTTAGTCTTGGACGCTCACCTAATACACTACGTTTAGAGCTATCCATAATATCTAACCTATACACCGTAGCTAATAGTGAATGGGGTTATGAAGTGCTAAGCAACCCAACGACTAATATTAAGTTACCTAAGCTTCCTTCAGGAAGAGTCAGAAGGCTTGAAGCTAATGAATTAGAGTTAATCACTCAAAATACAGATTCACCATACCTAAACTCAATAGTGGTGCTTGCTCTTGAGACAGGGATGAGGCGTGGCGAGCTTGTAGCGATAGAGTGGCAGCATATTAACTTACAAAACAGAACACTATTTATCCCATATACGAAGAATGGGGAGACTAGAGAAATCCCCCTCACAAAGAAGGCAGTTAGTCTCTTAGGGGCTCTTAAGAGCAAACCTGAGGGCTTGATTTTTGACATTACACCTCATGCAGTATCCGTTGCATTTACTAGAGCCTGTAAAAGAGCAGAGATAGACAACCTGCGTTTCCATGACTTAAGGCATGAGGCTATCAGTAGATTCTTTGAGAGAGGTCTTTCGATTGCTGAGGTGGCAACTATTAGTGGTCATAAGACTTGGACTATGCTTAGAAGGTACACTCATTTATCAGCAGCTAATATTGCTCTGAAGTTATGATGTATTTCCTATAAAAATACTCTATTAAATAAAAGGACTACTAATGAATAATAAATTTAAGACAATTACTAACTGGCCTTTAACTATCTTTTTAGGTGTTTGCCTCTTCTCACCTATCTTTTGGTTGGCTTATTACCAAAAAGCTAATAAGGCAGAAGACACAATAACTGAAATATGTAGAGCTTCTGAAGATTTACAGATACATAGCCCTGAAAAGCATAGCTATGAAGAGTGGGGAAAGATAATAGAGGCAGAAATGTTAGAGCCCCTTAAAGGGATGAGTAAAGAACAGGTGGCAGCTTATAATATTCAAATGAATTGTAATAGATTTTTTGGGTATTAATATTTCGTAATATCGTATTCTTAAGAGTCTTAAAAGCCATTCTAAAAAAATAGGTAAACAAAGACACGCAAGCTTTTAGATTGTAGCTAAGGCTTCTCTAAAGATTGATACTAGTAACAGGTAGACAACTTTAATGGTATCTAAGAAATTGACTACCTGAACTAGTGACACTTAAGTTTGATGACACTAAATTTAACTGACATAAATTAAGAATAAATGAACTATGTTTATAACCTACTTAAGATTGATTATTAGATTCCTCTTTGTTTAATAGCCATAGCTAAGCTATTAAAAGCTATTGTCATAAGATAAAGCCATAAGAAACACTAGACAAACTTAGGAGCTAGTTTCGAGCTGAATAGTGATGCTTATGGCCATACTTAAGATGCTGTTAAAGGGAGGGTATATTGCTACTGCTGTAGGTAATGCCCATCTTAGGAAGAATGCTTAAGAATATGCGTACGACTCATTATAAAGTATATTTTATGAATATATATTCAATATAATCATATGGTTATGGCCAACTTCCTTAAAGATAAAGGTATGTTTTCTTTGGAGTTAATACTACAACTAGTTTCGAAATTTCTTAATGATTGAAGTTAAGTATTCTCTAGAGGAGAATCATAGCCTAGACCATTAAATAAATCATTAGCACTATTAGCTGCTAACCAAGTCTTAAGTAATGACCGCATACGTTCGCTAGGAATATAGAGATTAACAGGGTTATATCTTCTAATCTGAAACCTCCATAAGAACTGTACCATCTCAGATAAAGCATATATATCTTCATAAACCGTAACTCCTCTTTCATTGAAGTAGTTTCGTATCACAGGGTGATAGAACGTATTGCATGTGTAGGCTGCAACTTTCTTCTCAACATGCTCGTTAGTCGCTTTGGTATTATTGGGTAAGAACCCTTTAACGTATCCCTTGCCACTGAGCTTGGTCTTGTAAGTCTTAAAGGTTGTCCAAGCGTTGTCTTGAGATTTACTTTTGAGCTTGCCATTGAAGAAGTTGTTAAGGCCGCTCTTAAGAGCTTTAAGCTTTACAGGAGTGGCTCGCTTATACCATGAGCTGGATAGAGGGTTCTCACGCCCAGTCTTATCACCTATCTTATTACTACTACCTTCGTAGATAGTTATTAATGGGCGTAGAACATCTTTAATCTCTATTTCATTTAATTGATTGTAGGGAGCTAGTGTTGGGACAATATCTTTAGAGGCTTTGCCCTGAAGAGTGTGCATAACTATGTTGGTTTCATCAGCTCTTAGATAGTTAGCCATGGCTGACCCTTGGAATAGGTAAGTAAGCACATGAATATCTTTAAAGACTCTAAGGAACTCTACAGGGAACTCCCATAGCATGGTCTTTTCTTTGTAGTAGACTAAGTTCCCGTTATTGCAAAGCGTTCTTATCCTATCGAATTTACCCTTGTAACTATCATGCTCTTTTTCATTCCATCTAAGTCGATAACTGTTAGGTTCGACATTAACTAAACCATCATCAAGTAGTATCGTTAAGTCTGACTTGGTGATGTCAGTGTAAATCTCTACGCAGTCCAAAGCTTCATCAATAATCAAAGTGTATTGTTGGCTGGTGAGCTCGTCTAATATTTCTCTAGTTAGAAACCTGAACAAGCTATGTGTTGTTGCAATATTCTCACCAGCACACACGAGCTTCTTAAAGTTGAAGTACTTGCTGCCGTGCTCTTTTGACTCCGGCTCTTTGAAGTCAGCATCAGGACAGTTAGTCTTTATACGCTCTACTTCAGTTAGTGTCGGTGTTACATAAATGAACTTGGGGTTCTCTTCTTGATTAATCTTATCGATTACCCAAGTGGTCTTTCCGCTTCCCATGATTGAATCTACTACGTTTACTTTCAGTGGCGCTTTATTGCTAGTCATTGATTGTGACCTTTCTATAGTTATAGACGTACAAATACCTCCAGTTAAGGATTCATAGGTAGTGTCTAAGGATTGATGTTGCTAGTGGGTTATTACTAAGGTGTGTACATCAGGCTGTAAGTCATTGATTTGTGCCCTTTATACTAAGGTATGTATGTCAAGCTCTAATATGTTGATTAATAACGAAGTGTCTTAAATATTCTAATAAATAGCACAATCAATAAACCCACCTTTACTCGTCTTAAAAGTTGTCTTATTATTATGTTTTAGTATTCTTAAGATTAATAAGACAATACATATAGGAGCAACACACCATGAAAGTAGGCTACGCAAGGGTAAGCTCAGTAGGTCAGAGTCTAGAGACTCAACTAGAGGAGCTAAAGAACGAAGGGTGTGAAGAGGTATTTCAAGAGAAGGCTAGTGGCAAGGATGCAGACAACAGAGAGCAGCTTCAGCAAGCACTAGGGTTTGTTAGGTCAGGGGATGTGCTGGTGATAACAAAGCTAGATAGACTAGCTAGGTCAATGGGTGACTTAAGCATCATCTCGAAGACTCTTAAAGAGAAAGGTGTAGGTCTGAAAGCAATTAATCAACCTGAGATAGATACCACTTCTGCTATAGGTGAATTGCTATTCAATATACTAGGTGCAGTAGCTTCTTTTGAGAGGTCATTAATAAACGAGAGGACAGCTGAAGGTCGCGCTAAGGCTCTGAAGAAGGGTGTTAAGTTTGGAGCTAAGGCAAAGCTTACCAATGAACAATTGAAAGCTCTTAAGGAAGAGTTAAAGACTTGGGAGGGTAGTAAGATTGAGTTAGCGAACAAGTTTGGTATATCAAGAGCTAGCTTGTATAGGCTGTCAGCTTAACAAGGTGCTTTATTTAAACTTGCAACTCTTAATTATTGTAATAGTTAGATGCATAGACTAAGATTGTCTTGATGAGTTTCTAATATAAATTAGGGTGGACAAAATGGCAGAAGATAAATCTGGTGGTAATAAATCTGGTGGTAATAAATCGAATCAACAACCTAAGCCTTCACAAGGACCTTTGAGTGAAGGGAACATAGGTGGGCAAAAATCAAACCCTACGAACAATGACGGTAATATTCGTTCTGATACGACAACTGGGAGTACAGGGCCTAAAATTAAGACGGTTAAGTAGTGAAGCTTTCTGAATACAAGAGCGCCTATTATGAATCTTCTTCCTCAGCTAGCTCAGTAAGTAGACAGCTTGCACTCGCTGGTATCGCCTTTGTTTGGATATTTAAAACTAATGGTGTAAATGGATATGTACTTCCTAACGCTCTAGTTTGGCCTTCTATCTGTCTAATAGTTTCGTTAGGTGCAGACCTGCTTCATTATGTTTCTGGGTCTATTATTTGGGGGAAATTTCATCGTCATCATGAGCTGAAACGACTTTCTATTACTGAAGACCCAGACTTAGAAGCCCCAAGTTACTTTAATTGGCCCGCCATTTTCTTTTTTTACCTCAAAATGTTAGCGGTGCTAGTTGCGTATGGTTTCTTGTTGTCACATTCTATCCAAGCCATATCTTTTGGATAATTAACTTCTAAATGGGTAGTTTTTAATATTAATAATGAAGTGTGAGCGTTAAGGAAAGTTATGGAGTTTCTTTCAGCATTTAAAGAGCCGGGAGTATATGTTCCCATGTTACTTACTCTTGTAGTTTATCTATTCCCTTCACATGGTAAGAGAGTTGGTGACTGGCTACTTAGGCATATGGGTACATTGTGTACACCGGTAAAGAACTATCTGAAAGTAAAATCATGGGGATACAAAAGAGCATTTTTGACTAATGTGTACAACCCTTCAGCGGTTAATTGGCATATTGTTCGGACATACAGCTTGATGTTGTTATTTGCTATATCTATAACACTTTATGTTTTACTAGTAGCGATAGGCCCACTTAAAGGGATTGGAAAACTCCCTATGGTAGTTCAATGGTTCATATACTCTCCTGTTCTAGTTTTGGAGACGCTCTGGTTGGTTCAAAGAGAATATACACGCTCCTTGATTAACGTAGTAGGTAGGCGACTTACTTGATGCGTTTGTATTTCTTGTCAGCCTAACCAATCATTCAAACGGTACTCCTAACAGAGGCCCTTAATTTAAACGTTAGGCGCATATGAAGCAACCAAAGTCTTTGGTAGATTTTAAGAGAACAACCCATGTTTTTCATTTCTCATATTGCATGTCCAATATAGCTATGGGCTCTATGTCAGATGATTTTGAAAACATGGACGGCTATAACCCAGCAGGAAAATTTCAAATGGGTAATGGTTTCGATATTAAGGGAAAACGTAGTGCAGTGTCAGAAATGAATAATGAGCTTGCTGTAACATCTATGCGTAAGAATGGCGCTTTTAGTCAGGTAATTGCACACGGAGCAATTAGTGCCATATATTCACTCTGGGAAGATAAATATAGAAAAAGCATAGCGAAAGAAATTAATATTAAAACTAATGAATTAATGTGTGATGTTATGGGTGACGTGAGAACTTTACGACAAGTCATCGTGCATAGAAATGGTGATGTTGATGAAAAAACACTTAAAAAACTTAATGTCATTGATTGGGTTAAGACAGGGCCACTAGTGTTTACTCTCTCAGATATGAATAAACTGCAGGAGTTAATTAATACTATGCAGGTGTATATTAAAGATGGCAACACCTAACAACCCATCAGCTTAACGCTTCTGCAAAGGCCCCTAGAAGCTCTTTAAATTACCCTCCATACATACTTCCTACCTAGGCTGTATTTAAGACCATATAAGGCGATTGCATTCTCACTTTAAGCATTCCAAACAATAGCGATAGTTCTTTATAAATGATTGTTTCCATAGAGAAACATTAAGAAATCACAATTGTTCATGATAGCCTTAAGCCAACTCTTAGATACCCTGAGAGAGCTTCTCTGTGCTGGTGGTGTTGATAGATATAAACACATATAACCAGTTTAAGTTTTCACATAGATACTAAGGTAATCGGATTGATTCCACCGTGGGAATAAAAGAAGGAGGGTAGTGGGGGTAAATCGTTTAACTAAGTACGTAGAGTTACCTACGCAGAATTTGTCGTCAAAATTATTCTAGTGTTAATTTGAATAAATTAGGGTGGGGTAAGTCTCGTGAAGTCCAATGTTTACATCTTCAATTTGCTTCGCTGCTATGAGTTTGCCTTTCAAAGATAATTTAAGCTTAGCTTTGTCCATATCATTATTAGAACTCGCTATTGCTTTCTTAGTGTCAGCAATACTTTTATGTCTTGTGTTTGGTAGGAGGCATTGGTTACCTTTAACAGCAACTCCAGTAATAATCTTAGCTGCTGATGGCGCTAGAAACTTAGTTTTACTAGATTTCACAATAAGGCCCTGCTTACGTATTAACCTTTGAACCTCACCTAAAAAATCTTTGGATATCCCAGAGCCTGAAATGGTCAAATCATCAACGTAAAGAGTGAATGTATTACCCATGTTTTTTGCTTTTAGATAAACACTGTCGTAGAGCTCTTTATTGGCAAAGAATGCAATATACCCGCTAATTGGACTTCCTGTAGGCAAATGCATGCCATTGTAACTGCAGATGTCTGCAAGGGTTCCAGCCACATCTTTAGCGCATTTGAATTCATTTATAAACATTGCTTTGATGTGCTGCCTACTAACACTTGGGTAATATGCAGAAATATCTGTTTTAATTACTCCGTGATGGCCTTTATGTTCATGTGCATTAAGTATATGTGACCGTCCTTTTTTGTGGTAAACGTAATCTGGAACTTCAATCCTTGCTAGTAGTTTAGCAATTCTTTCATGTACTTTGTTTAGCCAGCCGACAGGGTGTTGAATGTCTCGGCCATCTTTAATAAAGGTTCTATAAGCCTTTGGTTTAAGTAATTTTGGAAGTCTATGAAGCTTTATGTCTAGACATTGCTCTAGTTGATTTAAACCAATTAACTTATATAGGGGAGACTGGTCAATGTGATACTGCTTACGCATTAGTTGCTACATCCTCAGTTTCAGCAATCCAGTCGAGCAGACGTATTACTTTTGTAGCTGCAAATGCTCTAACTTTATCGCTTGGTGAAGATGCATTAATTTTCTCTGAAAACAGAAGTATGTTTGATACAGGCATTTTAAATACTAATGAATACTTGGTTAAAAGCTCCATGTTAGGAGATTTAATACCTTTTTCAATTTCACATAGATAAGAGTTGGATATCACAAGCTTTTCGGCAAGTTCTGTCTGGTTAAGCTGGTGATATCTGCGTATTAATTTTAGTGCTTTATGTAACAAAATAATATCCTTTAGAAGGAAGAGGTGTTAATTGGTAAAGTAGTCATAAATTTTTAGGAAGAACTTTATAAGTTTTAAAAACAATATTGCAACCCATAAAGTTTTTTTACCTTTAAACCATGACTTTATTTTACTAGTTAACCCTTGCCGTACAGTGTTTCGATTATCACCCATGTGATTCTCCTTGAATATGCCACCTGCAAATGCTGATGGTCGTCGTTTCATATCCAAGTAAAGCTAACGGCAAGTTTTACCTCAACAACTAATACACGTCTGCAGTCGTTCAGACGTGTCTGTGCCTACACATACTACTGCTATACGCTACGCGACTAGACAGCGGATAAGTGAAGGGCACAAGTTAGAGCATAAGCTCCACAGCCGATTGCTCGACCCATCTTACTTCGACGATTGTGCTTCTTAACACAACTATAATGTACACTTATGTTGTCGGCTATGTCAAGAACTATTTTCGCTATTTGCGAACTTTATATCCCAATAGTAATGAAATTAGATTTAGCATAATGTCACAGACGTTAAGTAACAAAAGCTTATCTAATATATACTTCGTAGCAAGTTTAGTTGGACGGTAACCTTGTCCTTTTTTGTCCTTTTGAGTAGGACAAGTAGCATTAAATCTTAAGAGAGTCTCTATGGTGGCTGTAGCTCAGTTGGTAGAGCCCCGGATTGTGATTCCGGTTGTCGTGGGTTCGAGCCCCATCAGCCACCCCAAATTTCTTTGCTTAGCTTTTCAAATTGTCATATTTAGCAGCTAATACTTTCTAAGTAACCTTCAAAGGTTGCTTACGTTTTACTCTTCCTTTTGTGCTCTCTTAATCACTAGATAATCTTTGCGTTGTCATTATCGGCTAAATTTATTGCTTGTCGTTGATGGCACGTTCTATACAGGTTATAGTATTCTTTGATAACAACAAAAATGATAAGCAGCAGTTAACTTTTAGGGTGGTCTATGGCAAAAGCGCTTCCAGTATTGATTATCATTGATGATGATCCGTTAATTACAGATACTTTACATTATGTATTGAGTAAAAATTTTGAGGTGTGCGTAGCAGATTCGCGTGCACAAGCTAAAAGTTTATTAAGGCAGTTAGATAACCCACCAGCACTTGCGCTCGTTGATTTAGGGTTGCCGCCTATGCAGCATAAGCCTGATGAGGGCTTTAAGATGATAGGCGAGTTACTTGCACATTCCCCTAATATTAAAATCCATGTGCTTTCTGGGCAAAGTGATGATGTGAACGTGAAGCATGCATTGGCATTAGGTGCGCTGGATTTTATTCCTAAACCATGTGATGCGGATCGCTTAAAAGAACTTTTACTCAATTCATTAAAAGTACAAAGTGTTGAGTTAACTGAAAAGCTTGAAGATGAAAACGGTGGCATTCTTGGCGAAAGTTTACCGATAAAAACACTGATTACCCAAATTAGGCAATTTGCAGATTCGCCTTTTCCTGTGTTGGTTGAGGGTGAATCGGGTAGTGGTAAAGAGCGCGTAGCAGGTAACTTTCATCACTTTAGTAAGCGCGCAAAACATCCTTACTTATCTGTGAACTGTGCCGCTATTTCTCCAATGCTCGCTGAATCGATTATGTTTGGTCATGCCAAAGGCGCTTTTACTGGCGCTAGTAGTGCTAATAGTGGGTATTTTGAGAATGTAGGCGAAGGCACGCTTTTCTTAGATGAGATTGGTGAGCTACCGCTAGAGATGCAAGCTAAGTTGTTACGTGTATTAGAAAATGGAGAATATACCCGTGTTGGTGAAACACAAGTGCGTAAGAGTAAAGCGCGCGTTGTCGCGGCAACCAATAGAGATTTGCGTGCTGAAGTGCGTGCAGGTAACTTTAGAGCGGATTTGTATCATCGTTTAAGCGTGTTCGCCGTTAAAGTGCCATCATTGCGTGACCTTGGCGAAGATAGTTTAATTTTGCTAGAACATTTCAATAGCTTTTATGCACGAGAGACAGGTCAAGAAGCCTTTACATTAGACGCTAAAGCTAAGAAGCGTTGGTTGGCCTATCATTTTCCAGGCAATGTGCGTGAATTACGTAATATTATTATTCGATTGATTGCAAAATATGCAGGCCAAACGGTTAATGAGTTGCAGATGGATGGGGAGTTTGATTTATCTCGCCAAGGTGAAGTGGATGTTGAGCCGATTGTTGGCACCGGTGACTTGTCGGGCTATGCACTACAGCACTTGCAAAGCCAAGCGAATGTGAATTTAGACCAAGTTTTAAAACAGTGGGAAAAAGCTTATGTAGATGCAGCAATGCGCATTACACATGGCAATTTAAGCCAAGCAGCGAAATTGCTAGGCATCAACCGCACCACACTCTATAGCCGTATTCAGCTGCAAGAAGAAAAGTAAACGCAACCCATGTATTACGAGCACTTTGGCTTAAAAGAACCGCCTTTTAAAATTACACCAAATACAGAAGTCTTTTTTACGGGCGGTAATCGAGGCGCCGTTTTAGACGCGATTACCTATGCCGTATTAAATGGCGAGGGAATTGTTAAGGTTGTCGGTGAAGTGGGTAGTGGCAAAACGATGCTATGCCGCATGTTGCAGACCATGCTGCCAGAACGCATTGAGAGTATTTATCTAGCAAACCCCAGTGTTGCCCCAGAAGATGTCCTACATGCGATTGCTTTTGAATTGCAACTTAGATTACCGAAAACGGCAGACCGATTAAAAGTCATGCAGACGCTGCAAACGTATTTGTTAAAGCGGCATGCGGCGGGGAAACAAGTTGTTATCTTTATCGAAGAAGCACAAGGCATGCCCTTGGCGACGCTTGAAGAGATTCGGTTGCTGTCTAATTTAGAAACTAATTACGACAAGTTATTGCAAATCGTACTGTTTGGACAGCCTGAGTTAGATGAAAATTTAAACGAAGTGAATATCAGGCAATTGCGCGAACGTATTACACATAGTTTTAATTTAACACCTTTGCAATCGAAAGAAATCGGTGAGTACATCCTGTTTAGATTGCGTGCTGCAGGGTATTTTGGCCCGCCTTTATTTACGCCTGCTGCCATCAAAAAACTGTCTAATGCTGCACAAGGTCTCGTTCGGCGAGTCAATATACTGGCAGATAAATCTTTATTAGCAGCTTTTGCAGATAATGTTTACCAAGTAACACCTAAGCATGTAATGGCCGCGATTTCAGATAGCGAATTTGGTCGTGAACGTTCCAAGGTGGCAGCACGAAATAATAAATTCTTAATATTAGCCGCTATTCTAGCGTTGGGACTGGCTGTTGGGTATTTAGCTAATAATTGGTATCGAAACAATCAAAATTCTTTTGATATGCCTAATGTCAGCGTCAATAAGCCAGTTAACAATCAAGAAGCTAAAGCTAAAGTGAGTCTGCCAGCAGCGCCTGCACCTGTAGTGGAAGAGACAGCAGAAGCATTGCCAGCAATAGTGGCATCAATAGACGCGCAGAAAGATATATTAACGAATCGACTAAATGCAACAGATGAATGGTTGGCGAGTCAGCCAGCGAGCACGGTTAGCATTCAAATAATGGGTGGTCGTGAAAGCCCACAACTGAAAAGCGATTTAAATGCACTGAGTCAGCAAATGGGTATAGACAATATTTATGTTTATCGCACAGAAGTAAAAGGGCGGCCTTTTTTGAATGTACTTTATGGCAGTTTTGCAAGTAAACAAGAAGCTATTAAGGCGTTGCAGAATTTGCCAATAGCCATCAGAAAGAATAAGCCACAAATCCGTACAATAGCTGGTGTGTTGCAAGAAACGAAGCAACTGCCATAAAAAGGCGATTATACAACAACTTCAATAGCTTATTGTTGCAATTTAATGCAAGTTATGGGATAACAATAATAAGCAGTTAAATGTATTGAAGGGAAAGCACATAGTGCTTAAAAGCCATATTACGAAATTCTTGATAAAGATGCCATTAGTGCTTGTGGTTAGCGCCGTGCTGGCAGCATGCGCACATCAGTCAAAAGTGCCGCCTTCAGAAGGTCACATTGGTAGCCAAACAGACGTGGCAGCCGCTCAGCCAGCTAAACCGAATCCAGCTAACCCCAATGTAGTACAAGCACCCATCCCTAAGCCAGTAAGAAGCAGCCCTGTGCTGCCGCCACCAAGAGCCACTAAAAAAGCGCAAACCTATAGTGTGGTCGTCAATGAAGTGCCTGTTAAAGAGATCTTGTTTGCATTGGCGCGTGAGAGCAAGATTAATGTCGATATTCACCCGTCTATACAAGGCCGTGCGACGATGAATGCGGTAGATCAAACATTACCAGCCATCTTGGAGCGACTTTCAAGGCAGGTTGACTTAACTTATAAAATGGATGGCAATGTATTAATCATTACGCCAGACCAGCCTGTTTTAAGAATTTATAAAATTGATTACGTGAATATGAACCGTGATACCGAAGGGTTTATCGGGTCCGCCACTGAGATATCAAGTACCGGCAGAGCAGCAAGCACAGGCGGCAGTTTAAACTCAAACGGCGGTGGCGTGAATAACAGCTCTAGAACATCTGTGACAAGTAAAGCTCAAAACCATCTATGGGAGTCTTTGATTCAAAATATTAAAGAGTTATTAGCTGAAACTGATAAAGAGGTTATCGTAAAACGTTTCGGAACACTTGCAGAAAAGGGAGCGAACAATGAGAGTGTTAGCTCAGGAGAGCTAGAGGCAATTGCAGAACAAAACAAAGCTGAGGCGGAACAGCTAGATGAACAGCGTTCAGAATACAAAACATTGTTCGCTGCAAATGTGATTGCTAACCCTGAAACAGGTGTTATTAGTGTGCGTGCTACCAACAAGCAACACGAAAAAGTACAAGAGTTTATTGATCGAGTGATGGCTAGCGCTAGTAAGCAAGTGTTGATTGAAGCGACCATTGTGGAGGTGCAATTAAATGATAGCTTCCAAGCAGGTATTGATTGGAGCCGGTTAAATAACAGCGCAACAAACAGTGGTTTTGTGTTCGGACAAACGTTAGGTTCAAAAGGCGTCGGATTCAGTCCTAATGTAAACTTTAACTCAAATACTGGAACTGGAAACCGGTTCACTCAAGGGGGAACAAACGCATTGGGTGTTTCTTCAACTGCAGGTTTTGTGGCTGGATATTTAAACCCTGTGAGTGCAATTGGTAATATTGCTGCCTCCATTACATTGCTTAAGAAGTTTGGCGATACAAAAGTTTTATCAAGTCCTAAGTTAATGGTTTTAAATAATCAGACTGCGGTTTTGAAGGTAGTTAATAATATCGTGTATTTCACTGTAGAAGCACAACAGTCACAAGGTTCTGTTGGCGGTGGTATTTTATCTACTGTAACAACTACACCAAATACCGTACCTGTAGGTGTAGTGATGAGTGTCACGCCACAGATTAACAATACTGACAATGTGAATATTAATGTGCGACCTACAATTTCTAGTGTGATTGGTTTTAAACCAGACCCGAATCCAAATTTAACTATCGAAAGTTTAATCCCTGAAATACAAGTGCGTGAAATGGAATCTGTATTACAAATTAGTAGTGGTAATACTGCGGTATTGGGTGGATTAATGCAGGATGAAATTAGGCGTAACACAGATAAGGTGCCGGGCCTATCGGATGTGCCAGGCGTTGGTAAAGTGTTTACGGGTAAGAATGATGCAAATAGAAAAACTGAGTTAGTGATTTTCTTACGTCCAACAGTAATTAAGAATGCGAGCCTAGAAAGTGATGAGTTGAGTTCCTTTAAAAAATATTTGCCTGCGCAACAGTTACAAAAAGCGCTAGACGAAGCAAATTGAGTAATGGGTCAAACAGGCCATGAGTTTATTGATAAAAGCATTGGATAAGGCGCAGGCGGAAAAGGCGCAAGCTAAAGATTCTGTTGCAAAAGAACAAAGCGTTAAATCAAAGAAGAGTCCTAAAGCACAGGGTGTAAGAAAACCGACAAGTGTTACTGCTGATTTGTCATTAAGCCCTGCTGAGACTATGCCTAAAAGAAATGATGCGTCGCCTAGTGAAGTGCCTGCAGCGTTAAGAGGTTCTGCAGCAGATGCTTCGCATAACAAACCAGCGCAACATAAAACCGCAGCTTCAGCAAAGCCGGCTTCACAAGCTTCAGGTAGTCAAGCAGTGGCAAGCCCTCCTGTTCGTGAGCAAGCTGCCAATGTGTTTGCAGCTAAACGGATTGAGTCATCCAATAAAGCTGCTAAATTAGCTATTATCATAGGTGCAATCGCACTTGTATTATTAGCGGCATTGATTTATTGGTATCAAACAAACATTAATACACCTGATATGGTGATTCCCCCAAAACCTGCGCTTAGCCAAGAAATGCCTGAACCATTGCCTGAGATAAAAACTGCCAATGAAGAGCCTTTGTATGTAGAGCCTGAGGTTGTTAAGTCAGAGGTTGTTGAATCAGAAGTATTAGTAAAGCAGGAAGGCGCTGAGATAAACCCTGAGCAGGAAACTGTAGTTGAGCCAGCAAAAGATATAACAGAACAAAAAATGCCTGATTCAATACTCGCTGCTAACGAGCCAGCAACAGAGGTTGCGGACACGCTAACAGAGAACGAGACGGTTGTGGATTCAAGTGTGATAGCGGCTACGAATGTGGTGCCAGTCGATGTGGGTATCGCCTCAAAAAGTGCTTCTATTAAAGTGACGCAACAAAGGAGAGCTTCTGGTGTCGATCCAATTTTAATGCGCGCTTATGAAGCATATAACGCGGGTAATGATCACCAAGCAAGTGCAGATTATAAGCAGGTCTTAATACGTTATGGCCCCCATGTTGATGCGATGTTGGGTTTGGGTGCCATTGCAACAAGGCAAGGGCGGCTGGCTGATGCTAATGGTTGGTATCGTAGGGTGTTAGAAGTTGAGCCAAGGAATGAAGTAGCAAAGTCTGGTTTACTCAGCATTCAGCAAGAAAGCCAACCGCAAGCCAACGAAAGCAATATTAAGTCAATGTTAGCGTCCGCACCTAATGACGCAAACTTATATGCGGCTTTAGGTGATTTGTATGCAAATAAAGGTCAATGGTCGGCTGCACAACAAGCGTACTTTGATGCGTATCGATTTAACCCGAGTGCAGAAAATGCATTTAATTTAGGCGTAAGTTTAGACCAACTAGCAAAACCAAAACTTGCACTACCTTATTACCAAGAGGCTTTGCAAAAAGCAGGCCAATCTAATGCAATTGACGTAGAAGCATTGAAAGCCCGCATTTCATCTATTGAATAATTAATAATAAATATGACGGAAACAAGAAAATAAAATCTAGCTATGGCAGACAAAAGACGTAAATTACGCTTAGGCGAGCTGATGGTGCAACAGGGGCTGATTAGTCAGGATCAGTTACGTATTGCACTCATTGAGCATGAACAAAATGACATTCCTTTAGGCCGGCAGCTTGTTCGCCTTGGTTTCGTTTCTGAAACCATGGTGCGCGATTTAGTTGCGCACAATATTGGCCAAGAAAGTATCGATTTAACTACCGTAGTGGCTGATGCCGATGCATTAAAAATGGTGCCAGAAGATTTTTCTCGTCGTTACCATGTCTTGCCTGTAGCCTATGAAGAATCAACTAAGACCATGATTGTTGCCATGGCGGATATGTTTAACGTGGTGGCGCTTGATCAATTAAGAGCGATGCTTGGCGGGAATATTCAACTTAAGCCATTATTAGCTGCTGATACAGAATTAGAAGAGCATATCGATCAGTTCTATGATTATGAGCTGTCTGTTGATGGCATTTTACGAGAAATTGAAACAGGTGAGATTGATTATCAGAGCTTAACGACAGAAGCAGATGATGAGTATACTCAACCAGTTGTTCGCTTGGTTGGCGCATTGTTAATGGATGCTGTCAAAAAAGGCGCATCGGATATTCACTTTGAACCAGAACAAGCATTTTTGCGGATACGATATCGTGTTGATGGTGTATTGCAACAAGTGCGTAGTTTACATAAAAGTTATTGGCCTGGCGTATCCGTACGTTTAAAAGTGATCAGTGGGATGGATATTGCGGAAACACGCTCAGCTCAAGATGGCCGTATCAATATGAACTTATGCGGGCGTCCTATTGATTTTAGGGTGTCTACACATCCAACGATTCATGGTGAAAATATTGTTTTACGTGTATTGGATAGAGAAAAATCAATTATCCCACTTGAGCGTATGGGCTTGCGAGCATCGACACTAGCAGACCTTAAATTAATGATGACACGCCCAGAGGGTATTTTGGTCGTCACTGGGCCAACGGGTAGCGGTAAAACAACTACGCTGTATTCATTGCTGACACATAAAAATCATGAAACAGTCAACGTGATGACGTTAGAAGACCCGGTAGAGTATCCTGTTTCGTTGATGAGACAGACTTCAGTCTCAGAAGTAAACAAAGTTGATTTTGCTAATGGGATTCGATCTATCATGCGACAGGACCCAGATATTATCTTAGTTGGTGAAGTGCGTGATGAAGATACCGCAACAATGGCGTTCCGCGCGGCCATGACAGGCCATCAAGTATTTACAACATTGCATACGAACTCAGCGTTAGGCGCTTTTCCAAGATTATCTGATATTGGCATTTCCCCTGACATTATGTCTGGCAATATCATTGGTGTTGTTGCACAGCGTTTAGTGCGCGTGCTTTGCCCGCATTGTAAAGAGTCGGCTAAGCCAAGCACAGAAGAAAGAAAACTGCTTGGCTTGAAGCGGACTGAAGCGGCCAATATTTTCAAACCAGTCGGTTGTAAAAAATGTAATTTAGCAGGCTATCGGGGACGAATGGCCATTATTGAACTGTTACGTATAGACGACGAAATGGATGCGCTGATTGCACGCCGTGCACATTTAGATGAACTAAGAACATTAGCGCTAAGCAAAGGGTTTACGACATTGGCAGAAGATGGCGTCCGTAGAATTCTTGAAGGTTATACCAGTATTGAGGAAGTGATGCGTGTGATAGACCTTACCAAACGTATTAACCAATAAGGGGTTAGTTTGGCGACATACGATTATAGAGCAATAGATCAAACTGGCCGGCAAGCAAAAGGGCAGATGGATGCGCTAAATGAAGTCGATTTGGAAATGCGTCTTGACCGTATGGATTTAGATTTAATTACGTTTAAGGAAACAAGTAAACCTAAAAGTGCATTTTCAAAGAATAAAGTAAGTAATCGGGATTTGGTCATGTTTTGCTTTCAATTGGAGCAGTTGACGACAGCAGGTGTGCCAATTTTAGAAGGGCTTAGTGATTTAGAAGAAAGTACAGTTAATCCATACTTTAAAAAAGTATTAGGCGGCATTTCATCGGAAGTTGAAGGTGGCAAGATGCTATCGGAGGCCTTATCCGTGCATCCTGATGTTTTTGATGAGGTGTTTGTTAACTTGGTGGCGGCTGGCGAACAGACTGGGCAGCTTTCAACGGTTTTTGATAACTTAAGTAATACGCTTAAGTGGCAAGATGAACTGTTTGCGCAAACCAAACGCTTACTGGCTTATCCGCTGTTTGTATTTGTTGTTGTGATGGCTGCAGTGACATTTCTAATGATTTATCTGGTGCCAGAAATGGTTAAGTTTATTGATAGCTTAGGGCAAGAGTTACCATTAAATACAAAGATTTTAATTTTTGTTTCAGATGCCTTTGTTAATTATTGGTGGTTGTTTATTTCATTGCCTATACTCATCATTATCGGGATAAGTGCATGGATTAAAAGTAGTGCAGATGCGCGTTACAAGTTTGATTATATTAAGCTTAAGTTACCGTTGACTGGGGATATTCTAAATAAAATTATTATGGCCCGGTTTGCGCGTTATTTTGCTTTGATGTATCAAACAGGGATTCCTGTTTTGCAAGCGATTAAGACTTGTGAAAATATAGTAGGTAATAAAGTGATTGCTGATGCACTAAACCGTGCGCATGCACAAATTAATGCAGGTGATAGTATGAGCGAAAGTTTTAAGAATGCAGGTCTCTTTCCGCCTTTAGTCGTCCGTATGATTAAAGTTGGAGAGAACTCAGGCGCGCTTGATAAATCGTTGCTGAATATTAGTTATTTTTACGATAGGGATGTGAACGAGTTAATGCAAAAAATGCTCAAAATGTTAGAACCATTATTGACTGTTGTTTTAGGACTTATTTTGATGTTTATTATGATTTCTGTTCTTGGACCTGTATACGACTCATTTAGTCATATGAAGCTATAAATGTTTGCAAACACACCAAAAATAATTCTATGTGTAACTAACCAAAGCTTAACAGCTGGGCTTTGGTATGGCACAAAATTGCAGTCCTATAAGGTTTTTAATAACCAGGATGATGGTCATACCGCGTTTAGCCAGTATATGGCTGAACATGAAGATATCAATGTATATCTCATTGCTGATGCCATAGAAGAAGACTACAAACTAGAGGCATTACCGCATACGACGGGCAGCGCTAGGCGTGAAATCGTAACGCGCAAACTCAGTCAATTTAATCGAAATAGCATTTATCGAACAGCACATTACATTAATCGCGATACTGATAAACGTAAAGATGATAATTATATTTTTGTCGCCTTAAATAATACAGACTTTATGCAACACTGGATGGATGTGATTCAGGCCGAGCATATTCCGTTGGTTGGCGTTTATCTACTACCAATGATTAGTCAAGTCATTGTGCGACAGATGAAATTGATGGCACCCCATATATTATTGTGTGAGCGTTTGTCTTCAGGGTTGCGACAAACATATTTGCATAATGGCCGTTTACGTATGAGTCGATTAACGCCTATGCGTGATATTGAGCCTGAGCAGGCAGCTTATTTTTACCAAAAAGAAATTGAAAAAACGCAACTTTACCTACTAAGCCAACGCTTAATTCCAGCTGATGCTACTTTGCAGATGGTATTGCCTGCTTATGATGATACAAGCAATAAAATTGCTAATAGTATTAGTCAAGAACAAGGCATTGAATGTAAGACCGTTGATATTTTGGCTTATGCAAAGAACAACAACCTTAAGCCTAAAGTGGTCAAAGCACACCCAGAGTTGTTGCATATGCAGTTACTTGCAAATGGCAATATTCCTGATAATTTAGCACCAGTTACACTGACTAAAACACATAATATTAAGAATTTATGTCGCAATATTCACATTGCATCAATATTACTGGCGGTTGTAGGGGTGCTATTCTCTGTCGTGTATTTCTTTCAAGGCCTTCAGAACAGTAACCAAATTAATGAGATGGTTGCAAAGACTGATACGCAACTTAGCCGGTATGAGTTGGTCGCACAGAACTTTCCTGATACGCCAATACCGGGGGGTGATTTAAAGACGGCGGTAGAAATAGCAAGCAGTATTAATAACCAGACACCAAGACAGATGATGACTGTATTGAGTGCAGCTTTAGAAGACGCGCCAGAAATCGCGATTAGCAGAATACGTTGGATACAAAGTAATCAAGCAGATATTAAAGATGAAAATGGCGTGCAAGCACAACAAACAGCAGTTGCTGGGAATCCACAAGAACTGAAGCAGATTGGATTTATCAATGCAGAGATAAGGCGTTTTAAAGGTGATTATCGTGCAGCTTTGGCTAGCGCAAGTCGGTTTGCCGCTAATTTAAGAGCAAACCCATTAGTAGCCCAGGTGCAAATACTGCAAGAACCTGTCAATGTGAGCTCGCTTGCCAGCTTAGAAGGAAGTACGAAAGATGAGAGTACTGCACAACGGGCCCCAGCTGTCTTCAAACTAAAAGTAGTGTTAAAGCCTATTAATAAAGAGGCAGCATTATGATGCTTACACAAACAGACTGGCGTAAATTACGTTTTCCTATTTTAGGTTTTGGGTGCGCCATGGTATTAGTAGGCTTACTAGTGAGTTTTGCTGATCAGTATCGCAACAAAAAAGAAACAGCCCTACAAGAAGCGCAAAGTTCGTATGGCAAAGCACGTCAAAAATTTGAATCATCAGGATTAGAAAAAGAAACCATTATTAAGTATCTGCCAGAATATAATGATTTGCTCAGTAAAGGGTTTATAGGCGAAGAGCGAAGAATTGAATGGATAGAAAGGTTACGCCAAATACATGCAAACTATAATTTATTTAGTATTGATTACAGCATTGGGCAACAAGAGCGGTATGGCCCGAGCTTTGTTTCTAATGTCGGCAACCATGTGATGAATCGTTCTGTCATGGAGTTGAAATTAGATATGCTACATGAAGGAGACTTGATTAATCTATTAGAAGACTTACATGAAGACACGCCACCATTTATGGTGCGTGACTGCGTAATAACACGGCCAATCGGCGCAAAAATTGACATTAAAAGAGTGACGGATAATCTTAAAGCGACATGTGAAATAGACTGGATAACCTTGCGTGATCCTGAGCTAGGAAGAAGCTTGTAATGAGGCGTTTATTTTTTTTGCTTGTGGCAAGTCTACAGTTACTTAGCTTGCAAACTAGCTTTGCAGCTGAGCCAGTCGGCCGTTTATTTTCAACACCTGCAGAGCGCGAAGCACTTGATAACTTAAGAGAAGCAAGGAAAAATCAGCCAGTAGAAATTGAACCACTCATACAAGAAACTTATATAGAACGTAAACCAATTGAATTGCCAGAGGCAATAAATGTACAGGGCTATGTCAAACGTAACGATGGTAAGCAAGGTACGGTTTGGGTTAATGGCGAGGCGTTACAAGAGCGCTCTGGCAATAAAGATGTGCAGGTGGGTAGATTGCCATCCAGTAGCAATCGCATACCGATTAGAATCCCCGCCAATGGTAAACGCCTCACATTAAAGGCTGGGCAAACATATGATCCAGCAACCAATAAAACGCGAGAAGCTAGAACCAGTGTGCAGGGCGATGTAGGAACGATAGGTAATGCTAGCACTCCATAAGCAAAGTGGGCTAGCATTATTAATGCTGGTTTTTTTGTTGGCACTAGTCGCAGTGGGAATTTTCGTGAATGCTTTGGATTCCTCAGGTGTTAAAAATGAAAGAGACAAAAAAACGACTGCTGCATTGGCAGAGGCTAAAGCAGCACTTATTGGGTACGCTGCCTCTCGGGATCTAACTTCTACTTCATGTGTCTCAAATTGCGCCAGGCCAGGAGATTTGCTTTGCCCCGATACAGATAATGATGGAGATGCAGAAGGTAGCTGTGGAAATGCTGTTGGGAGTACAGGCCAAACTAATCGTCTTGGTAGGTTGCCTTGGAAAACCCTAGGGTTGCCAGATTTGCGTGATGGTGATGGTGAGAGGTTATGGTATGCCGTGTCGAACAATTATAAAAATAATACTAGATTCCTCCCATTAAATAGCGATACAACAGCAACCATTACATTAAGAGATGGAAATGGGAGTATTATTTTTGATGGAACAAACAATGGTGTTGTAGCTGTTGTTATTGCCCCTAGAGCAGCTTTAGTTCGCCAAGATTTGGTTTTGCAAGTCAGGAATGGCGCAACTAATCAAACTAATGCTGAAAATTACCTTGATATTGCGTTAGGTGAGGATAATCAAAATTTTGTGGATAGCAATACTAACGGTTTTATTATGGGGCCTGTAAAAGATGCGAGTGGAAATGTTATATTAAATGATCAAATAATAGCCATTACCAGCGCAGAAATGAATGGGGCAATGGAGTCTAGGGTGTTAGCTGAGGTAAGGGGCGAGTTGAATAATTATTATGCAATTAATTCATTTTATCCTGCACCAGCTGATTTTAACGATGCAAATTGCTTAGGTAATGGTGATGTGCCGTCATGCAACGAAGGTGCATTAACATTAACGCGAGGACGCATACCTGCAAATCCATCAACTGCCTGGGCAGGCGCCACTAGATTAGGCTCTTTGGGTGATAGTAATTGGTTTCAACAAAATGCTTGGAGAGAAGTTATTTATTATGCTGTAGCACCTGATTGCTTACCAGGAACACTAAATTGCACAGGCGGCAATAAGCTGACACTTAACAGTCCAGTAAATTTCCCAGCAAATAATAAAGAATTTATTCTTATAGCTACAGGTTCAAGAGTAGGTGTTCAAGATAGATCGTTAATAGTAAATCAAGGACTAGAAGTGAACTACTTAGAAGATGAAAACCTTTTACCCTTAGATGATGTTTATATGCGCACGATACCAATAACAACAATTATTAATGATAGGGCAATTACTTCGCCATGAGCATAATTAAAAAAATTAAGGGCTTTACTTTAATTGAAATAGCTATAGTTTTAGTTATAGTAGGGTTGCTTTTATCAGGTTTAATTTTGCCATTAACTGTGCAAAGAGACCTAAGAGATTACGAGGAAACTAGAAGAGAGCTATCAGAATACAGAGAGGCACTAATTGGTTACGCACTTAGCAACACTCCACCATATTTGCCATGTCCTGATGCTGTTGGTGGTGATGGACTAGAAGAGGTGCGTGCAGGAGGTGTCTGCCCAATTGATGTAGGTGAGGTGCCATGGGCGACACTTGGTTTGCCTGAGTCTGATAGCTGGAATAATACTTATTTGTATAGAGTAACAGCGGCATTTTCAAATAGCGCTGGACTTACACTTACAACAGTTGGAGGAAATACCATTTTGGATGCAGCAGTAATATCTGGTGGAACATCTATTGCTAATAATATTCCCGCAGTTATCGTTTCAAAAGGTAAAAATGGTATTGGTGCTGGCGATGATGAAGCAGAAAATTCTGACGCAAATTCATTTTTTGTTAGCCATGAACAAATAGATGTGGCAGCCAGTGCATTTGATGATGTAGTGGTATGGGTTCCAGCTACTATCTTGTTTAACCGTATGGTAACTGCTGGTAAATTACCTTAATGAATGACAACCAGCTACTCCGTTATAGTCGACATATTTTATTGCCCCAAGTTGAATACGCTGGTCAAGAAAAGCTGACACAAAGCCATGCTTTAATTGTTGGTGCTGGCGGCTTAGGCTCACCTGTTGCATTGTATTTAGCCGCCAGTGGGGTGGGTACATTAACAATATGTGATTTTGATGAAGTTGATCTAACGAATTTGCAACGTCAAATCATTCACACTACGCAATCAGTTGGGATTAATAAGGCCGTATCGGCACAGCAAACTTTGTATGAGATTAATCCAGAAGTTACAGTGCAAGCGATTCAAGAAAGGTCGACAGAAATGGAATTAACTGCGCTGGTGAATGCTGCGGATGTGGTGATTGATTGCTCTGATAATTTTGCGACACGTTATGCGATTAATCGCGTGTGTTATGCAGAGAAGAAGCCATTAGTATCAGGTGCCGCTGTACGGTTTGAAGGCCAGATTACGGTATTTGATTTCAGAAATGAAACTAGCCCATGCTACCACTGCTTATTCCCTGATAGTGGTGACGACCAAGAGTTACGTTGTGCGGATAATGGGGTGTTTTCGCCACTGGTTGGCATGATAGGTACTGCGCAGGCGGCTGAAGCGCTGAAGTGTTTGATGGATATTGGTGATAACTTACAAGGACGACTAATGTTACTAGATGCATTAACAGCAGAGTGGCGCACTATTAAATTAGCGCGCGACCCTGCATGTTTGGTTTGTGGTCAGTAAGTTGTTATTTGTTGCCACCAGTAAGGTTTTTAACTGCACCAATTAAATCACCTGGCAGTAAAACAAGCTTGCTATTGTTAGCGCTAGCCATTTTCTGCATCGCGGCAATATAACGGTCGCCCAATAGAAATGTTGCTGAATCAGCGTTAGTTTTTGCCGCGGCGGCAATAAATTTAATTGATTCACCAGAAGCTTTGGCGGCGACCATTTGTGCTTCAGCATCTTTACGCGCCGCTTCTAAACGTGCTTCCGCATTCAATATCAGCGCTTCTTTTGCACCTTCAGCCTCAGTTACCACAGCAACACGTTCACGTTCTGCAGCCGCTTGTTTTTCCATCGCATCTTGCATATTCATGGATGGCTTAATATCTTGAATCTCTACAGATTTAACCGTAAGGCCCCAGTCTAGTGCTTCATCAGCAACCGCATTCTTCAATTCATTTTTAATACGGTCACGCGAAGTGAGCGCTTCGTTTAAATTCATACCACCAATGATAGAGCGTAAATTGGTTTGCACCATGTTACGCATGGCTTCACGGAAGTTCTCAATACCATACACCGCACGTTCAATGTTGCTGACTTTAATAAACGCAACAGCATTAGCCAAAATCACAGCGTTATCGGCAGTAATCACTTCTTGCTCAGGAATTTCTAAAATAATATCTTTAGTCGTCACTTTGTAACTGACTTTACTCAAGACAGGGTTAATAACAGTTAACCCTGGTGCGAGAATGCTTTTAAATTTACCTAAACGTTCTACTACCCACTCCTCACCTTGCGGCACAATGCGTACGCCTTTAATAAAAGCGATAATCGCTAAAAAGATAAGTACAAAGCCAAGTTCTGTCATGATGATTTCCTGTTAGTTAGATTAAACGGTTTTAATTCTTAATGCATTACCTTCAACTGCAACGACTTCTGCTTCTGTTCCTTTATTAATTTCTTCATTAGAGATTGCAGTCCATTCGCGGTCTCCCATTAAGCCTTGCGCAAAACGTATTTTGCCATTTTGAGTTGGCCCGCATGTTGCAATGACTGTGCCGACTCTCCCTATTTCTTGTCCCTGTGCTTGTCCTACACGTGAGTGGGTTTCATTTTTTTTGTAATGCAAGCGCCAGATAGCAAATGAAGTCAGTGATAACACAGCGAACATAGCGAATTGTGCGGCCTGTGGCATGTTGGGGAATAGCCACAACGCGACAGCGACACAGAGTGCGGCAATACCAAACCATAAAACATCAAAAGATCCTATTGCCATTTCAACAGACAATAGTACGACTCCCAATACTGCCCAAATCCATACGGCCTCTACCATCATAAACGCTTCACCCCTGTGTAAATTATTGAACTATCTTAGCACTTTTTGTTGTTAATATTAAGCAACTTATGCACAATAGTGTCTGATAAAACTTCAGTGTTGAAATAAGGTGTAAACTAGCTTAAAACCTAAGTAAAAAAACTGATGACTAAATCTTATAAACTGACTATACCGTCTGATCGTACTGAACGTTTGCAGTATATAAAACGGATGTTTCCGGATGCGGCAGATGGAAACTTATCTGATGAGTGGCATGGGGGTCGAAATGAGGCCATTAAACGATTAAATAGTATTGATATTAAGTCCTACAATCGTAATCATGACTTTACTATCGGAACAGTAAGTAAACTTTCACCTTATTTCCGTCACGGCTGCATTACGCTAAAAGAAGCAGTTGATAAACTGCGTGAAAAATATGGAATAGAATCAGAAAAATTTGTTTATGAGCTTGCACGAAGAGATTACTGGCGGCGTGTATGGTACAGCGAAGGTGATAATATATTTAATAATATCGAGCCACCTAAAGTGCCTATTAGCGATAAGCCTATGCCAGATTATATTCGGCAGATGGTGACTGGCTTACCTTGTATGGATGCGTTTGTTAGAGATTTAATACAGGATGGCTATGTGCATAACCATGCACGCAAGTGGTTTGCTGCTTATGTTGTACATTGGTTAAAGGTAGATTGGAGAGAGGCCGCAGATTGGTTTGAAAATCAATTACTGGATGGCGATAAAGCAACCAACCATTTATCTTGGCAATGGGTGGCCTCGACGTTTAGTTCTAGGCCTTATTTTTTTAATAAAGATGTTTTGGCGCGCTTTACAGGAGAGAAGTATTGCGAAAATTGTAAGGTAAACTGCCCATTTGATGCCAGTATGCCAGCGATAGAGGAAAAGTTATTTCCGGAAGTGGAAATTGAACCAATAGCTGAACGTAGCATTACTAGAGCGCTTACAAGCACTTACTCATCGCATACAGCAATTGCTGTATTTGTACATGATGAAATGCTCTCAGCCGCACATCCTTTGCTAAAAAATTCCGCACCTAAGTTTTTCGTGTTTGATACTAATGTACATGGTAAGTGGCCACTTAAACGGATACAGTTTGTTGCAGACTGCTTGAGTGAACTGCCTGGTGTGGAAATTTGGATGGGAGACACACAGCCGATATTAGAAGAACGCGCTGTCGGTCAATTGATGACACAAAACACGCCCAACTTGGAAATTAAAAAATTACTTGAGCCTTTTAAAGTTGAATGGCAGCCGGAAGTTAACTTTTGTGAATCTACAATTAGTGAAAAACGAATGAAACGCTTTTCTCGTTATTGGAGCAAAGTGGGCGAAGAGTTTTTCGGTGATCAACTAACAATCAAACCTAAATAAACATAGGAGAAATGTAGTGGAAATTTTAATCGTACTAGCTACTGTTGTTGTCATTTATTTTATATTTACTTTTAACAGCTTAGTGGCTATTAAAAATAATGTCAGCAAGGCATGGGCGAACATAGATGTGCTTTTAAAACAAAGGCACGATGAGCTGCCTAAATTGATCGACACCTGTAAGCAATATATGCAGCATGAGCAGCAGACCTTAGAAAATGTGATTAAAGCAAGGTCAGGTGTAGATAAAGCACGTCAGCTTCAAGACGTTGCTGGACTAGCTGTTGCTGAATCTGCATTGCAGGGCAGCTTAGGAGGCTTGTTTGCACTGGCTGAAAACTACCCTGACTTAAAAGCAGACCAAAGTTTTAACGCATTACAAAGCCGTATTACAGGTTTGGAAAACGCAATAGCAGATAGACGAGAGTTTTATAACGACAGTGTGAATGTGAATAATGTACGTGTAGCGCAGTTCCCCGATTTGATTGTTGCTAATTTGCTTGGATTTAAAACACTTAACTTATTAAAGTTTGCCTCAGCAGAGTTGAAGGATGTTGATGTGAACAAACGTTTTAACAGTTAAGTGTTTAAAAGATGGACAAGCCATTATGTGAACTTAATCACAAGTGGCATTTATTTGGGCCTGCTTTTAGCAGGCTTGTTTTTAAAAGAAGAGCTATCTAGCCAGATTATTCAGCAATGCTTACTAGGGCTAATGGTTTTAGCTATTTTTGCATTCGCATTTAATCTTTGGCGGTATTTAGAAATTGCCAAAGCACCAGTTTCAACCATTGCTGCTGCTGCGCAAGGCTATATTGAGCTCAACGGTATCGCCAGTATGGATCCGCCTTTAAAAAGTCCATTACATAATGTACCTTGTGTTTGGTATCGTGCTTGGGTCTATGCGCGCGATCATAAAGAACTTTGGCGACTAGCCAGTTACATGCAAAGTGATGCCGTTTTTCAATTAGAGGATGAAACAGGGGCATGCACAGTAAACCCACATGGTGCCGAGGTGGTCCATGTGCTCAAAAAAACTAGCAATCATCACAATCATCGTTATGTAGAAGAATATTTACCTGCCAATAAACCACTATATTTGATTGGGCATTTAGATACGCGCCATCACTTTAATAACGCTAAGACGGTGAATAAAGAGATGGGTCAATTAATCTCGGAATGGAAGACTAACACCACTAAATTACTATTTAGGTTTGATTTAGACCGCAATGGCGAGATCGATATGAAGGAGTGGGAAAAGGCACGGTCACAAGCGCGAGAGGACGTTGAGCGAAAGCAAATGAACCAAGCACATACAGGTGACTTTGAAATTGCAGCACCAGGCAATGGGCAGCTTTATCTTTTATCCGGCATGTCGCCCGATTTTTTAAGAATGAGTTATCGTTGCTGGGTCATCACGCATCTTGCTGTATTAATAGGCTTATTAATCGCCATGCGCGCACTGTAAATGGCTCAAGTCTTTGGCTGGGCTGTGGTAAAATCACGCGCATATGACGACGAATACACAAACTCCAGAAAGCGTGCTTGATAAACCTTTTGACCCTAAAACCATTGAAGGTAAATGGTATGAGTTTTGGGAGAGCAAAGGTTATTACGCCGCAGGCCTAGATCCAGAAGCAAAAGACAACTTCTGCATTTTGCTTCCACCACCCAATGTAACCGGCACATTACACATGGGGCATGGTTTTAATCAAACCTTGATGGATGCACTAACCCGCTACCATCGCATGCGTGGAGATAACACCTTATGGCAGCCAGGTACAGATCATGCTGGTATCGCGACACAGATTGTGGTGGAGCGTCAGCTAGATGCACAAGGTGTTTCACGTCACGGTTTAGGTCGAGAAAAGTTCTTAGAAAAAGTGTGGGAGTGGAAAGAGTTCTCTGGTGGCAGCATTACGAAACAAATGCGCCGTTTAGGAACATCACCTGATTGGGAGCGCGAGCGTTTCACCATGGACCCTAAGCTGAATAAAACAGTCACCGAAACGTTTGTGCGCTTACATAAAGAAGGTCTCATTTATCGCGGTAAACGTTTAGTTAATTGGGATGTAAAACTCGGTACTGCCGTATCTGATTTAGAAGTGGTGCAAGAGGAAGAAGATGGTTCAATGTGGCACATCGAGTATGCACTAGCAGACGGCTCCGGAAGGTTAACCATTGCGACAACACGTCCAGAAACCATGCTGGGTGATGTGGCTGTGATGGTGCATCCAGAAGATGAGCGCTATGCTCACTTAATTGGTAAAAACGTTACTTTGCCATTATGCAATCGCGAAATCCCAATTATTGCGGATGATTATGTTGATAAAGACTTTGGTACAGGATGTGTAAAAGTAACGCCCGCCCATGATTTTAACGATTACGCTGTGGGCCAACGTCACAAATTGCCAATGATAGGCATTTTAAACCTAGAAGGATTTGTGAACGAAGAAGCACCTAGCCAGTATCAAGGGTTAGAACGCTTTGTTGCACGTAAGCAAGTGGTTGCAGACTTAGATGCGCAAGGTTATTTGCTTAAAGTTGAAAAACATAAACTTAAAGTGCCGCGTGGCGATCGTACTGGCGTTGTGATTGAGCCAATGCTGACAGACCAATGGTTTGTGGCAATGAGTAAACCGTCTGATGATGGCAAAAGCATTACACAAAAAGCATTAGATGTTGTGGCGAATGGTGAGGTGAAGTTCTATCCAGAAAACTGGGTGAATACCTACAACCAATGGCTAAACAATATTCAAGATTGGTGTATTTCTCGTCAATTATGGTGGGGCCATCAAATTCCAGCTTGGTATGGCGACAATGGTGAAATCTATGTGGCACATAATGAAGCCGAAGCGAAACAGCTAGCTGAAAAAGATGGCTACACAGGCGAGTTAAAACGTGATGAAGACGTATTGGATACATGGTACTCATCTGCGCTATGGCCGTTCTCTACATTGGACTGGACGGGCGATGAAGCGATCGATGCGCAAAATCAAGCCTTGCAGCAATACTTGCCTTCTTCTGTGCTGGTGACAGGCTTCGACATTATCTTTTTCTGGGTAGCGCGGATGGTGATGATGACGAAACACATCACTGGCAACATCCCGTTTAAACATGTCTATGTACACGGCCTAATCCGGGATGCTGAAGGCGCGAAAATGTCTAAATCTAAGGGTAATGTGTTAGACCCAATTGATTTGATTGATGGTATTGGTTTAGATGATTTAATTCAGAAACGTACGACAGGGCTGATGAACCCGAAAGACGCAGCAAAAATCGAGAAGCGTACCCGTAAAGAATTCCCCGAGGGCATTAATGCTTACGGAACCGATGCTTTGCGCTTTACTTTTGCAGCACTAGCCAGTCCAGGTCGTGATATTAAATTTGATTTGCAACGCTGTGATGGTTACCGCAACTTCTGTAACAAGCTATGGAATGCAACTCGTTTTGTTCTCATGAATACTGAGGGGAAGGACTGTGGCTTAGAAGCTTGTAGCGACAAACCAGAAGGCTACCTGAAGTTTAGCCAAGCGGATCGCTGGATTGTTTCTATTTTACAAAAAACAGAAGCGGAGGTTGAAAAGGCATTTGCCGATTACCGTTTCGATTTAGCAGCTAAAGCCATTTATGAATTTGTATGGGATCAATACTGTGACTGGTATTTAGAGCTTGCAAAAGTGCAGCTGCAAGCGGAACGTAAAGATGAGGCACAGCTGCAAGCGGAGCACAAAGATGGGCTACAAGAACAAAATGGCTCGGAAGCTGAGCAACGTGCAACTCGTCGGACATTGTTACGCGTGCTAGAAACGGTACTACGTTTAGCGCACCCAATCATTCCATTTATTACGGAAGAGATTTGGCAGACCGTTGGCCCAATGAGCGGTAGAACGGGTGCTAGCATTATGTTGGAAGGCTACCCAACTGCGCAGCCTAAAAAGATTGATGCGGAAGCAGAGGCATGGGTAACGCAACTGAAAGAATGCGTAGATGCTTGTCGTAGCTTGCGTGGTGAGATGGGTATTTCTCCAGCCGCTAAGGTGCCTTTAGTGGCAGCAGGTGATGCTCCACAATTAAAGACTTACGCACCATACATTAAATCATTGGCTAAGTTAGATAGTGTTGAAATTACCGCGGAGTTACCAGATGCAGATGCCCCAGTGATGTTGGTTGGTGACTTTAAGCTGATGCTAAAAGTAGAAATTGATGTAGCCGCTGAGAAAGAGCGTTTAGGCAAAGAGGTGTCACGTTTAGAAAGTGAAATTGCAAAAGCAAATGGCAAGTTGAATAACGATAATTTTGTAGCACGTGCACCAGTAGACGTGGTTGAGCAAGAGAAAGCCCGTGTGCTTCAATTTACAGCTAGTTTAGAAAAGCTGAACGCACAACTAGCCAAACTAAAATAGGTGGGGTCATGAGTGAGAAAAAATCTTTTAAACTTCCATTAGGCCTTATCTTGTTAGATGGGCTAGGAACAGTACTAGTTGGGCTTGGCCTTGCTAAAATGTTTGCTGGTATTGATGTGTTGCCAGCTTCATTTCAGGCGAATGTGCCAGGCTGGGCGTTGATTATTGTTGGTGGCTTGATGATGCTACCGTTTGTATTATTTTTTCTATCAAAAATACGTGAACGCGTAGAGCAAAATATCGTTAAATAAGTAGGGGTCTCTATAAAAGGGGGCATGTCCAATTTAATGAGCCTATAGAAAGAAGTATTAATGGCTGATGTTTAAGCGATGCTTGATTACTCAGTAATGCGTTTCTTGATGTAAAACGTAAATACGCTATCCGCTTCATCTAGCTGTAATAATTCATGCCCTGTTTGTTTGCAAAAAGCTTCAAAATCTTTGACCGATCCAGGGTCAGTCGCAATAATCTTTAAAGTTTGTTCTGCTTCCATATCGCTTAACCCTTTTTTACAACGTAAAATAGGTAGTGGGCAATTTAGATTGCTTGCATCAACTTCTTTATCAAATTCCATCATGTTTTATTCTCGTGAAAATAACCAACAATATTATTTATTGGTTGTTAATGTATAGCCTGCGTTCGTCCAAGCGACCACGCCACCTACTAAATTATGCACACCATTAATGCCCTTAGCAATGGCAAAATCAGCTGCATGGGCAGAACGTATGCCGCTATGGCAATAAAAAACGACAGTGGTTGCTTTTGCGAGTTTTTCATACTGCAAAGGCAACATCGAAAGTTGAATATGTATTGCCCCAGCAATCATGCCGCGCTCCACTTCGTCATCATTCCGTACGTCGACAAGTAATACGTTGCTACTAGCGGCTAAGTTAAATAACTCTGACGACTCAATTTCAGAATAGATCTTCATTTTAAAACCTCTTTAATCAGGTATTGTACACATGAAATATCAAATTCAACCAACAACTCAACACTTTCAACAAGCTTAAGTGTGAAATGCGGGGTCTGTAGGCATGTTTCATCTATAATCCACATGTTTCCCCTATGACTGGTTTTGTCTTATTTTCGGAGTTTTTATATGAGTGCTTTGCCTAATTGCACACAATGTAATTCAGAATATACCTATGAAGACAGAGGCTTGTATGTGTGCCCAGAATGCGCACATGAGTGGTCGCAATCTGATGTGGAAGATACGAACCAGGGCTCTCAAATAAAAGATGCCAATGGTAATGTTCTAAATGATGGGGATACGATTACTGTGATTAAAGACTTGAAAGTGAAAGGCTCATCATCAGTAGTTAAGGTAGGGACTAAAGTGAAGAATATAAGGCTAGTTGGCGGTGACCATGATATCGATTGTAAAATTGACGGGTTTGGTGCAATGAAGCTGAAATCTGAGTTTGTGAAAAAGGCGTAATCCTCAAGCAAGAACTTTTAAATTTGCGTGACAAAACGTAATCTCTTTTATACTGTCGAATAACGCAGAAAATAAAGAGACGCTTACATGATGGCAATAGAAACAAAAGCAACGCCAAAGACAATTTACCTAAAAGACTACACCCTAGCCCCTTATAAGGTAAGTCATATCAATTTATATTTTCAACTGTTTGATAGTAAAACAGTTGTGAAATCAGAAGTGCATTACTTAAAAAACCCTGATAGTGCCTCAAAAGACTTGATATTAAATGGGCAAGATCAAATTATCACTTCGGTTGAATTGAATGGCGCGCCGTTTGACGGCTATACGATTGTCGACAGTAAGATGACAATTAAAGATGCCGCTAAGAAGTTTACGCTCACAATCACGTCGGAAATTGATCCTGCATCAAACACAGCGCTTGAAGGCTTGTATCAATCTCAAGGTACCTACTGCACGCAATGTGAGGCAGAAGGCTTTCGTCGCATTACATTCTTCCAAGACCGTCCAGATGTGCTCAGTACTTTTTCTGTCCGCATTGAAGGTGATAAAAAGCAATACCCAGTGTTGCTGTCTAACGGTAACTTAATGGAGTCTGGCGAGTTGGGAAATGGTCGCCACTACACAGTGTGGAACGACCCATTCCCCAAACCTTGCTATTTGTTTGCATTGGTCGCTGGTGATTTAGTGCGCATAGCAGATACGTTCACAACCATGACTGGTCGCAAAGTAGACCTGCATATCTATGTACGCTCTGGTGATGAACATCAGTGTGACCATGCGATGGTGTCGCTGAAAAAATCCATGAAATGGGATGAAGAAAAATACGGCCGTGAATATGAGCTCGATTTATTCAATATCGTCGCTGTCAGTGATTTTAATATGGGGGCAATGGAAAATACATCGCTCAATATTTTCAACACTGCGCTGGTGCTTGCGCATCAAGAAACGGCTACTGATTCAGACTATATGCGTGTTGAAGGTGTCATTGGACACGAATATTTTCATAACTGGACTGGCAATCGTGTTACCTGTCGTGATTGGTTCCAGCTATCACTAAAAGAAGGCTTAACCGTATTTAGAGATCATGAGTTCAGCGCTGATATGAACTCTAGAGATGTGCAGCGCATTGATGATATTACGCATTTACGCCGCTTCCAGTTCTCAGAAGATGCAGGGCCACTCGCCCATTCGGTGCAACCTGATAGTTTTATAGAGATTAGCAATTTTTACACCATGACCGTATATGAAAAAGGTGCTGAACTGATTAGTATGCAACATACACTATTGGGTGAAAAGACATACCGCAAAGCAACCGATCTTTACTTTGAACGTTATGACGGACATGCTGTCACCTGTGACGACTTTGTGCAATGCATGGCGGATGCCTCAGGCCGCGAACTGTCGCAATTTTTCTTATGGTATAAACAGGCTGGCACACCAACCTTAACAGCTTCTAGTCACTATAATGAAGAGCAGAAGCAATTCACGCTGACGCTACAGCAATCACAACCTGACACACCAGATCAAACTAATAAAAAACCATTGCTGATTCCCGTTGCGGTTGGTTTGCTGAATGAGAAAGGCAATGAAACACATGCCACGCGGACGCTTGAAATGACAGAACGTAAACAGCACTTCACATTTGATAATGTGAATGCGCGCCCTGTGCCATCTATCTTGCGTAGCTTTTCTGCCCCGGTAAAATTAATTACAGATCTGACTGATAATGACCTTCGCCTATTGCAACTTAACGATACTGATGGATTTAATAAATGGGAAGCAGGCCAAACACTGGCCTTGCGTGCTATTGAACGTGTGATGGTTGATAGTGAAGCCGATATTGCTGAGTTTGTTGCTGACTTTGGCATTATCATTGAACAAGGTTTAGACGGGAAAGGCGACAAAGCCCTGTTAGCTCGCGCACTATCACTCCCTACAGTAACAGACGTTGCGCAAACGCAAAAAGTAATAGACCCCGCGGCGATTGACCACGCACGCACGCATATTCTTAAATCAGTCAAGCGCGAGCATAAAACGGCATTAGTGCGCTTATATGAAGCAAATGGCAATACAGGTAGCTTTGCCATCTCACCAGCAGCCATGGGGCGCAGAGCCTTGCAAAATATCGTACTTGAACTATTAACCGTGAGCAACGGCACAGGCTGTGCCGCGCGCGCCAAGGCACACTATGATCATGCGGATAATATGACCGACCGAGTCGCAGCGCTATCTTGCTTAGCTGACAGTACAAAACCAGAACGCGATGAAGTATTTTCTGATTTCTACAACCGATTTAAAGGCTACCAGCTTGTCGTTGATAAATGGTTTTCACTACAAGCATTGGCTAACAGAAAAGCCACGTTTGATGATTTTGAAAAATTACGCAATCACGTAGAATTTAATATTAAAAACCCAAATCGTGTGCGCTCACTCTACTCAGCATTTGTAGTGAATAATGCTGTTAAATTCCACGATCCAAGTGGACAAGGCTATGCAATACTAAGAGATGTGATTATTGAATTGAACGCAATTAACCCACAAATTGCCGCGCGTTTAGTCACGCCTTTAAAAGAATGGAGGCGCTACACGCCTGCACTGCAAGCAAAAATGAAAGCAGCACTAGAAGCTATTATGGAAACCACTAACTTATCTAATGATGTATTTGAGGTCGTGAGTAAAAGCTTGAAGCGTTAAGTCTATGAAGTGGCACTAAGAGGCGCTTAAGTTATAACTGAGCATCCGTTGTGGCTTTGGAAGATAGTGGAAAACTGATGATCTCTTTTTGCCGATTTTTGTTAAAAAATGCATTATTTGGTTTAGCAAACAATGTTTGCGCAAAATAAGCGGCCAACTCCCCACGTTCGGCTAGCCTTCGCAGTAGTAAATGGGGCAGCCTTTCTGTTTTTATCTCGATGGCAATTTCTTTACCCTTACATGCTTTGGCGAAAAAACTTGCAAACCTCTGGTCACGCGCATTATGGGCGGAGTAGCTGATTAAGACTTTTTGACAGCGTCCTTTTTTAAGGGTCTGCCGCATTGTCATTATTTTGTCTAAATTAATAAGAAAGTGTTGTTTTTTGTGAAAACGACCAGCAATACTCAGCGCAACTTCTGCTTGTAATAAGCAGCCAAGCGCAATGGCGGGAAAACTGCCAGCACTAAAACCTAAAGTGCGAATGTGTTGATATGGCTTAAACCAGACTTGCTGGCTAAGCCAGTGTGCCTGTTGATTAAGCTTTTTACCAAAGGGTAGAGTACCAAACTGATAACCACCCTCATCCATTGGTGTGACTATAAGTAGGTCATATTTTGCTGCATCAATATGTTGCAATAATACAGCATTTGGCATCATCATATGGCGAACATCTCGAGGGGGAAAGGCAACTAGGAGTGTTTTTTTAGTGCTGCTTGTCTGGCTAGAAAACAAAGTTATTTTTGGTGTGATGCGCTGCATAACAAAAGGCTCTGGCACTTTTTTACCACTATTAAACATTAAGGTCTTGGTTTCATTTAACCAAGAAGAGAGCGCTGTTTGAAATTTTTCAGCAGTAGCATGCGCTACCAACTGGCCCTCGGCATGCGCCTGATCTAAATACGCTACTTCAAGAGGCGTTAGTCGATGTTCCAGCTTAGCGAAGGTTTGATTTAATTGTGCGACCGTTTCGCAATAACCACAAAGACGTTGGAGAAAGCGGACGATGTAAGGTGTCGACGTCTGTGCACTTTTTACATTGTCGAAACTCACATGTGGAAGGTCAGGCGCTTGCTGCACAACCGGCGTTTCAGGCAACGTTAACATCCGAGAGGCTAGCCTCCCTAGTGTGCGAAGCCGCGCCAACTCTTGCGGCGCGATGACAATGTCATAATTTGTCTCTAGTGAGACCAGCAGATTCATACGGGCCAGTGAGTCCATGTCCAATTTGCGAAAAGAGAGATCTCTCTTGCCATCGATAAAATCCTTAATTTGTGAAGGCCTAACGTTTTGTATCAACGGCTCATCAAGCAAGTTAATCAGTTTTTGTCGTATTGGTTCGCTTTTCTCTGTTAGCTTTGTCGCTTCTGCCCGTGAAACTTTACCTGACAAATTAGTGGGGATTTTGTCGACAAAGGTGTAATGCCTGGGGCTGCGAACACCAACCCGTTTCTGAACGAATTTTCTAAGTGCTGGTAAATCAGGTCTCATTGCCTGATTAAAGACAACCAATGCAATTGGAATATTGCCATGGACAGAAGATGGTTTCGGGAGTACAACAGCATCAATAACATCTGGAAACTGCCGAATCTCAGACTCTATCTCTTGCGGATAAATATTCATGCTATTAAAGGTGAACATATCATCAGAGCGTCCACACAAGTGGATACGCTGCTGTTCATCAAGGTACGCCATGTCTCCAGTATAAAACCAGCCTTTTTCTAATCGCCTGGCAGTGAGTTCAGGTTTGCCGTGATAACCACGAAATAGCCCTTTGCAGCGAATGGCTACTTCACCACGCTCACCCTGCTTGAGTGGTTTTCGTAGTGTATCGACGCAACGGATCTGTATGCCGGGTAATGCTCGGCCAACACTTTCACCCGCATCGCTATCATCTGGATCAGTAAAGGCAATGGCGCCGGTTTCAGTAGTGCCGTATCCAGCTTGTAAATAAGGCGTTATATTTGCCCGTAATGCGGTTCGTAGCGACAGTGGCACATGGGAGCCGCCCAACTTAAGTCGAATGACAGCCAATTGATTGATATTAGGCTGATTGAGGAGCTCTTGCGCTTGAAAAGAAGACACATGCATCACGTTCACTTTCAGAGTGCGACACTCCTTAACTACGGCCTCTGATTCTCCACTAAGAAAGACATTGCTTGCGCCGACAGCTAAACAATATAAACGGTGGCGCTTGGCAAAGTTGTGCTCCATGGATGCGCGGCAAGTAAACCTTTCTTGTTTCGAACCAATATGGCGATGCGCTTGTTCGACCAGATCACTGTCATGATGAACAACTAGTTTAGGCTCACCCGTGGTGCCGGAAGTAGAGAAAAGTAAGCAAGCCATAGAGGCCGGTTTTTCAGTAGGTGGTAAATTCGCAAGGCCGTTTTGAGATGCCAGATCTAGTGCCGTAGTGCCATCAAGAATATGGGTCACGCCACTATATTCGATGATTGTCTTGTGCGCTTCCGCTCCTTCATATGAGGGTAGGGTGCATGAGGTTGCACCAATATACGTCGTGGCAAGACATAACACTAGATGCTGTGCATCATCACTACAGTTAATTCCGACAATCGACGCAGAAGAAATGCCGATGTTTTTGAGTGCGGTTACTTGTGTGATAACCCGCTCGGCCAATTGACTATAAGATAATGTAAAACTGGGGGTGACTACCGCATCATGTAAGGGTGATACTTCAGCAAAATGCAATAAGCGCCCGATGAGCGAGTTAGGGAGGGAGTGTTGACCTTGTGTTGGCTGTGCATTGACGGAGGCCATTATTTTGAGACTTTAAATAAGACGTGCAAAGGCTGATTTAATAATGGGCCAAAGAAATCTTGATCCATTTCAGCGAGCTCTGCTGTCACAGTTAACTCCTTCACTTCAGGCATTTTTGAAAAGCCTGCAAGCCGCAAGCTATCAAAATAATCACTTAATGTTTTGTGTACGCATTGTACGTGTAATGGTTCGCCATTACGCTTCCAGATTTTCCCTTCAAACTGCTCATTGACCGATGTGAAATAATTCTTTCCTTCAGATTCAAAGTAGAAGGGAGGGGCTTGTTCATCACGTACAAAGGGAAATAAGGGGTGTGGCACGCTAAAAATGAATTCGCCATTTGGTAACAAAGCATCGTAAACCATTGAAAATACCTGCCGCATTTCTGACACACGAAGATAATTAAATAGAAATACCGCAATACAGAGATCAAATTGCCGAGTAGGTACAAACTCTGAAACATTACAGGCGCGGTATTCAATGCCGTACTTGTCCTTGGTTTCTTGCGCCTTTGCGGCTTCAATCATCTGTGATGACAAATCGAGGCCAAGATAATCGCCTGCACCCCGACGTTTTAATTCGCGAGCGCAGTAACCTTCACCACAGCCAATATCTAAGACTGAGCGATTATTTAATTCTCCGCAGGCTTCAAAGACCGATGGGCGGGCAGTAAAGTCAGATAAAGAGCTCGGTGTTAAGCGCAGCCATTTATCGGCATTGTCATCGTAGACTTTTTCAGTATCAAACAACCGTTAGCCTCTTGCCCGTTGAGGATGTGGAAGCGGAAAAATGCTGGGCACGCTCTAGCATTTTATCCCAAAACATAGCACGCATATTGAGAGCCATTTTGGCCCCATATTCAATTCTTTCATAGGCTGTATTATCTTTAGCCAAATCTTTGGCAATTAAGATCATTTGGGCTGCATGTTCGTCATCACATTGGCTATGCAGGTCAAAGAAAACGCGCTCGATCACCGTTAAGTCGCTATGTGCTTTCAGCCCTTTAAGAATTTGATGGTAAATGCTAGAAACAATAAACTCAGTACCAATGCCAATGGCCCCTATGCCGACACATTCATCTATCTCACATAGCTGTAAAAATTGGTCACGCCATAAAACAGCGGCTTGGATTTGGTGTGTTGTGTCTCGGTAATGGTCGTCAACCCCCACAGCCTCTTGAAAGCGACGGTATAACTTCGCGTGAGGCACGTCAGTGATGCTTGCGAGCACATCAGGCGGCAGCTCAACGTCATGCGTATCACCTTGCTCTTCTGTTAGGTTTTCTAACAGGACCCGTCGATGTTCGGAGCTGTTGAGATTGTTAATAACAGCCGACAAATAACGGGGAAACTGCTTGCTGTAGATGCCATATTGAAATGCGAAATCCTTAATTGCTAACTCAATATTCGGCAAATCCCCATCTCGAAAGGCATGTAAATAAGGGTGGTTGACAGCTCTAGAAGTCAGTGCTTCAGCGCTAATGCGATTAATGGAAGACGTATCAAAGTGATGTATTGTCATTAATATCTCTCTTTAATGATTTGCCCGGCATCATAACAATATGGCCGACATGACATGGGTGTGCTGCAGGGACGACTTATTAAATAAAGCATTATGTTGCCTTATCTAAAAAAATTCATCAACCTAATAATCATAGTGCTTGAATAGCACAACTTCTTTTTAGGTTAATGATTAGTCGATATGAAGAGTAGGCAACAAAAAAGGCCTAGTAAAAACTAAGCCTTTGATTTTATTGGTGGCCCGAACTGGAATTGAACCAGTGACACGCGGATTTTCAATCCGCTGCTCTACCAACTGAGCTATCGGGCCAACATTGCAACTAAATAAATAATTTGCAAGTCGCGAATTATAGCAAATATTACTTATCTGGGAACATTTAATAATGTTTAATCTGTAGAAAGTAGTAAAAATAAATAAATTGGACTACCATTGGTATTGTGTAATATTAAAAACACTAATCGATATAATAAAAGGAGAAAAAAATGGGATTGTTTTCATTTATTAAAGATGCTGGAGAAAAACTACTAGGTATTGGTGATGCTCAGGCTGAGGAGGCTGCAAAAGCAGAAGCTTCTGCAGAGAAAACTGCTGCTGCAAACCAAGCCGCAGGTAATGCGATTAAAGGTTACGTCACTAAGATGGGGTTAGAAGCAGAGAACCTAGATATTGGGTTTGATGGTAAGACAGGCACTGTCATGGTTGCGGGTATAACTGAAACACAAGAAACAAAAGAGAAGATATTGTTATGCTGCGGTAATGTTAAAGGTGTGCAAGATGTAGAAGATAATATGACTGTGACTAATACAGAACCTGATGCACAGTTCCATACTGTTGTGAGTGGTGATTCGTTATCAAAAATTGCTAAATCATTTTATGGTGATGCAATGAAGTATCCAGTTATTTTTGAAGCGAATAAACCAATGTTGAGCCATCCAGATAAAATTTATCCAGGCCAAATGTTGCGCATACCAGCACTATAATTATTTAAACTGGTCGAATATTTAAATATGCCCGCAAGTCTAGCGCTTGCGGGTTTTTTATGGCTTTGATCAAATGAGTTTAATTTGGTTATCCATGCACTCTACTACCTGGCCTGCACGTATTTTGGCGGTTTTGCGCAACTCAACCTGTCCGTCTACAGTTACGAGGCCTTCTGCAACAAATGCTTTACCTTGGCCGCCGCTGTCTGCAATACCTTCAGTTTTTAATAAATCACACAATGCAATGTATTCACCTTTTAATTTGAATTCAACCATATTGACCCTTTAAAACAATAAAAAAGCCGCTTAACCTTAAGCGGCTTTAAAGCTTAGCCAGATATTAAATGCTAGCTGCTTGTGTTGGTTTAATCGTACGTAACAAAGTTGCGCTTGCCCAAGCCATTGCAAAATACATAGCCGCAAACCCCATCCAGCTAGGTAAGTATACCCAACCATGCATCATAGACTCTATGATGCCTGCTGCTGGAAAACGGCCAGAGAATAGATAGTAAGTTTGTGTAGAAATCACAAACGCTACTAAGCTAGTGAGCATGGTGATTGCTGCGTATGGCATTGCTGCAAACATGTCTTTTTGCTTGCTTAACCATAGGCCACCGAACCACATTACACCATAAGCAGGAATAAGACCCCAGTAGCCATCAGTTAAACAAAAGCCTTGAGCAGGATCAAAAGCCGCCGCACCAAAATCAATCACTGTCGCTAAAACAAAAAACGCAGCAAACCAGCCAGCACGTTTTAAGAATAAACCACCTAGTAAAAATAATACGATACTGGCATCTGGTAATGATACCTGTGTCAGCACATGGCTACCGCGAGTCAACAGCATAAAGAATGCCAATGCAGCAGCTATCATAAGCTGTTTGCTAATTTGTGATGTGTTCATAACTTTCTCCAATTTCATGGCTGCTATCATACCATTTTTTTAAAAATCTGCCTTCATCCCAATGCGCCATGTGCGTACAAAATCTACTGGGAAAATGCCATCGTCTTGTACTTGAACCGAATTTTCTTCTTCAAATATATTATTGATAGAGGCAAAGAAATTTAAATTCTTGTATTGGTAACGGGCAGCTACATTAGTTGAATTGTAGCTATCTTGTTTTTGTGTAAAGTTATTTTGAAAATCATTATATGCATAAGCTTTTGAACGCCAATTATGGTTCAAGTTAACGGAAGCATTGCCAAGAAACTTATAATTTAAATTAGCCACAACGGTATGTTTGGGCACGCCAGGTAAGTGCTTGCCATTAAATGCGCCTGCAGCACTGTTCTCTTTATCAATCTTAGCTTGCGTATAGTTATAGATGATAGAAGCATTGAGTGCACGATTAAACTTATAGTTGTCTTGGATTTCCAAACCAAACTTATGGGTTTTATCTAAATTACTATTTGTCCCAAAGAAACCAATTGTGGGGTCAAGGTAAATCTCATCATCCAAGTCTGCATGGAATGCACTGATTTTTAGACGGTTATTAGGCGTGGAGTGATTTAAACCAATATTAAACGTTTTAACTTTGGCGGGTTTAATAAAACGGTTAAACCCACCGCTAAAAAGAAAGAACCTATCTATATCAGGTGCTTGGAAAGCGCGATTGTAATTAGCAAATACAGATAACTCAGGTGTAAACCTATAATTTGCCCCAATGTCCCAAGCAGTCAAGCTATCCCTCTGCTTTAGCACATGTCCTATATTCGGTTTGTAAGCATAGCTTACCTTTTCTTTTCTGGCTCCTACCGATAGTGTTAAACAACTGGCAAGCCAATCGGCTTGATGTTCTATGCTAGCGAAATAAGCTTCGTTATCTTTTGTGGTTACGTTAGTGCTAGTTTTACGGTCACCATCAAAATTTTGTAAGCCTACTATTGCGTTTAAAGTTTCATCAGTAAAGCTGATACTTAACTCATTTCCTTCGTAGTCATAATCGGACACACTAAAGAAGTTAATAAACTCTGAGGTTTTATCTTCTCTAAAGTGAGAGGCTTTTAGTGTGAAATGCTCTGTAGCGTCATATTCTGCTGCAAGCTGCCATCTATCACTGTCGAGGGCTTGGTGTGTGTATGTCTGATTAAAAGGCCTTTTAGTGACTTGTCTAGGATCGCCTTCAAATTCAGCATTGGTTAATGCATTTACATATCTTGTATCGTTGCGAGAGCTTGTGCCTTCAGCAGTAAATCTTAAAAAATTAGTTGGTTTAATTTTTAATTTTACATGTTGACTGTTACTTGTGAATTGGTCCTTATGGCCAGTTTCATCTTTTTTACTGAAACCATCATGACTGTCATGCGCTAGTGTTGCGGATAGATCGATATGTTGTTCTGATATGCCAGCATGAATAGCATGATTCTTC
>JBJPGD010000002.1:0-18245 GCA_048595445.1 Methylophilaceae bacterium
TTACGTAGCATATGTTCAGAACGTTTTTTATAGGACGCCTGCAAGCCTTCTTTTAATGCTTCTTTTTCTTTGTCTGACCCTCTCTCGCCTAAGAGCCGTTGCTGGAAACGGTCAAATTTTTCCGGGTTATCTAACGTCGCCTTTAATGATGCTGTTAAATCCATTAAGAATTGATTTAGGTGAAAGAAGGCTTGGCCACCATCAATGTGAATGGTCTCATTTTGATAGGTGATTTGCTGCGTATGGCAAGCAGCACAAGTCGGGCCCATATGATCGCCATTCCGCGTCAATCCAATAGGTAAAGCATCTGGATTATTTTTGCTTTTTAATGCAGGAATCAAGCCAATACGCTTCATATTTGCATCACGACGAAATAGCTTTATTGAATCCGCCTGTTCCAAATGCAAAAAGTAATCGTAAGGAATTAAACGCGAACCTTGATCAGCAAAATAGAAATACTCACGGTCTTTTTCAGTCCAGTTTTGCTCAAGATACGTCACCTGCTGCGATTTATCCGCAAACACGACAGCCTGCGTCGCTAGCGCTAGTACGCCAGCAAGCGTGGTGAACAGCATGATTTGTTTTAAATGTTTCATAGCGCGCCTCTTTTACTCAGTTTCGTCTCTTGTGAGTAATGTATTTAATAAATTGTCTTGAAAATTAAGGTTCCCAGTCAAACTATTGTGAGATTCACACAAAAAGAAAGACTGCTTGATTGGTACGTTAATGTACTTATGCCGTCTCACACTTGGATCCAATGTATTGCGTCCAAGCAAAGAAGCTTTTGTTACAGACCCATCACCAGGTTCTAGCAATAAAGCATCATAATCAATACCCTCCACTGGCTGAGTGATTTCCTTAGGCAGCATACGCACCACAGATGCACCATTCACCTCTTCTACAATAACTCTTGCTGAAGTCAACGAACATCCGCCGCCAAAAATAATTAGTTTGGGATGATTATCTGGCAATGGAATACTGAGAGACCAAACAAAGCGCCTTGCACGCTCAAGATTTTTCTCGAAATACTGTTCAAGCGTTGATAAATATTGTTGTCCTGCTGCTTTATCTTCAAAACCATCTAAAATTCGTTGTCTGGCTTTTGGATTAAATATAGACCATTGAAAGCTACGCCAAACATTAACATCAAACAGATCTCGCTCGAGTGGTGACCCGTCACTTTTTACAATCCAATTAACGAGAGGATGTGGAAATAATTGGTATAGGCTAGGCATACTTGCCAATGTCTCAGTACCAATTTGGTTAATACCTATATCCACACCTTGAATAAACAAATTGAGTGTTTTAACGGAACCTAAATTAGGTGTACCAAGGAGGATGACACGACGCACGCGCTCGGCACCAAACATACTGATTCTTTTATCAAAATCGTTATCGCCAATAACATCTTGCTTACCATAACGAATGTAATAACGTGTGATTAAGCCACCCATACTATGCGCCACGATATCAACCTTTAGCTTAGGATCGTTATAATCCAACCTGACTTGCTCAATAAAATCGGCCAACTTAGCAGCGCTAATAACATTATCTTGCCGCCAATCATAATGGAATACATAATAGTTTTTTTGCTTGGGGTTAACCTTCTCTCCTACTTTAGAAAGCTTATAACCACCTGTATCTGATAGTGTACGAACAATTTTTCCGTAAAAATCTTTACCTGCAGCGCCATCAGAGATTTCATAAGCCACCGCTTTGCTAGGTAAAGGTTCTAAAGTATCGGCATTAACTTCGTATGCAATATCAGCGTAATTGTGCAGTAATAACCGACTAATAGAACCCGGCCAAAGGTCTTCTTGGGTATTGGTGTCTTTCAGTTTGCTGCCCAGCACGCCATGGATGAAAATCACTGGCGGCTGATCATTCACCATCATCGATTCCATATAAAGGCGATGCAAGTCTGGCTTGAACACTTTACTATTAGCGAAAATACCAGCAACAAACACACTGACTAACACGATGCTAGCAAATGTATATTTATTAAAGATTGTTTTTTTAAAAGCTTTAAAGGTAAAACTTAGCATAACTAAATGTAAAACACCCTGATAATTGAGAAGTTAGTCTATGTTAGCAAATCAAAGCTCGCTATGGTTATAACTCTAATGATTACCAACTTAGTCTGCCAATAGTTGCGAGCATTACAAAAAAGTTGGAGCGACTATTCAAGCATGAAACGTTTTTGCATTTCATTTAAATTGAACTCTTCTAAAATTGCCTCTATTCTTTCACGTGCATTTTTGCGTTTTTGACCTGTATATTTAGCAATAATCAGTTCATTCTTCATGGAGTGTTCCCAGCCCACTAGCTCTGTGACTGTCAGATTATATCCAGCCGACTCCAGCTGTAAACAACGCAGCACATTAGTCAGTTGGCTACCAAATTCACGGGTATGAATAGGATGCCGCCATATCTCCGAAAGTGGTGTTTTACTTAAACTATCTGCCTTGTTCTTACGCATCACTTCAGCCACTTCTGCTTGGCAACAAGGGACTAATACCATGTACTGCGCTTGCTTTCTTAAACCAAACTGAATGGCATCATCCGTGGCCGTATTACAGGCATGCAAAGCAGTCACAATATCCACTTTGTCAGGAATGTTAGGTGACGCCATAGACTCAGTCACACTTAAATGCTCAAACTGCATCCGCTTAAAACCACACTCTTGCGCTAGCGCTTTGGATTTCTCCACCAAATCTGCACGTGTTTCTATCCCAATTACCTGGCCCGCTGGCAGCTGCTTTAATAACAAATCATACAAAATAAAGCCTAAGTAAGACTTCCCTGCTCCATGGTCAACTAAAGTTGGATTGTCTTGCTTAGCTAATACTTCTTTTAATAATGGTTCAATAAAATTAACAAGATGGTATACCTGCTTAAGCTTACGTCTGCTGTCTTGATTTAACTTGCCATCACGCGTAAGGATATGTAGCGCTTGCAGCAGCGGAATAGATTGGTTAGGTTTTACTTCTGGCGGTAATTGCATACCATCTATTTTATATTGCTCACACCATAATTACTCAAACCATATAAAAATACTTAATGAATAAATATTTTAGTTTTCTTGTCGTCAAACTGCAGACTTCTGCGTCTTAGCTAGTAAGGGTAGCAACTTTCAACCCTAAATTAAACATCGAAATTGGAGAAAAGGCATGAAACAAACAATCACTATTTCAAGTACTATATTTGCTTTATTGTTATCAGCAAACGTAATGGCGGAGGATACACAATCACAAGTTGATTTGGATAAGGTTGGTGACCGTATCGAAAATCGATTAGACAAAAAAGGCGACCTCCGAGAGGCTCGTTTAGATAACAGAGGTGACCGTATTGAAGACCGTCTAGATAGTAAAGGTGATCGAATAGAAGATCGTTTTGATAACCGTGCTGACAAAGCAGAAGCAAACGGCCATGAAAAACGTGCAGAGTATTTAAGAAATAAAGGCGATAAGATTGATCAGCGCTTAGACAGAAAAGGTAACCGAATTGATCGCCGTTTAGACAACCGCGGCAATCGCGTTGATAACCGCTTAGATAGAAAAGGTGAGCGTATTAATAAACGTTTAGATAGACGTGCTAATAAGTAATGCATGCAATTGAATTAAATGGCACCATATAAGGCATGATGATTGAGAAAAATTGCTAATGCAGGTTTTTTTAGCAGACATCGAGCATCGTGCCTTCCGTATGGCACAGATTGCCACGGGGAATCGAGACGATGCTTTAGACATTGTGCAAGATGCTATGATGAAATTGGTCCAAAAATACAGCTCACATGATGAAACGAGTTGGAAGCCATTGTTTTACAGCATTCTACAATCACGCATTCTAGATTGGCACAGGCGACAAAAAGTGCGAAACCGTTTTCGGAGTTGGTTATATCGCGATGATGATGTACATGAAGACCCAATTGAACAGCAACCAACTGAAGTTGGTGATTCCCCAGACTTTCAGCTACAAGATGCACAGTTTATGCAAGATTTGGAGGCTGCTTTACAAAGCCTGCCAATCAGACAGCAGCAAGTCTTTTTATTGCGGCTTTGGGAAGGCTTGGACATTAGTGAAACAGCCCAAGCCATGCAGTGTAGCGAAAGTAGTGTCAAAACACATTATGCGCGTGCATTGGCGAAATTACGTGAAGCGTTAAAGGAGCATCAAGTATGACAAGCCCATTAGAAAATCGTATTAAATCAGGCTTACAAGAGAGTGTTCAGCAATTAGATGCTGAAACCTTGCAGCGATTGCAGAGCATAAGACGTGAAGCACTTAACCCACCTAAAAAAAGAAGTTGGTTGTCACTATTGCAATCCAACTATTGGATGCCAGCGACAGGCTTCGCTTTTTGCAGCATCATAGCTGCCATGCTATTTTTGCCACAATTGCAAGACACTAACAATACAAACGTACTGGACCAAACAGCAATGTTTGAATTGCTAGAGAACCCAGAAGATTTAGAAATCATCAGCGATCCATGGTTTTACCTTTGGATGGATGAATTAGAGGCGCAAAGCGTGTAATCAGCATGCCATTTAAATTAACACTTCTAGTGTGCCTAAGCGCTTTTCTTAACCTTGCCAATGCGCAAGAAGAAATGCTACCCATTGATTTAATTGAACTACTAGGCGAGTTTAATGAAGACGAAACACTGATTTTAAAAGAAGTAATATCCGAAATCGAAACACCTAATTCAGAAGATAACAAGCAAATGAAAGATGTAGGAGCAGCATATGAAGATTCAGCTCAATAAACAAATTTTTGTTGGCGTATTGCTCACACTGAGCTTAATACTCACCAGCCTAAGTAGCCATGCAGAAGGCATCGCCTGGGGTACGCTTAGTTCAGAACAACAAGAAACATTAGCGCCAGTAAAAAAACAGTGGGGCCAGTTAACGCCTGAACGTCAACTACGTTTAAGCAAAGGCGCAAACCGTTGGGCCAAGATGAGCCCAGAGCAGCGCACGCAAGTGAAAAAAAGACTCAATCGCTTTAAAAATTTAAGTGATGATGAAAAGGCACTGGTGAAAGAGCGTATGAAAGAGTTTAGAAGCCTGCCACCAGAAAAACGTAAAGCCTTGCGCAAGAAATGGCGCAATATGGATCCAGAGATAAAACGGAAATTCCGTGAAAGGATGAAAAAAATGACCCCAGCAGAACGCAAGGCATTCAGACAAAAAATGAAACAAAGGAAAATGAGACGAAATAATTGAAGCAGTTTTGTAACCATTCAGCCATTAAGACACTTTAATATTAGGCATTGCCATGAAAACAAACATTCACTTATCTGCAGAAGCGATTGCAATCAATCGCTTTGGGCTAGGTGTGCATTTAAACCAATCAACGCCATCGATACCACCTAAAAAATGGCTACTCTCACAACTTAACCAATACCAAGTAAAACCAAAGGCATGGCAAAACCAACGTAACAGTGAAGATATTGTTGGCAGTAGTAGCAATATGCAAATGCAAAGCATGAGCAAGTCTGATAAACAAGCGGCTAGAAAAGTCATGCGAAAAAAAATCCGTAATGACTATAATCAATCTATAAAAGCGAGAGCACTTAGCGCCTTAAACACCAACACACCCTTTATTGAACGCTTAGTCCATTTTTGGGCGAACCATTTTGCCATTTCCATCCAAAAGCCAGCTGTGACTGCTTTAGCAGGCGCATACGAGCTTGAAGCAATTAGACCTTATGTCTTAGGCAGTTTTAAGGACATGCTATTTGCCGTTGAAAAGCACCCTGCCATGTTGTTGTTCCTAGACCAAGCAAGATCCATGGGGCCTAACAGCCAAGCCGCCACGCGCAGAAACAAACGCAAACCAAATAAGAAAGCTGGCCTTAACGAAAATTTAGCACGAGAAATTCTAGAGTTACATACGCTTGGTGTGCGTAGTGGCTACAATCAACAAGATGTTACAGAGTTTGCCAAAGCGTTGACTGGTTGGAGCGTCGCCAACAAAAATAATAGTAAGCAACCATTTACAGCAGGCGCTAATGGCTTTGCATATCGCCCACAAATTCATGAGCCTGGCACGCGGACCATTTTAGGAAAACTTTACGCACAGGCGGGTCAAACACAAGCAGAGACCGTACTAAATGACCTGGCGACAAACCCTGCAACAGCTAAACATATAGCCACTAAGTTGGCACGGCACTTCACCAGCGATCAACCACCACAAACATTAATTGATACATTAAGCAAAGCTTTTCAAAAAAGTGGAGGCAATTTAAAAGAAGTTTATATTGCACTAATTAATGCCCCTGAAGTTTGGCAGGCAATTGATACTAAGTTTAAAACACCATGGGAATGGGTTATTTCCAGCTTAAGAGGTTTAGGCCAACAAGGCTTGAACAAGATTAAGGTTGCACAAGTGATGAAGCAGCTAAGTCAACCAGTTTGGAAACCTGGTTCACCAGCTGGGTATGATGACATTGCCGCTACGTGGGCATCACCTAATGCACTCATGCGACGTGTGGAGCTAGCGCAACGCTATAGTGCATCACTTGGTCGGCGTTTAGATGCCAGAAATTTGGCGAATCAACTTTTGCTCGGCAATGTTAGTACGGAAACCTTAACACAAATCCAACGCGCTGAGAGTGCGAACACAGCTTTGGCTTTACTACTCGTTTGTCCTGAGTTTTTAAGGAGATAAAAATGAATCGTCGTGACTTTATCCGTTGGTCGGCATTAAGTGGTTTGTCTTTAGCGGGCTTACCTAGTGTCAGCTTTGCTGCTGCCAACACCGATAGACGCTTTATTTTTATCATCCAGCGCGGTGCAGCTGATGGCTTAAATACGGTAATCCCATATGCAGATTCGGCATATAAAAAACTACGTGGCGCATTAACCATTAATGTGAATCAAGCCACAAAGCTTGATGGCATATTTGCGTTACACCCATCGCTTAAAGCGACAGCAAAGCTCTATCAAGCTAAACAAGCAATGTTTGTGCATGCAGTCGCTTCACCCTATCGCAGCCGCTCTCATTTCGATGCGCAAAATGTATTAGAAACTGGTGGGAAAGCAGCTTATCAATTCAAAGATGGCTGGATGAACCGCATGCTACATTTATTACCGCCAGCACAGAATGAGGCCATTGCGATTGCCTCATCTATTCCAATGGCGTTAAGAGGCAAGATGAATGTTAATGCATACGCCCCGTCTAACTTGCGTGATGCACCTGATGACCTATTAATTCGTGTGGGCGAATTGTACTCGCATGATCCACTCCTGAATTCACTATGGACATCTGCAATGGAAGCAAATGACTTGGCGGGAGATACTAAAACCAAACTAAACCCTGCTGGCATTGGCAAGCTGACAGCGCAATTTCTTAACAAAGTGAACGGTCCACGCATTGCAATGATAGAGTCAGGTGGCTGGGATACACATAGTGCGCAAAATAATCGATTAAAACGTCAATTGTCATCACTCGACACCCTGATTAATGCACTTCAGCAGCAGTTGGGTAAAAATTGGCAGAAAACCACCATCCTAGTTGCGACTGAATTTGGCCGTACCGCTGCTGCAAATGGCACTGGCGGCACCGACCATGGCACCGCCTCTGTTGCCATGTTGATGGGCGGCGATTTAAATGGTGGCCGCGTCCTCACTGACTGGCCAGGATTGAACCAGAATAACCTTTTTCAAGGCCGAGATTTAAATCCAACACTTAATTTAAACACGCTAATATCCTCCACATTAGGTGAGCGTTTTGGTCTTGATAGCGAAAAAGTAGCTAGCACTGTCTTTCCTAGCACCAGCTCAGGGAAACTAATGTCTGGCTTAATTAACACTTAGCCATATTCTTTATGTGCTAACTCAGTTCATTCACGATAAAAACTTATTATTTCCCAAGTTAAAGCATTCTACAAAAATACCGTTATTACTGATATAGCATCAATACAAGATGGCATAAATATTGCTTATATTCACATTAAGTGAAGATAAACAAGGCAATGGAAACGGAGAATGAACCCATACTTATTAAGAAAAGCGTCAAATGGATTAACTTTAATAGAACTTATTATTGTAATCGCTATCATCGGCATACTGGCTACAATAGTGATTCCTGCTTATCAGGATTACACAGAAAAGGCTCGCATCACATTAGCAGTGGCTGATATTGGCGCAATCGCCAGTAAGGCTGAAGCTTATTGGAATGATGAAAGAGTTTATCCAGACAACCTTGCTGATATTGGGGAAGCGGGCAGACTAGACCCCTGGGATAACCCCTATCAATACCTCAATTTATTCGACAAAAAAGGTAAAGGCGGCAACCGTAAAGATAAAAAACTAAACCCTTTAAATTCAGATTTTGACCTTTACAGCATGGGGAAAGATGGTAGCAGTCATACGCAAATCTCTATCGGTGCGGGTAGAGATGATGTCATACGGGCCAATGACGGCCGCTTTATAGACCTTGCAAAAAAGTATTAAGTTTTAATGCAGATTACTGGTACGTTTTTAAAAAGCAAGGTGAGCCGGCGCATAGCCATGCTTTTACTCACCGCAGCCATCATACCAACGATGCTAATGACACTTTTATCCAATCAAAAAGTGAATCAGCTTGTTATTAATTACGAACACAAGTCGTTAGTTGAAAAAAGCCGTAGTTACGCATTAACAGTCTTTTCTAATCTTATCTACGCCCGCACCAGCTTAGAACAGGCATCTCAACTCACAGCCTCCCCTACTCAACAACAAACACGCCTCAAAACAGCATCAAAGGATATATCTATATTTCGCTCTATAGTAGAAGCCACATCCGATGGTTTAATTCTAAACGACAGCGGTAACCAATATGTGTCACAAAAAATTTTGCAACATTTAGCAAAAGTCAAGCAGGGCAAGGCTCAACTGGTCGTTTTGCAAAACAAAAATGCAAGCGAACCACCAAAAATCAATCTAATGTTGCGTCGTACAGATAACACGCCAATGGACACCCTGTTGATTGCTGAAATAAATCCAAATTATCTATGGGGAGATGAACAAGACTTTCCTCGAGACATTAACATCTGTGCGTATCAGATAAATGACAATTCAAACACCAAGTTATTCTGCTCAAGCTATAAAAACATACCTGAAAACAACATCAAAAATGCTGCCCTCAATCACGGTGCATGGGAGTTGTTTCTTCGTGGGGAATTTTATAACAACCCGTGGCAGTTTAAAGTTAGTCGTATAGACCCAATAACCCAAAATCACTTGAAAGAATATGTGGGCAGTAGTGCTTATATTGGGATTACGGTTCTTAGTTTATTAATTGTTGGCCTATTAAGCTTGATTCAAATTAGAAAGACTATGGTTCCGCTTGAAAACCTAGTTAAAAGTACTAAAAAAATTGCTAATGGCGATTTTACGACAGTGGAAGTGAGTGGTGAATCAGAGTTTTCTGAGCTTGCAAATGCTTTTAATGACATGTCATCCTATATTCAGCAACAATTCGATACCCTATCGTCATATGCCAAAATAGATAAAGAAATCACGACTAAAATAAATATTGAAAAGACCGTCAAACTAGTCATCGAAAGAATGCAATCACTTGAGCCCAATGCTATTTTCTGCATAGCACAAATAGAAGAAATAACAGCAAATGAAGCGCAATGTAATTGCACTATTTCTGGCCATGGTCTCACAGCATCACGTTTTTCTATTTCTGACAACGAGATTGAGACGATCAAGCGTTACGGCAAAGGCCACACAACACAAAGTGATTTAAATAGTAGTTTAGTGCATGAGAGATTTATGGCAGAGCTTGGCGCAGAATATACGTGGGTGCTACCAATTTTTTGGCAAGGCAAAATATACGCATTTATGTTAATGGGCACTCAAACTAAGTTGGACGCTCAATATAAATACCTAGCAGAATTTCGTGAACTTGCTAGTCGAGTAGGCATTGTCATCTCATCCCATAGACGAGAACAGCAATTACGAATAAAAGCACAGTACGACAGCCTCACAGGCCTCCCCAATAGAACCTTACTGAAAGATAGATTAAGAACGGCAATGGAATCTTCAGATCGCACAGGCAGTCCAATGTGGGTAGTTTTTATCGACCTTGATCGTTTTAAAGTCATCAACGACAGCATGGGCCACAGTGTTGGCGATTTGTTACTCACGGAAATAGGAAGACGATTACAAGCTGAAGTTAGAGAAACAGATACTGTTGCGCGCTTTGGTGGTGATGAGTTTGTCGTCGCACTTTCTGAAGAAATTGATGAAAATATTAAATTGGCTGTCGTTAATAGGTTAATGAATGCAGTCACTAAACCGGTAATCATCAATAATCATGAATTAAATAATACTTGCAGCATGGGAATATCAGTTTATCCAAACGATGGGCAAAGTGAAGAAACACTCATTAAGAATGCTGATATAGCCATGTATCGCGCTAAAGAACTAGGTAGAAACAATTACCAATTTTTTACGCAAGGTCTTAATGATAAAGCGGCAGATCGCATGCAAATGATCTCATTACTATATAAAGCCATTGAAAATAATGAATTTAGCCTACATTACCAACCAAAAGTGGACCTTGGGACTCAAAGTATTGTTGGCGTAGAAGCACTTATTCGCTGGAAAAATCCTACTCTAGGCAACATATCTCCTGACAGATTTATACCTATTGCTGAAGAAACAAACTTAATTTCACCTATTGGTGAGTGGGTGTTGAGAACAGCGTGTGAACAATTGGTAGCATGGCAAAGAGCAGGCTTAGGTCAGCTAACCATGTCCGTCAATATTTCTGCAAAACAATTTCAACAAGATAATTTAATTGAAATAATTCAATCTATATTGTCAGAAACTGGTGCGGAAGCTGATAGCTTGGAATTAGAACTCACTGAATCACTGTTAATGAATAATTATTCTAACACCCTTGAGATATTGCATGAGATTAAGGCATTAGGGGTTAAAATTTCAATAGATGACTTTGGCACAGGCTACTCTAGTCTTTCTTACTTAAACAGCCTTCCAATTGATACATTGAAAATTGATAAATCATTCATAGACACGATCACATCAAAGACTTCAGAATCGCCGATTGTAAACACTATTATTAGCCTAGCAAAAAACCTTAAGCTTAAAACTGTGGCTGAAGGCACTGAGAAAATCCATCAAATAATGTACCTAAAAATGCATGGCTGCAATGAAGTGCAAGGCTACCATTTCAGCAAACCTTTAGCTGCTGAGGATATGCAAAAGATGCTTGCTTCTGGCAAAAAATTAAAACTACCTGAAGCGCCTTCCAACTTCCAAATCTAAGCCTACTAACACACCACGCACCAGATAGCATTAAATACTTCTAAGACCTAGCTAATGTTAAAATGCTGCTAGATTTTATCTAAACACTTCTACTCACTTTGTCATCTCAAAAAATAGAGGTGCGAAACGAGGACGGTAAGGTTGGCAGGATAAGTCAAATCTACTTAGTATTTTGCATTTTTAAACGGAGTCAAAATGGCAATTCAATGGTACCCAGGTCACATGACCTCAGCACGCAAAAAGGCTGCGGAAACCATGGAGTTTATTGATGTGGTCATAGAAGTACTTGATGCACGTTTGCCCGCTGCAAGCCATAACCCAATGATTGATGAAATGCGTTTATTTCGTCAGCGTCCTAACTTGAAGATACTCAATAAAGCAGATTTAGCCGACCCACAAGCTACACAAGCTTGGCTCAACCATTTCAATGCGCAACCGAACACCAAAGCCGCTGCACTTTCCTGTAAAAAGCCAGGTGATGCTAAAAAAATACCTGGACTCTGTCGTCAACTAGCGCCGCATCGTGGCACGCACCTAAAACCACTTCGTATGATGATTATGGGTATTCCTAATGTAGGGAAATCAACACTAATGAATGCCTTGCTAAATCGTAGAGTAGCTAAAGTAGGTGATGAGCCTGCAGTCACAAAAAATCAGCAGCGTTTTGAGCTAGATCCTACGATGAACATCATCGACACCCCCGGCATGATGTGGCCACGTATTGCGCACGATAGCGATGGGTTTATGCTGGCGGCAAGCCATGCCATTGGTCGAAATGCTGTGATTGATGAAGATGTTGCCATATTTTTGGCTGACAACTTACTACCAACTTACCCAGACTTGTTAAATGCACGCTATAAACTAGATGCAATGAAGTTAGATGTTAAAACCATGGATGGTGTGGACTTATTAGAGGCAATTGCTAAGCGGCGTTCATACAAACAACGTGACGGGTACTGGGATTTAGAAAGAACTGCGATGGTCTTTTTAACTGACTACCGCCACGGCACAATCGGGCACATTAGCTTAGAGACGCCGAGTAGCAGGAAAGCAATGCTTGAAAAAGTACCCGGACAGAAGAAAACGACTACGGCTATTGAAGGTAAAGAAGGTTGAACGCCTTACAGAGCCAACTTAATTTCAGTGTGTCGCATAACCTTATTTCGGCCACCATTCTTTGCTTTATACAAGGCGGTATCAGCAGCAGCAACCAAACCTTTAAAGTCATAACCAGTATGTATTGAATCTGCTACGCCAATACTAACGGTAACAGGTATTTCTAATTTTCCTTCTGCGAAAGGCTTGCTTGCAATTGCGGTGCGAATGCGCTCAGCCAATACTGACGCTTCACTCTCATTAGCATTTGGCATAAAGACGACAAACTCTTCACCCCCATAGCGGCCAGCAACATCTCCCGTACGCAAGACCTCAGCAACTATTTTGGTGGTATGTCTTAATACATTATCACCGACTAAATGCCCATGTTTATCATTCACTTTTTTAAAATGATCAATATCAATCAATAAAACAGCCATTCCCACATGCATGCGCCTACAAAGACCATGCATTTTAAAGCAAGCATCCTCTAAACCGCGTCTATTTAAAATTCCAGTTAAACCATCTACTGTAACCATCGTTTCTAAATTACTATTAAGCTTATAGCTCAACATCAATACGAATAAGCTCGAGATAAAGAACTGAGAAACAGCACCCACCATGAACGTATAAGCATTTACTGGCCAAGTTGCAAATGAATCAAACACGGCAATATCGACAGTAGAAGCAGAAATAGCACGGCCAAGCATTAATATAGCCAACAAGGTAAATAAAGTGGAGGTAACCCAGTATAAATTACCTAATAAGCCCTCTTCCTGCGCAAACGTCAACCTAGCACAAGCCAGGTACACCCCCGCAAAAATTAACGCATCAATCACAACATTCGTTCGAATATCTTCATTAATCATACTAAAGTAAATGTCGACAACAAATAGAAGAGAAAAGACAAGTAATGGAATGCGGTGATCGGGCTTTTTACCTGAAAAAGCTTGAATCCCATTAATATACAGACTTAAACCAGCGCCAATGAGTGCCGCAGCAGGCAAGTACACCGCTTGATGGTCGAGTTGCATCAGCACCAACACCATACCAAGTCCCACCACTAAATTGCCGACAGCCCAATAACCAGGACCGTTTAAACTTTTGTGATGCACCCGCGAAATACCTAACAGCATTGATAGCATAAAGGTAAGCAACATTGACATGACGATAATCGTTTTTAAATCAATTTCTTGCATAGTTGGGATAATACTAAATGGTATTTGCCATTTAAGGGAATATTTTTAATTTATTTTATTTAGATTATTATTTTCGTAAGCAGTTAAAATACGGCTATCAATACTTTATTCAGCAGAAAATCTTGCTGGATTCTAGAAACTAATAAATGTTAAATGCACTCAATTCACCCCAGCGCGCAGCTGTAAAATATGTCGATGGTCCATTGCTAGTACTAGCTGGCGCCGGTAGTGGCAAAACACGCGTTATTACACAAAAAATTGTACACTTAATTGATCACGTTGGTTATTCGCCGAAAGAAATTGCAGCCATTACCTTTACGAATAAAGCGGCTATTGAGATGCAAGAACGTGTAAGTAAGCTCATTAGTGGGAGTAAAACCAAAGGGCTGACGATTGCTACGTTTCACTCTTTAGGTTTAAAAATACTACGTCAAGAAGCTGCACTACTTGGATATAAACCACAGTTCTCTATTTTAGATTCATCAGATAGCTTTAAAATTTTATCGGACATTCTAGCCACAACCGATAAACAGCTACTTAAAAAAACACAATGGCAGATTTCTGGCTGGAAAAATGCCTTTGTGAATCCAGATCAAGCTAAGGCCGCCGCAGATGAAGAGCTCGCTGTGGTAGCCGCAAAAGTGTATCAACTGTATCAACAATCGCTTAAAGCCTATCAAGCGGTCGATTTTGATGACTTAATCAAGTTGCCTGTGGAGCTGTTTGAACAAAACCCAGAGACGCTACACAAATGGCAGATGAAGCTAAAGTACTTGCTGATTGATGAGTATCAAGATACCAACGCATGCCAATACAAGCTGGTTAAAATGCTCACCGCTTTTTCAAAACAATTCACTGCCGTGGGTGATGATGACCAAGCTATTTATGGCTGGCGTGGTGCAGACGTAGAAAACTTAAATCAATTGACAAAAGATTTTAGTGACTTAAAAATCATTAAACTAGAGCAAAACTATCGTTCTACTGTGCGCATTTTACGTGCGGCTAACCATGTGATCGCGAATAATCCAAAGTTATTCGAGAAAAAACTATGGAGTGACTTAGGGACAGGTGACATGCTAAATGTGAGCGCGGCACGTGATGAAAATCACGAGGCAGAAAATGTCGTCACAAAACTAATGGCCCATATGTTTGAGCATCGCACACATCACAAAGACTATGCGATTCTTTACCGTGGTAATCATCAATCACGCATATTAGAACAACACTTACGCAATAATAAAATTCCTTACACTATTTCTGGCGGTCAATCTTTCTTTGATAAAGCGGAAATTAAAGATATCGTTAGTTACTTACGTTTAATCGCCAACGAAGATGATGACCCTGCTTTTATCCGCGCCGCTACGACACCTAAGAAAGGCATTGGCAGTACAACATTAGAACGTTTGGGGGAGTTTGCGAGCAAACATGAAATATCATTATTTGCAGCGGCGTTTGAAGGTGACTTTCAAGGGGAATTAGGGCCAAAACAATTAGACGACCTGCTAACATTTACCCAATATATCAATAAGTTACAAGAGCGTGCTGTGCGAGACCCGGCTGAAGAAGTATTGAGCGATTTGATTAAAGGCATTCAATACGAAGCTTACTTATACGATCACGAGGAATCTCGCGCGGCGGAAAGCAGATGGAACAATATATTGGAGTTTATTGCGTGGTTAACGAACAAGAGTAAAGGCAGTAACGAATTCGGCCATGAGAAAGTAGAAAAAACGCTACTTGAGCTGACTCAACTTGTCGCATTGATTAGCATTTTAGAGGGCCGTGAAGAAGGTGAGCCCGATGCCGTTAAACTGAGCACGCTACACGCGGCCAAAGGACTAGAATTCGGCCATGTATTCTTAATCGGTGTAGAAGAAGGTATCATGCCGCATAGTCAATCCATCGATGATGATAAAATAGAAGAAGAACGAAGACTAATGTATGTGGGCATTACCCGTGCACAAAAGTCACTCAACATATCATGGTGCAAAAAACGTAAGCGTGCTGGCGAAATGCAAATGTGTGAGCCTAGCCGTTTTATTGCAGAACTTCCGAAAGATGATGTACGCCACTTTGGCAACCCATTCAATGACCCAGAGATTAGCAAAGACTTTGGTAAAGAAAAAATGGCTAATATTCGCGCCATGCTAGCCGCCAACAAAGATAAATAATTTATGCCCTATATTACACTCGAGAACGCATCGCTGGCCTTCGGCCACCACGCACTGTTAGATAAAACCGCATTTCAGCTCGATGCGGGTGAGCGTGTCGGCTTGATTGGGCGCAATGGTGCAGGTAAATCCAGCATGCTCAAAGTGCTAGCATGCGAAATAAAGCTTGATGATGGCAAAGTGTGGTCTGCACAGTCAGTACGCACTGTTTACGTTCCACAGGAGCCTGAACTCAACCCTAAGCACACCATATACGAAGCGGTAGCCGAGGGTTTAGGTGCCGTACAAAAGACGCTGGTCGCTTATCACGATGTTACGCACAAAATGAGCGAGCCTGATGCCGATTTCGAATCGCTGATGAAGGAAATGGAAGTCTTGCAGCATGATCTAGATAACCTAGGTGCTTGGGAGATGCAATCCAAAATTGAAACAGTATTGACGCGCTTAAGCTTAGATGCTGATGTCGTCGTCTCTACCTTATCAGGCGGCTGGCGCAAACGTGTTGCACTTGGCCGCGCATTGGTCGCTGACCCTGAAGTGCTATTACTGGACGAGCCAACCAACCATTTGGATTTAGAGGCCATTCTTTGGTTAGAAGAGTTATTACTCAACTTCAAAGGTGCTGTGTTATTCATTACTCATGATAGACGCTTCCTAAACCGTCTAGCGACGCGTATTGTTGAACTAGACCGCGGCAATCTCATTGATTTTGTAGGCACCTATAACAACTACCTAGTCAAGAAAGTAGAGCTGCTAGCGATTGAAGAAACGCAAGCCGCTAAATTCGACAAAGTGCTGGCACAAGAAGAAGTCTGGATACGCCAAGGCATCAAAGCACGTCGCACCCGTAACGAAGGCCGTGTGAGACAACTCGAAAAACTCCGTTTAGAGCGCGCAGCACGTCGTGAGCGACAAGGCGAAGTGAAACTAAACATCGATGCTGGCGAACGTTCTGGCAAGTTAGTGGCAGAGCTAAACAATGTCAGCAAATCATACGGTGATAAAGTACTGATCACGGACTTTAGTACGCGCATTTTACGCGGTGATCGTATTGGGCTATTAGGACCTAATGGTATTGGCAAAACGACCCTACTCAAACTCATCTTAGGTGCAATTGAGCCTGACAGTGGCGATATAGAGCGCGGCACTAAAATCAATGTGGCCTACTTTGATCAAATGCGTGAAGTATTAGATGAAGAAGCAACACTCGCTGACACCATCAGCCCAGGTTCTGACTTTGTAGAAATCGGCACTGAACGTAAACATGTGATTAGCTACTTAGAAGACTTTCTATTCCCGCCACAACGTTCGCGCTCACCTGTTAAGTCATTATCTGGCGGTGAGCGTAATCGTTTACTACTCGCTAGGCTATTTGCCCGCCCGACCAATGTACTGGTCTTAGATGAGCCGACAAATGACTTAGATATCGACACATTAGAGCTATTAGAAAGCTTATTGCAAAATTACAAAGGCACGTTATTCTTAGTCAGCCATGATCGTGAGTTCTTAGAAAACACCGTCACACAAGTCATCGCATTTGAAGGCAATGGTGTATTAGATGAGTTTGGTGGTGGTTATGATGATTGGTTGCGGTTCTCTCAGCAAAAACAATCAGCAAAACCAGTCGCGAAAAAAGTCCCTGAAAAGAAAGCGGTGGCTAAGGTGCCAGAAAGTCCTGCTAAAAAACTAAGCTTTAATGAAAAGAAAGAACTGGAAAGCTTACCAGTAGAAATCGAAACACTAGAAATCGAACAAGCAGAGATTAACGAACAATTTTCTGATGCTAATATCTATCGCGACCAGCCAGATTTGGTTGAAACACTACAAGCGCGTTTAGCCGAAATTGAAGCCAAAGTAGAAGAAAGATTAGCGCGATGGGAAGCACTAGACCAGCTAAGTTAATCTAGATTAGCTTAGTTAATGCAATACAGCTGCCTTAATTTTCGTTGATCACGGCCATTTTGATCTGCACCATGTCATGCATGGTGTAGCCTATACCGCCAACGCCGTAGCCTGATGCCCTGCGGCCAGCAAAAGGCATCCAATCCACACGGAAAGCCGTATGGTCATTCACCATCACTGCCGTCGCGTCTAAACGTTTAATACAGTCATTAGCAAAAGCCAAGTCTTGCGTATAGACTGCTGCTTGAAAAGCCACATCTAGGCTATTAGCAAGCTCAATGGTTTCTTGATGATTGCTATATGAATACACGCATATCACTGGCCCAAAAATTTCCATGGTTGATACTTTTGAATCTTGAGGTGGGTTAAGCAGAATAGTCGGCGCATAAGTTGTATCACTTAACTTCTTACCGCCAGTTAACAACGTCGCGCCACATGCAACCGCTTCGCTTACCCACTCATGTACACGATCAACTTCTCTTGGCAGAATCAGCGGTCCGACTTCTGTTTCTGGCAATGTAGGGTCGCCAACGTTTAATGTTGCAGCACCATCAGCCAGTCGCTTTGCAATGTCTTCTACAATGTTTTCGTGT
>JBJPGD010000003.1:0-10451 GCA_048595445.1 Methylophilaceae bacterium
GTTAGCCGATACGCAGTATTTAACGACAAAGCAATTTCTAAGTGAATACTTTTCACAGGATGTGCCAAAGTCTAGTAAGTTATGGTTGGTAAAGGAGCGTACAAAACAAGCGAAAAAGATACTTGGACATTCACCTGCTCAGCGCATTCAGCGCTATTGGAAACATGGCAATAAAACAGCTTGGGTACTTGAAGAAATCGGCAAAGTTGAATTAATTACAGCTGGTTTTGTTGTGGAAGATGGCAAAATTGCCCAGGTACGTGTGCTGACTTATCGAGAAAGCCGTGGAGGAGAGGTTCGATATAAGCGTTTTCTCCAACAATATGTTGGTGCAGTTCTAAAAGAAAACTCTTTTTTAGATCGTCATGTTGATGGGATTTCAGGGGCAACTTTGTCTGTTCGCTCAATGAGTCGCATGGCTAGGTTAGCACTGTATTATGATCGGCTTGCTAGAGAAGAGTAATTAGGCCGAGGCGTTACACCTGTATGCCTTTGACATTTGGAATGTTAGTGACATTCCAGTTGGACATTGCCCAATGCCAACATTCACTTAAATTATCATTCTTCAATGTTTCGGGGGGATTTTGATTAAGAAAGCATAAGGCCTCCCATAGTTGTGCAACACTTTCTTTTGGTTTGAGCCCTAGTGCCATTGTTTGCTTACTCAGTTTTTGTCCATCGGCATTGGTGGCGACAGGGACGTGTGCGTAACTAGGTGTTTCATCACCTAATAAGCTTTGTAAATACATTTGCCTTGGAGTTGAATGAAGCAGGTCCGAACCACGTACAACATGCGTGACGCCCTGTTCTGCATCATCAACAACGACAGCAAGCTGATAGGCAAAAAGACCATCAGCGCGTCTCAATATAAAGTCTCCCGTATCCTGTATCAAATTTTGCGATATATTGCCTTGGATCGCATCGTGAAAACTAATCTGTTTATTTTCAGTTTTGATGCGCCATGCAATAGGGCTGTCACCCTTAATAGACTGTTTTAAACAAGTTTGTGGGTAAATAGCGCCTTCAATGCCAATTTGCGTTGATGTGTCCGTTATTTCTTTCCTTGAACAAGTACATGGGTAGATTAATTGCTTCTCTTTTAATCTCGATAATGCTGCTGCGTAGGCGTCATCTCGCTGACTTTGAACCATGAGGCTGTTGTCCCATTCAAACCCGAAAGCTTCTAATGTGTGGAGAATGTTGTTAGCTGCACCAGCGACTTCTCTTGGCTTATCTAAGTCTTCCATGCGAACAAGCCACTGACCTTGGTTTACCTTGGCCTCTAAGTAGCTGGCCACAGCGGCCACTAAAGAACCAAAATGTAATGGACCTGTAGGGGAGGGAGCAAACCGTCCAACGTAATGCATGTTAATGGACGTTTTGTAAGTAGGGTGGAATATGCCAATCCTGTAGTTGTCTACCTAGCAATTGCAAATGACAGCCAAGCCGACTTTCTCGATCTGCGCTCACTTCAAATTCATATAGGCGAGCAATTTGCACGCGTCCACCACTGTCGCGCGCAAGCCAAATTTTATTGCATGCAACGGTTTCGTCAAGCAGTTGCAAATCGCAGCGTTTAGCAAGTTCTTTTCCTACTGTAATCGCTATTTCACGTTTGGAAATAGTGTCCATCCAAAACCAGGATATGGCCACAATGATAATAAGTAAAAGGATTTCAAACATGATGGTAGGTTTCTTTATTTAGGGTAGATGACATATAATCAATGGGACTAAAGATGCTATATTTCAGCATATTATGCAATAGTATTTAAAATAATGTTTAAGAGAATAATTAATGACTACTTCTGACAGCAACGAAGGGCAGACACAGGGCAGGGAAGAAAAGGCGCTGGAAATTTATACCAAGCTCCTAACAAGCAAAGGGTTTAATCAATTTGCGCTTGCACCTCGCATAAGTTTTTTAAAAAAGTTAATGCCGTTATTAATTGATAAAGAAGCGAACGGCGTGGCTTATCGCGAAGTATTAGATGCGCATATGGACTTAGTTCCTGAAAGTGACTGGCCAGAAAGCTTGGTTATCGCACGAGAGTTTTATCCTTTTTGGGTGAGTGATCTCCAAGCGGTTTCTAGTATCAGTCAAAACCTGGGAGCAGATACGCTACCCATCAAGTGGAAACCAATAGAAACTGCACTTAGTGAGCTATGGCATTCCATGGGAGAGGAGAAGTTCGGTAGAACGGACAGCTGGGCGCTTAAAGCTTATACCAAAGCACTGCGCGCCGAAAATGCGGGACAAGAGCTGATTGATACACGGCTTAAGCTTGCTAAGATATTATTGGTGCGGTTAAGAGATGCACCACATAAAGACAATAAACATTATCGTATTACTGTTGATGCAACACTGCCGATGTTTGAGGTAAAAAAAAATCGCCGTCTTTTTTTAGTGGTAGTGCGTGAGTTTTTCCATTTTTGGGCAGGTGACCCAAAGGCTAAAGAACATATTCTTATAAACCATTCTACTGATGTTTAATAACAACCCTTCATCTTGGCTAGCAATGTAATGAGAAGATGTATCATTGTTATAGTGTAAGTCGTTAGTTTAGAAGAAGACATGGACCAATAGATTTTAATAAAAATTATTTAAGCGAATAATGAATGACAATACAAGAACGTGAACAGCAAGCGCTAGAGGTGTATATCAAGCTGCTCAAAAGCAAAGGCTTTGGGCCTGACACTTTTGTATCGCGCACTAATTTTTTAAATAAATTGATGCCACTCTTGGCGGATAAAGAGCAAGCGGGCGGTGTGTATCGTATAACTTTAGAAGAGTTAATGGATGGCGTACCAGAAGAAGAGTGGCCTGAAAGCCTGATTATTGCGCGCGAGTATTACCCATTTTGGGCTAATGATTTTAAAGCCGTTGCTAAATTAACCCAGAATGTATTAAATGATCCGTTGCCAATTGATTGGAAGCCTATCCAAGTTCTGTTGTCAGATTTATGGCATACCGTAGATGAAGAAAAATTTGGCAGAACAGATAGTTGGGCATTAAAAGGGTATACCGCGGCATTGCGGCATGAAAATGCAGATCCAACGCTCATTGAAACGCGTATAAAGCTTGCCAAGATACTGCTAGTGAGATTAAAAGATGCCCCTGAAAGCGACAATAAAGCTTATCGAACCACAATAGATGCAACCCTGCCACTTTTTGAAGTCAAAAAGAACCGACGATTATTCTTAGTTGTAGTCCGCGAGTTTTTTCACTTTTGGTCTGGCAACCCAGAAGCAGAAAAACACATACTGAATAGCAATACAGTTAGTATGCTTTAAAGCGTTTTTAACTTATACTGCACTTATTCAGTGCAATGCACCATGTGTAGCACTATTTGCGCGCAAGTTTTTAGACATATAAAATTAAAATTCTTTTAAAACAGTGGCTTGAATTTTATTTTTTTACACACTTAAAATAAAGGTAATTGGGGGAGAAGATGGAGCAATTAGTCACAGCAAATGATACCTTATTTGTATTGTTAGGCGCCATTATGGTGCTGGCAATGCATGCAGGTTTTGCATTTTTGGAAGTTGGCACGGTCCGTAGTAAAAATCAAGTCAATGCTTTGGTTAAAATCCTGGTGGATTTTTGCGTATCTACTATTGCATACTTTTTTATCGGCTATAGCATTGCTTATGGCGTGAGTTTTTTTAGTGGTGCAGAAGTGCTTTCTGCAAAAAGTGGTTTTGAATTAGTTAAATTCTTTTTCTTACTTACTTTTGCTGCTGCTATCCCCGCGATTATTTCTGGCGGCATAGCTGAGCGTGCGAAATTCAACCCACAAGTGGCAGCTAGTTTCTTAATTGTTGGTTTTATTTATCCATTCTTTGAAGGTATTGTATGGAATGGGCATTATGGTATCCAAGACTGGTTTTCTAACCAATTTGGTGCAGGGTTTCATGACTTTGCTGGTTCAGTCGTGGTGCATGGTATGGGTGGCTGGTTGGCACTAACAGCCGTTATTTTGCTAGGTGCACGTACTGGTCGATATAGTAAAGATGGCAAGGTGCATGCCCACCCACCCTCAAATATCCCATTCCTAGCATTAGGCGCATGGATTCTAACGGTTGGTTGGTTTGGTTTTAACGTGATGTCTGCACAAAGTATTGAAGGCATTTCTGGCTTAGTTGCTGTTAACTCATTAATGGCTTTAGTAGGCGGTACATTAGCAGCTCTTGTGATTGGTGAAAATGACCCGGGCTTTGTACACAATGGGCCATTAGCTGGTCTAGTCGCAGTCTGTGCTGGTTCAGATGTTATGCACCCACTTGGCGCTTTAGCAACTGGTTTAGTGGCTGGTGGTTTGTTTGTATGGGCATTTACTTACACACAAAATCGTTTGAAAATTGATGATGTATTAGGCGTATGGCCGCTACACGGTTTATGTGGCGCTTGGGGTGGCATTGCTGCTGGTATTTTTGGCATGAAAGCACTGGGTGGTATGGGTGGTGTTAGCTTTACTGTACAAGTGCTTGGTACCTTAATGGGTGTTGGCGTTGCGTTAATCGGTGGTTTTATCGTTTATGGGCTATTAAAACAAACCATGGGTATTCGCATGACAGATGAAGAGCAATTTGATGGTGCTGATTTAAGTATTCATAAAATTAGTGCTACACCTGAATAATATAGCTAGTACACGCGATCGTGAGTAATCAATAAAAAAGAGGCGCAGTTTGCGCCCTTTTTTTATTGGGACATTTATTCACATGCTAAACTGACGCATGACTTCAATTCACGTAATAATACCTGCGGCTGGTATTGGTTCTCGTATGGAGAATGTGTTGCCTAAGCAATATTTGCCTATCGCGGGCAAGCCGATTATTTCACACATTATTCAAACTTTTTTTAATAATCCTAGAATTGCCAACATACACCTTGCATTAAACCAAGAAGATGAATTTTGGCGTAGTCTGACGATAAATCCGGAAAGTCGATTGCATATCCACTACACTGGTGGCAATAGTCGCGGAGAAACCGTATTAAACACTTTAAAAGCAATTGATGTAGATGACCAAGATTGGATTCTAGTGCACGATGCAGCGAGGCCGGGGTTAACAAACACAGCGATTAACCGTTTGCTAGATGCTTTAGAAACAGATGACATAGGTGGTTTATTAGCTTTGCCTGTAGCCGATACAATCAAAAAATCAAATGAAACTAACAACGTAGAAAATACGGTCTCACGGCAAAACTTATGGGGCGCCCAAACACCGCAGATGTTTCGTTATGCAACACTACAGCGCGCGTTAAGTGAGTTCGATGGCACTCCTACCGATGAAGCAGAAGCTGTTGAAGCACTAGGGCTTAGCCCTAAGTTAATCCATGGTGAATTAAGAAACTTAAAAGCAACTTACCCAGAAGACTTGGAATTGCTAGAACTGTTGTTTAATAAACCAGAGGAAAATACGTGATGCGGATAGGACATGGATTTGATGTGCATCGCTTGGTTGAAGGGCGCAAGTGCATTATTGGTGGTGTAGAAATTACACATGATAAAGGGTTAGATGGACATTCAGATGCGGATGTATTGTTGCATGCTATTTGTGATGCGCTATTAGGTGCTGCGGCATTAGGCGATATCGGAAAACATTTTCCACCGACAGATGATCGCTACAAAGGGGCTGATTCTAGAACATTGTTACGCCATGTGATTGGTTTATTAGCAGAGAGGAGCTATAAGGTGGGCAATATTGATGCAACTGTTATTTGTGAAGCACCACGCTTAAGTGCATATACTGAAAAAATGCAGGCTAACATCGCACAAGACTGTGCTGTTGGTATTGATCAAATCAACATTAAAGCCACGACAACAGAAAAGTTAGGCTATACCGGTCGTGGCGAGGGCATCGCTGCTGAAGCTGTTTGTTTGTTGATAGTGCGCTAGTTGATTTAGATGATGTTTCGTTGGTTTGAGAAATTAGTTAATCCATTTCCTAATCATGCGGTAAATGCCACACCTAAAGATTTCTGGGCATTTGCATGGGCTTGCACTTACGGAATGCGGCCTTACCTTGTCGGCATGACGCTACTGACTGCAATGCTTGGCGTGTTCGAGGCAATGCTATTCGCCATGATGGGTAAAGTCGTCGACTGGTTAGCGACTACACCGCCTGAATTGTTTTGGGGCTTAGAAAAAGATAATTTGCTTATTCTCTCCGTAATCCTCGTTTCAAGTACGTTATTGCTGGGCATACAAACCTTAATTAAACATCAATCGTTAGCAGGTAACTTTCCCATGCGCATGCGTTGGAATTTTCATCGTTTAATGCTTAATCAGAGTATGAGTTTTTACCAAGATGAATTTGCAGGCCGGGTTTCTGCCAAAGTCATGCAAACGGCACTTGCCGTGAGAGATGTATGGTTCATTGTGGGGGAGATTTTAGTCTTTGTGACAATATACTTTACGACGATGGTATTGGTGGTGGGCAGTTTTAATGCACTGATGGTTCTACCTTTATTAGGCTGGTTAGTGTTGTACTCCAGTGCGCTGGTTTATTTTGTGCCTAGATTAAGTAAAGTATCGCAACAGCAGGCGGATGCGCGATCACTCATGACGGGTCGTATTACGGATGCTTATACCAACATCAGTACCGTTAAGTTATTCTCACACGCTGGGCGTGAAGCGGCTTATGCACAAGGTGCGATGGGTGAGTTTTTAGATACAGTACATAAACAAATGCGATTAGTGAGTACGATTGAAACCATTAATCACCTGTTAAATATGTTTCTGATTATCAGCAGTGGCGCACTAGGGTTATGGTTGTGGACAAAAGGGCAGATGAGCGTTGGCGGTGTTGCAGCAGTAGCTGCAATGGCTTTGCGTTTGAATGGTATCTCTCATTGGGTCATGTGGGAGATGACATCGCTCTATGAGCAAGTTGGTACGGTGCAAGATGGCATTAACACCCTCTCGATGCAGCATAGCATTGTAGATATAGCCGATGCTAAGCCATTAGAAGTGAATAAAGGGCGTATACAGTTCAATGATGTGAATTTTGCATATCCAGCACAAAAACAAGTGTTAGAAGACTTTCAACTAACGATTAAACCCGGTGAGAAAGTCGGTTTAGTAGGACGCTCTGGTGCTGGCAAATCTACAGTGGTAAATTTATTACTACGCTTTTATGAAGTGCAAGCTGGCCAGATTCTAATTGATGGGCAAAATGTAAAAGAAGTTACGCAAAACAGTTTGCGCGCAGCAATCGGCATGGTCACGCAAGATACGTCTTTATTACACCGTAGCGTCCGTGACAACATTCTATACGGCCGTCCAGAAGCCACTGAAGCAGAAATGGTTGCCGCTGCTAAGCTTGCTGAGGCACATGACTTTATCTTAAGCCTACGTGATACAAAAGGCCGTCAGGGTTACGATGCGCATGTAGGCGAGCGCGGTGTAAAACTCTCAGGTGGGCAGCGCCAACGTATTGCCATTGCACGCGTCATGCTTAAAGACGCGCCTATTTTATTGTTAGATGAAGCGACTAGCGCATTGGATAGTGAAGTGGAAGCCGTGATTCAAGAGAGTTTATACAACCTGATGCAGGGTAAAACGGTTGTGGCTATTGCACATAGACTTTCTACGATTGCTGCTATGGACAGATTAATTGTATTAGATGAAGGTAGAATTGTAGAAGAGGGCAGTCATAAAATTTTATTAAATAAAAAAGGCCTTTACGCTAGTTTCTGGGCACGCCAGAGCGGTGGTTTTTTAGGAGAGTAAATGGTGGAAGCTTCAGAAGTTAATTCAACTGTCCTACCCTTACGTGCGAAGCAGCGATACAAAAAGGTCGGATGGTAGAAGGTGGATGGAATAGACGTGATACACAGAGGACTGCTATGCAGCCCTCTTAATTAAGATGAGAAGTTACAGCTTAGCCTCAAACTCTACTTCATGGGCCGCTGGTGCAGGCCATTTATTTTCTGCAATTGTTGCTGCAATAGCTTTATTGGTATCAAATAAAACCTGCCAGTAATGGTCATTATGGCAGAAGGGGCGCACACAAAATTCAGGGCCCTCATCCGTAAATGACAAAACCTCAATCTCGGGTGCTTGTGATGTGACAACGTTTGGAATTTTAACGACGGCTGCCCTTAATTTAGTTAACACTTCGGCAACATTGACGCTATGGTAAGTTTTTAATGCACAATCGACACGGCGATAAGGTTGTACAGAGAAGTTTTTAATGTTGTCACTGAAAATTTTATTATTACCAATAATAGTCGTGACATTATCTATGGTTAAAATGGTTGAAGTGAATAAACCAATTTCCGTGACAGTTCCTTCAACATCACCTGCGAACACATAATCACCCACTTTAAATGGCCGTAATACTTGCATAAAGACACCTGCTGCAAAGTGGGCCAATAAACCGCCCCATGCAGCACCAATGGCTAAACCAGCACCGGCTAATAATGCTGCAAATGATGTTGTTTCAATACCAAAACGACTTAGAATAAACATCACCAACATGACGGTGAGTACTGCGCCTAATATGCTAACGATATAACGCGTAAGTGTGGACTCTAGTTTCCCACCGCGCTCTATGCTAATGCCGACTAAGTGCGTCACCTTTCTAATCACCCAGCGACCAATAAACCATATTAATATGGCGGCCACGAAATTGATGGCAATATCAATACCTCTGGTGCTGATGAAGTTCAGTACGGTTTCTAAATTCATTTTTTATCTCCAAATTAACTATTAATCATTTACCTTAACAGGAAGGTTAGTGTTGTTTATGTATTAAGTATTTGATTTAACAGTTTTTTACATGGGTTAATTCCATTTGACTAGGATGTTCAAGTGGTCTTTATCCTGTGAAATACACCAGGGACTACTTTGAATAACAAAGTCTTTAATTAGAAAGCTCATGACCATAATAAATACAATTAACACGACCCATGTGTATCTATTAATTGCCACAAGCTGATCTATTCCAATACCAACTACCCCAGCACCAATGATGATACCTGTCATACCAATTGTAGATTCTAAACACATGCAGCGCAATTCTTTATACTGCTTAGAGCTACGCTTCATTCTTGCGATTAAAAATAAATCACGTAGAAGGCTTTGTAATAATAGAAGTGCAGACGCAGCAAGAATTAAATTCCCAATGGCTACTTGGCTAGGTAGCATAAAGCTTAGTAAGCAAGTGCAAATACTCAGTATGAGAATTAAAGTTAATTCTGTTTTTTCGAAAGGTGACATGTGGTGCGTACGCTAAGTGTTATTAAATTATGACAGTTATTTTTAAGCTTTTAATAAGACAATGACCGCACCACTGCCACCATCTTGTTGTTTGGCTTGCGCATAAGCAATCACTTCATCTTTTTGCATCAGCCAACCTTGAACTTTGTTTTTGAGCACCGGCTCTTTGTTGCGAGAGCCTAGGCCTTTACCATGCACAATGCGCACACAACGAATGCCCTGTTTTTTGCAGTCCGAAATAAATTCTGAGACATAAGCGCGTGCTTCGTCACTGACCAAGCCATGTAAGTCTATATGTTTTTGCACCACCCAGTGCCCACGTCTTAGCTTGCTCAATATCAACGGCGACTGCCCCTCACGAAGGTAAAGCAGTTCCTCACCCGTTTCTAACTCATGTTGAGGAATGTAATGGTCGCTTAATGAGTCAGTGAGTGCTTGACGCTCATCTTTAATAAATTGGCGAGGCACAGGCTTGGGCTTTTTAACAGGATGTGCCACGCGGTTTGTTTTACGCTTTGATTGAATAGGTCGTACATCTTTAACCGCCTGTTTAAAAAGGTCTAAAGCATCATCAGCATCGTCGTTAGTACTCATGTTATATATCATAATCGTAAAATTAAATTTTTGCCAAATTTAAACATTAGGGTAAAGTAATCATGGACTAGTTATATGCTAGAATTTTTTTAGCAACCTATTGAAAGAGGTGATTTTATGATGCGGATTTCTAAATGTTCTTACACTTTGTGTTTACCTGTTCTATGTGCAGTGTTTTTGCTTGTAGCTTGTAAAGGCGCTACGGAACAACGTCGTTCTGATGCCTCTGACCCATTAAAAGAACTATCACGCATGCCGGGATGGCAAGTTGAAAAGAGCAATCCCATTATCCAGGCGGGCGACTTTATAGATAAGGGCTTATGGAATGACCCACATGTAATGAAAGAGGGTAGTCAGTATGTGATGTATTTGACTAGCAGTGGTGTTAAGGCACCATTTAAGCCGCCCGTGTTGCCTTTCCGCGCAGTATCTAAAAATGGTTTGGATTGGAAACTATCACCCAAAAAACCATTGCTAGATGTTTCTGGTACACCCTTTGTCAGTATCGAAACGCCTTCGGTTGTGAAGTACAAAAACAAGTACCACCTATTTTATACTGGCATTTACAAAGAAGGTTCAGCTCCGCCCATGGCCATTGGTCATGCCATATCTGATGATGGCATACATTGGAAG
>JBJPGD010000004.1:0-8676 GCA_048595445.1 Methylophilaceae bacterium
TCACTTTAATAAGTTAATTTAAGACTATGATTTATTTATTAAATCACATGTTTCATTAATCATGACTTGGCAACTTTTGGCACCAGCATCCAAATGGCCAATGGACCGTTCGCCTAAGCCTGCTGCACGGCCTTTTGTCGCGACTAAATCGCGCGTTGCTTCTAGACCTTCATCTGCTGTTTCTTTAATATCTGCGCAGATTTCGGCAACGCTTTTATTCTCAATCGCACTCAATACAAAGGTATGCGCAACAGGAATCAACACATCCAGCATGGTTTTTTCACCCAGTTTTGCTTTGCCGCGTTTAATCATTTCTTGTACACCGCCGGCAAAAGCCGCAGCCATATCCAATGGTGTGTTTGCGCCGTTATGTTTAGCAATTTTAGACATACCCATGAAAAAACTCGCAAATAACGGTCCAGAGGCGCCACCAATAGTACTAAGTAGCTTCATGCCGATTTTGTTTAAAGCCTCATCCGCACTTAAGGGTGCCAGCTCATCTTGCATACCAACAACGGTCTCAGCGCCACGTAGAATATTAATGTAATGGTCACCATCACCAATGGCCTGGTCGAGAGACTCTATGTCCGATTTATGTGCCACAATAGCTGAGTGGATAGCAGTGGCGGCAGAGCTGATTAATTTAGTTTGTAAATTCATGAATAACACTATGTTTGATATTTGTTATAGTTGCTAAACTCTACACATGTTAGAAGGTCATTTCAACATTTTTGATTGCTATACGATTAATATCAAGCCATGAGTTTACGCCTTCGCTTAAATTTACTAATTACATTGCTCATGCTGCTGTTTATGGCTGGAGTAGGTTCATTGCTGCTTAAGGGAGCAAAATCTTCTATTCAAGAAAGTGTAGAAGCAGCGACGCATGTGACAACACAGCTGCTTGATACCGTCATTCTCAGTTCTAACCAGAACTTAGAATGGGGTTATACGCATGATGTGCTAAAACGGTTTTTAGAGCAGCTTGGTCACGTGCGTAGCAATGAAATTTACTTGTATGACAGTCATCGACGGCAAATTTACAAATCCCCTCCCTCAGAATACAAGTCGGAAGAGAAGCCGCCACAATGGTTTTATACGATGCTTGACCCAAAAGAAGAGCCAGTATCGCGGCATATTCGTTACGGGCGTTTAGAAGTACGGCCAGATCCAGGCGGGACTATTCGCGAATCTTGGACAAAAATGCGCAGTTTGTTTTGGATTGGCCTCGGGTTTTTTCTCGCACTTAACTTAGCTGTGTATTGGATGTTGGGACGATTGTTACGCCCATTGCAGCCAATACTGGGCACAATCAATAAGATGGAAAAGGGTGATTTAACCGCACGCTTGCCTGCGTTTGCTTTGCCTGAGTTTGAGAAGATTGGGCATAGCTTAAATCGAATGGCTGAGTCTTTAGCTGTTGAACGTGAGTTAGAAGAAAACCGTCAACTAACACATGTTATTCAGAAACATATTGAAGAAGAGCGGCGTAGCTTAGCGCGCGAATTACACGATGGTTTGGGGCAGCATGTGACAGCGATTAAGACATTTGCTGTGGCTATTGCTAGCCAAACAAAAGAAAAGGCACCAGAAGTAGCCACTAGTGCGCAAACAATTGTGCAATCAGCTAACCACATATATGATGGAATGCATAATATTATCAAGCAGTTAAGGCCGGGCTCGTTAGATAATTTAGGTTTGGAAGAAACGTTGAAAGATTTAGTACGCGGGGTGCAATCACAGTATGCTGATTTGACAATTTCATTAAACTTATCTGGCAAGCTGAATGATTTGGGTGAAACTTTAAATATTAATGTTTATCGAATCGTGCAAGAATCAATCAACAATGCGATTAAGCATGCACAAGCTAGTGAACTTAATATAGATTTAGCGCTTACCAATAACGATAGTTTGCAGTTGACGATTAAAGACAATGGACAAGGTATGGATATTGACGCTGTTGATCAATCCAACCATTTTGGCTTGCTAGGTATGCGAGAACGTGTGCAAGGCTTTCATGGTAGTTTTGGTATAAATTCTGAAATAGGGCAAGGTACAATTATTGATATCAATATCCCGCAAGCAACGCAGACAGGAACAGAAATATGAGTGAAATAAAAGTGATGCTAGTAGATGACCACGCAGTGGTGCGTATGGGCTTCAAGATGTTATTAGAAACGACTAGCGACATTAAAGTCATTGCAGAAGCTGAAAGTGGTGAAGATGCAATTAAGTCATTTCAAGAACATAATCCAGATGTGATTGTGATGGATATTACAATGCCAGGCATTGGCGGTATGGAAGCCATGGAAAGGATTTTGGCAAAAGAATCCGCCACAAAAATATTGGTGCTATCAGCGCATGAGGATTCTGTACACCCCAAACGCGTACTTAACATAGGTGCAATGGGTTATTTAACCAAGCGTAGCGCAGCAGAAGAGCTGATTAAAGCGATTCATTCAGTGGCAAAAGGAACTAAGTATATTGAGGCGAGTATCGCGCAACAAATGGCTATTCAACAGCTTTCAGGTGAGCAAAACCCTGTCGATGTATTAAGCGAGCGTGAATTTGAAGTGTTTATGTCTTTAGCCAAAGGTAAAACAACCAATGAAATTGCTGAGACTTTGTTTTTAAGTCCTCGCACTGTCGGTACGCATTTGTATAATATTAAGCAAAAACTCAATGCCAGCAACTCCGCTGAGATTGCGTTGATTGCGATGCGCAGTGGGTTGATAGACCCTTAATATATGGCGACGTACCTTTAGTGTCAGTTGTTTTATAAGACAACTGACACTATTTGACACTTTGCGTCGTATAAATACTCATCACACCACCAATAATGATGAGGCCAATCGCCAACAAATCTAATATGGCCAGTTGTTCACTCCAAAAAACAAAGCCAAATATGCTGGATATAACAACTGTTAAATAGCTTAGGCTGGCAACGGTTAATGTTTTGCCAGTGCGGTATGCACGTGTAAGTGCCAACTGAGCAATGGTTGCTGAACCGCCTAGCCCTAGCAGTATAGGCAGATCCTCCCAAGTGATTGTTGCAACTTCGCTATTAAGCATCCAAATGCCTGATCCAATTGAAGAAATTAACGTAAAATAAAAAACTGTCCGCCAATCTGGCTCATGTAAATTGCCTAACTGTTTAACATGCAGGTAAGCTATTCCCGCACCAAGGCCAGAGGCTAAACCTAATAAACCAGCCAGCAAATCTTCTTCAGCAAAACTTGGTTTTAATAGCACTACTACACCCACAAAGCTAATTAAAATGGCGAGGTAAAGTATTTTTTTAGGTTTCTCATGCAACATCAGTGGCATGAATCCTGCTAAAAATAACGGTGAAGTGTAATTAAGTGTTATCGCAGTAGCAAGCGGCAAATGCGCAATGGCATAAAAAAACATGAGCAATGCAAAAAAGCCGATCAATGCACGTGATACTTGTTTGCCTAAATGGGGCGTTTTTATTGGTAGCTTTTTAACCGTAACAAAAACGTAAATAGCTAAAAAACCAAATAAAGAACGATAAAACACAAGTTCAGCACTTGATAACTTTATGGAGGCCGTTTTTACTAATGCGCCCATCGTTGCGAAACCTAATGCAGCGATTAGCATCCAAAAACTACCAAGCTTATTGTTTTTGGAAAGAAGGGAATGTTTCATCAAAAGTGTCTTTAGTTTAGCGTTTTATTAGGTTAATCTAGTTTTATATTAATAATAAAGAAAGGGGATGTTGTGAGCGATATAAACACAACGCAAGTGCAGTTCAAAGGGAAAGCAACTGAATATTTTGGTATTTGGATTGTTAATTTGCTACTTTCATTACTAACATTGGGTATTTATTCTGCATGGGCCAAGGTTAGACGAAAAAAATATTTCTATAATAATACCTTAATTGATAATGTCGGTTTTGATTACCATGCAAAACCAATTGGTATATTAAAAGGGCGTATTATTGCGTTTGCCGTTTTTATGGGTTATGCCTTTGGTGGGCAAATACATCCGTTTTTGCCGGTAGTTTTTGCGATATTGTTTTTTTTAGCGCTACCATGGTTAGTAGTGCGTTCATCACTATTTAACGCACGTAATACAAGCCATCGCGGTTTGCGATTTGATTTTATCGGTAAAGTAGGTGAGGCTTTTCGTGTGTTTGTAATATTACCAGTTATGGCTGCATTTACTGGTTGGTTAGCATTTCCATATGCGGCACATCAGAAAAATAAATATTTGATGAGTAGTCATCAATTTGGTTTGAGTAAGTTTGATATGCAAGCAAAGGTAGGTGCTTTTTTTAAAGTTTATGCCATTGTATTTATTATCCCGGTTATCGGTATATTAGCCGCGATAGCGATTCCTGCTTATCATTCCTATACAAACAAAGCATCAAAGGTGAGTGCAATTAGCATCCCTTATGCAGTTGGTTTTGTTAATGTTGCGGCAGAGAGCAATATTGTCTTGGCTGAGAATGATATAGAACAGGAATCATATCGCGTTGAGAGGGTTTATTCAGACAGCACACCCGAGGTGGAAGGCGCTGATGCGGTAGATGGTAATCCAGTAGAAACAAATATAGTGGCTGCTGCGCAAGTTGAAGAAAAAACTTTTGAAGAGTTGATGCAAGAGCGTATGGAAGCAAGAGAAAAAGCGAAAGGGAAAGTGTTGCAAGATATGATGACCGACCCTAAAAAAGTCTTTTTTGTTTTGATAGGTAGTTTGGCTTACATAGTATTTATTTTCGGTTTCTTAGGTTATATGAAAGCACGTATTGGTAATTTGGTCTGGAATAACACAACGTTGGATCATTTGTCGTTTAAGAGTAGTTTGCGTGCGCGGGATTATATGTGGATTTACTTGACTAACATTGTCGCTATCGCAATGACATTTGGTTTAGCAACGCCTTGGGCGCAAGTGCGTTTAGCGAGATATCGTGCATCTAAGCTACAGATTGTTGGTGATGTGGATTTTGATCAATTTGTTGGTGATAAGAAGGAGGCGGTGAAAGCGACAGGTGAAGAAATTGCTGATTTCTTTGATGCTGACTTTTCATTCGGGTAATGACTAATGTTTCAAGCTGAATTTTATGATGGTCTGAGTGCGCGTGCCAAGTCGGTATGGGTGGAAGTGAGGGGTGATCGCCTTCAAATTAACATTGAAGGTGAACCGCTAAGCTATACGCTTGCTGAGATGGAAGTGCAGGCGAAGCTTGGCGCAACTAAACGCATCATTGACTTGCCAGATAGTGCTAGGTTAGAGGCAACTGATATAAGTGAGGTGGAAGCTGCGATGCCATCACCCTCAGCAGGTTTTTGGCGTGCACTGCATTATCTAGAAAACAACTTAGGTTGGGTGCTGATTTCACTTGTTGCCACTGTCTTTGCTGGCTGGATGTTTTTGCAACATGGTGTGCCTAAACTTGCAGAGTATGTCGCAAAAGTGACGCCACCAAGCATGGAAGCTCGCTTAGGTGAGCAAGTATTAAAAGGTTTAGACCATAAGTATGGTTACTTCTCGCCAAGCAAAACTAATAAAGCTAGACAAACTAAGATCGCTTCGGCGCTTGATCAGTTATGTGACGTTAATACTTGCCCACAGTACCAACTTAACTTTCGAGATGGCGGGATAATAGGCGCTAATGCTTTGGCGTTACCTGGCGGCATTATGGTTATCACAGATGGTTTAGTCGAGCTAGCAAAAGATGATAATGAGATTGTGGCTGTTTTGGCTCATGAGTTAGGCCATGTTAAGCAGCGCCACGCATTTAGACAAAGCATACAAGGCACGTTATCTGGATTGGTGTTAGCCGCAGTAACAGGTGACGTTAGTTCGCTGGGCTCTGGTCTACCAGCTGTGTTGATGCAAATGCGCTATTCTCGACAGCATGAATTAGAAGCGGATGGTTTTGCATTGGCAGCACTTCAAAAGTCTTGTTTACCGCCACGCGCCTTTGCAGATATTTTATTTAGATTGCAAAATCAGCCACTTGAACGGGGTGATAAAAAAACAAAGAATAAAACTAAAAAAGAGAATCCGGCTGAAGCATATGACCCAATAAGCGATATGTTATCTACACACCCTAATACGATAGAGCGGATAAAGCCGTTTGTAGAAGCAAAGCAGCATTGTTAATGGTGGTTTGTATAATTACTAGTCATCTTGCAAAAAACAGTCTTTTGCTTTAATCTAGCATAACTGTAAAACTTAATTTTTTAATCGGGTAGCCATTAAATAAAATTCACTATGAAAAAATTATCATCGATGAATAAAGCACGTGTTTCAAGCAAAGCGAAAGAGCACTTAAGCAAAGAGAAAATCATTTGCTTAGCAATTACTGTTTTGTTGATGATTATTATTGCCAATGAACAGATTCGGTTGGCCTTATTGAATTGGTAGCTTAGGTTAAGCTTTAACGGCGGCCTTTGCCGCCGTTTTTGTTTTTGTAGGCTTGGTTTTTTTAGTTTTAGTTTTTATGCGTTTGATTTTTGCTTAAATAATTAATTTGAGCGTTATTTGGAATGTTATGTCGCAACACTTAATGAATACATATGGCAGGTTGCCAGTCACTTTTACCAAAGGCGAGGGTGTCTGGCTTTGGGATGATCAAGGCACAAAATACCTAGACGCACTTTCTGGTATTGCTGTCACAGGCTTAGGCCACTCACACCCTAAATTTGTACAAGCAATTAACAAGCAAGCATCAACATTAATGCATGTCTCTAACGTCTATCAAATTGCTGAGCAAGAAAGCTTGGCCGACAAGTTGGCAGAGCTGTCTGGTATGGATAAAGTATTTTTCTGCAACTCTGGCTGCGAAGCTAACGAGGTGTTAATTAAACTGGCTCGGTTGTATGCGCATAATAAAGAGATTGCAGACCCGGAAATTATTGTCATGGACAAGTCTTTTCACGGACGTACCATGGCAACGTTATCAGCTACAGGTAACCGTAAGGTGCAAGCAGGATTTGAGCCGCTTGTTAAAGGGTTTGTTCGGGTGCCATTTGATGATTTAGATGCCGTTAAACAAGTGGCTGCACGTAAAAATAATGTTGTCGCAATATTAGTCGAGCCTGTGCAAGGCGAGGGCGGTGTGCAGATTCCAGCAGATATGAAAGATTACCTGCAAGGACTACGTGAAATATGTGATGAAAATGACTGGTTGTTGATGCTAGATGAAGTGCAAAGCGGCATTGGCCGTACTGGCACTTGGTTTGCATTCCAGCACACAGGCGTCATTCCTGATGCAATGGCGTTAGCGAAAGGCTTAGGTTCAGGCGTGCCAATTGGTGCTTGTGTGGCCAACGGTGCAGCTGCTGAAGTCTTTACGCCAGGCAAACATGGTTCGACGTTTGGTGGCAATCCATTTGCCAGCACTGCTGGTTTGGCGACACTGGATATTATTGCGCAAGAAAAACTACGTGAGAATGCTGAAGAAATTGGTGGCTATATTAATCAGCAATTGACTGAAGTGTTTGAAGATAATGCTGCGGTGGTTAATATCCGTAACGCTGGCTTAATGATTGGTGTGGAGTTAGATAGACCATGTGGAGAGCTCGTTAAACTTGCATTAGCAAAACAATTATTAATTAACGTCACGGCGGACAATGTGATTCGTTTGTTGCCGCCACTGGTGATGAATAAACAAGAGGCGCAAGAGCTGGTTAGCCGCTTAGTGCCAGTTGTCAAAAACTTTTTAAAAGCAGCTTAGCTAGAAACTTGAACAGTTATGAGTATTAAACACTTTTTGCAATTTAATGATCTCAATCGTGATGAGATTGAGTATGTATTTGAGCGCGCTAGTTGGATTAAGGCGCAGTTTAAGGATTATAAAAAATATTGGCCTTTGCAAGATCGCACTTTAGTGATGATTTTTGAAAAGGCCAGTACACGCACGCGCTTGTCTTTTGAGGCGGGTATGCAACAGTTGGGCGGCGCAGCAATTTATTTGAATACGCGTGACTCACAGCTTGGCCGTGGCGAGTCAGTAGAAGATGCGGCACAAGTGATTTCTCGCATGTCTGACGTCGTGATGATACGGACCTATGAGCAAAACATTGTTGAGCGCTTTGCGGCCAACTCACGTGTGCCAGTGATTAATGGTTTAACCAACGAATATCACCCATGCCAAATATTGGCGGACATCTTCACGTATATTGAACATAGAGGTTCTATTAAAGGCAAAACAGTGGCTTGGGTAGGTGACTCTAACAATATGTGTAATACATGGTTACAAGCGGCCGAAGTGCTAGATTTTAATATGCACGTATCTACACCGCCCGAATATGAAGTAGAGCCTGAGCGCGCTAATTTATATGGTACCGATCACTTTGAAGAATTTAAAGATCCGATGGACGCTGCAAAAGATGCGGATTTATTGACGACAGATGTATGGACTAGCATGGGTTTTGAGGCAGAAAATGAGGAACGCCGTAAAGACTTTGCTGACTGGCAAGTGGATGATGACATGATGAAGGTAGCGAAAAAAGACGCGCTATTTATGCACTGTTTACCAGCACACCGTGGCGAAGAAGTTACCGCAGATGTGATTGATGGTGGCAATTCTGTCGTATGGGATGAGGCAGAAAATAGATTGCATGTACAAAAAGCGTTAATGGAATATTTGTTATTAGGTAAGGTTTAATTAGGGTCAGTAAAAATGAGTAAAGTAAATAAAGT
>JBJPGD010000005.1:0-58767 GCA_048595445.1 Methylophilaceae bacterium
GTGTAGCGCCAAAACCCAGCGTCATCAGCGGCAAATGTAAGAGTTGATGACAAGCATAAGAAACCAACCAGTAGGAATTGGATCATTGTTTTATCATGCATTAGGTTAAGTGTCTTCTGAAGCATTGAACGATTAATCCAATCTTTCTAATCGGTAACCTTGATGATAAACCGAAATTAAGCGCCAGCCAAATTCTGGAAGTAGCTTTAATTTGCTACGCAGATGACTCACATGCACATCTAGTGTTCGCGTATCGATATCAGGCGTAGTGCCCCATACCACTTTGGTTAAATGTGCTCTAGACAGTAGAACGCCTACTTGGCTGAAAAAATACAAAGCCAAATCAGTTTCCTTTTCTGTTAATTTGATGGCATCGCCGTCAATTTCAAATTTGCGTTTAGCAAAATCCACCATCATTCCATCATAGTTCATGACTGTTAATTCGGTTGCTTTGGAATTTGATCGGCGATATAGCGCATTAATTCTGGCAATCAGCACTTTAGGACTTGGCGGTTTCACAATGTAATCGTCCGCACCAGACTCAATCACGGCAATGACATCTTCCTCTGCATCCCTACCAGTTAAAAAGACCACAGGGGGATAAGTCCCTTTGATTTTAATACTCTCTAAGACTTCTCGGCCACTCATATCAGGCACTTCCCAATCCAAGATTGCCATATCATATTGACTTTCATTAAGCGCCTTTAAGCACGCCCTTCCTGTGTCATAATAATCAACCTCATGTCCCGCCAGTTCTAATGACGCGACTATTTGACTGGCAAAGTGACGGTCGTCTTCTAAAAAAACAATATTCATACTTGAAATATCTCTACATGTAAGCTTATTGTTATTGTGACATACCTTTCAAAGCTGAATTGTTAATTTACATTAACTACACCTCTATTTTATACATGCATACAACAGTAAAGTCGCCACAGTTAGATCTGCACTGGTGCCTGGGTTTATTTTACGTTTTTTTAAAGATGCATCAAACTGCAATAATGGTGAAAAATATAGCTTAGGGTTCTTTTGGCCTAAAAAAACAGTGTAGTGGCTAAGTGCCTCCTGTTGCACCAGCCCTGCCGTCTTCAAGCCATATTTGCGTACAATATGGCTATCTTGGTAATGACTTAACCAATACAAATACAATGCACTAGTCGCCCAGCTGACATTTCCCCAGTTTAATAATGCATGCTGATATTGGGTTATCCCTTCTTCAAACACATGCTGAAAACCATTACTATATTGCAAGCCAATGAAATCTCTTTCTGCAGAAGCGTGCATCGCTTCTAATAGTGTCCCTTTTACTGGGGCATGCACGTCATGCTGGCCTGTATTGCCCAAACCCGCTGGATTAGCTAGTCTGATGGCTTTAAACAACCATTCGGCATCTGTTTTCGTTGTTTCAGAGAGCACTTGTTCAAGCTGATTACGTTGGTTTCCTGCAGTAGACGACAGAGCCGCTTGAACAATAGGTGCGCACAATAAAACGATGCCTAAATTAGTATTACAATTGACTGCTTGCCAAGTCGCTTCAATACTTCGATATATGCGTTCTCCCAAACCCAAGCCAGGTTGCGTGATAACATTGGCTGAAGCGGTTGCGCTTTTAATAAAGTCTTGCACATCCATCCCATGCCCATCAGCAAAAATATGAACATTGCCGGGCTTAATCGCTTCAATCTCTGCTAGGCACACTTGCTGATAAACGTTTGAGAGCTGTCCTGGTGTAAAAGCTTTAGCCATGCACCTTGCTCATTAAATCATCAACTAAAATCTGAGCAATATTGATATCGGTAACATTTTGTAAGCCTTTCCATGCTGGAATGCTATTCACTTCCAATACCCATAGCATGCCATCTTTATCACGCATAATATCCACCCCGCAGTAATCAATATCAACGGCTTTAGCTGCTTGAATAGCCAAGGTGTTCACTGCATCATCTGTAATACTTTCACATTGAGCCCCTTGAGCCACATTATTAAGCCAACCGGTTCCACTGCGCCGCATCGCAGCTATCGCTTTGCCATTCACAACAAATACACGGTAATCACAATCATCCGCACCGGTATCAATAAATGCCTGCAAATAGAATACACCATCGACAAATGAGTCCCCAGGCAGAGGTGGCTGACTGTTTGCATCCAACAATTGAACGCCCTGCCCTTGTGACCCAAACAATGGTTTAATCACTAACTTTTCATGGCTATGTTTCGCGATAAGATGGTGCGCAATTTGTCTAGACTCACAGACCCAAGTAGCAGGTGTGGCGACACCATGTTGCTTTAGGAGAAAGCTAGTCATGCCTTTATCGACTGTACGTTCTATCGCTTTCGCATCGTTGTATACCTTGGTACCTTGCATGCTGAGTATATGCAATACATTTAATCGCGTAATCACTTGCTGCAAGCGACCAGCCGCAATGCCGCGTATAAAAGCCATTTTTGGTAGCGAATCAAACTGTGGGATGTCGATAAGGGCTTTTGATCCAGATAAATCAATCACGCAATCTTGCAACTCAACAAACACAGCTTCTATGCCACGCTGTGAAAAAGCTTGTTGCAATACGTTACCATGCCAGCCGCCAGCTTGCGCCACCTCATCGGTAATAATTGGCACTCTCATTTATTATAAATCACTTTAATATTAGTATATAACTAGTTGATTTATCTATTTAAAACTCTCATTCAATAACGACTCATTGAAATCTCCAGCAAAAAAACTATTACCTGTTTCTAGATTGGAAACCGTCACTTTTGCTGGCGAAAATAGCAAGGGGTCAATTTCGTAAAAATCCATATTGACCGCTTTAAACACTTCAGCAAATGGTCGTCCATAATCTTTAGAAGTACTGCTTGGCATTGCTTTCGCTAGGTCAATTGCCGCCTCATCAGTGCACTTCACATACAAATGCACAAAACCACCAAACAAAATAGCATCATTCGTTCTGCCCATGCCTGTTAAAAAATCAGGTGATGGTGCTGGAATAGGTGCAACACCATAGCCATCAGCAAATTGTTCTAGTGGAAAATGTAGCGTATGCAGCTTATGCAAAGCCACTTCCAGTACGCGCGAAGCAATTTGCACCGTACCTGCCAAGCTTCTGGTGGGGGTCAAAATAAAGGTTAAATTTGATGGGGAAATCCCTGTATCCTTAGCAACCTTCTCTATCACCTCATCAGGCGGCTGTTTATCGGTCTCTAATACTAATACCGTTTGTGCACACTCATCTTCATACGCAAGCTCTTTAAAAATTTCTTCACGTTGAGCTACAGCTCTAGCCGGGCCACTGCCAAGAGAGAAAAACTTTTCATGCGATAGCGCCCAGCCTGCATACTGGCTACCCAAGCAAGAAAGCACAGGATTCATTGCGTGCACTTTTACACTTAACGGCCAGTTTTTAAACGTACTATCATTTTGCAGCGAAACACTACCCAAGCCACCCATGCAAATTTCTGCTATTTGGCGCCCTGCTTCTAGGCCACCAATAGTTTCTATACCAGCATCGACTATCGTCGCACCCGTAGCATGTTCTGTAACGCCCAACTTAAGCGCACTGGCATTCGCAAGCAAACTTTCCACCAAAGGAATAGTGCGCTTGTTAATACTTAAATTTGATATTTCATTAATATTCATCACTAATAACCATAAAGTTAGTTTAAAAATCTTTTATTTAATGTAACAGCTCTATCTTGTACTAAATTTTTCGCTTGCATGGCAACACTCTCTTGACCGAGGACGGTGCATACTGGCATACCAACCTTAAAGTCACTACCTTCTTCAGGTATATCAGCCACCCATACAGGCCAAGAAAATCCGCGCGCAATCGTCATATCATTTTTAGCATAAATGACTTGGTGTGCAGTACTTGTTTGGTCGACACCATTGCTTACACCGCCTTCTAACAACCGCTCACCGCTAGCTTTAACATGCTTAGCGATTAAATCAGGGTGTGCTGAAATATACAAATCAATCGAGGCACTTAATCGCGGGTTTATTTCAAGTATAAACACTTCATCACCATCACAAATCGCATCACAGCTATTCAAACCAATTAATCCTATCGCATTTGCCAGCTTGCTGACATAGTCAGTCAATCGTGTTTTTGCTAATTCACTGACCTCCGCCTGACTTGCCGCACCACCATAGCGGAAAGGCTCAAGTACACTATTTCCATCTAGCCATTGTTCATTAAAGCCAATCACTTGCACATTGTTTGCACTTGCAAAAAATAGGCACGAAATAGATTTTCCAGCTTGATGCTTCTGAAAGTATATGTCTGCATCGCCTTCACTCTCTGCTGAGACCTGCTTAATGTGCGTACCTCCGCTACTACCTATCTTTTTTTGCAGCCAACCCTCTGCAAGGCTAGGCTTCTGCAATAAGACTGAAGGGTAAGGCACTGCAAGGTGATCACAGTACTGAAAGAACAGGTTGGGATCTTTACACTGCTTAACAACATCTGCTGCGTTACCGAAAACCCTCAGTAGCTTGGCAATATCGTCCAAAACCGCCGCTTGCATCTCAAAGCCAGCGCCATAACAGAACCCTGCAACGTCTTTCGAATCTATGCCTGAAATAACCTCAAGCACTCTCCCAGCATCTAACTGCCCATTTTGCAAACTGACTTGATGCACCGCTTTTGCTACACGCTTCGTATCCTTATCGGCAAAACAATCTATTGCAATGACCTCGTAACCCGCTACTACGGCCGCTTGCACATAAGGCCGGCTTGCAATAGCGGCTATCACCAGTGTTTGCCTATGTTGCGTTAGCACATGCAAACTCAAATGCGTGGTGATAATCTAGATGTAATGCCGCGTCACTCTCCAACATACTTTCTAGTAATTTATTCTGAGTGATATATTTGAGCTGCCCAATGGCTAACGCACCAAAGCCAGTAATATCAGTGCCTTCTATTACCGTGTTGTTTGTCATCACCTCCACAGCTTCAATCGCTGAAGGTGCAACAGCGTTGACATCGGCCATTACTTTTAATGATGGTGATGCACTAAAGTCGGTCAAGTCTAAAACACGCACACCAGCAGGCGTTGCACATAAACAGACTGTCGCATTATCCAACGCCGATTTTTTTGCTGCCGCACTAGTGCCATCAATCACGGTTAATTTCACATCGTAGCGCTGTTGCATATTGTCAACATGGGCCTGCATTTTTTCCATACTACTATGCGCCATCATATGTACAGTCGCACCATGCTTTGCTGCTATCAATGCAGCGGTAGCACCCACGGTGCCATTGGCACCAAAGATCGCAACTATCTGCTCACTTAAGGTTTGATTGTTTGATTTAAAATAAGCGTCAACCTTCGCCACCATGGCAGCTGCCGTTGTGAAAGCACCTGACGGATCTGAGAAAGTCGACATCTCAAATGGCGGAAACAAAGCCTCTTTTGCTGCTTTTTGCATATCTAGTGCTAAATGTATATCGCGCCCGCCAAAAAACAAAGCCTCTCGCTTTACGCCACTAGGGCTACGCGAAAACATGGCATCCTGCGTTAGCGGGACAACTTCGTCTAAATGAACATCGGTGTACGGCATGATTTTTTCATAGCCGGCATCGTAAGCCATATTGACATCAAACGGGCTCGCATTTTTAGCAGTAGTAATTAAATGTAAAATACTGGTTTTTTTCATAACGTTTGCTTTAGTTTCTTTAATCTGGATTGTTTATCGTTGATATATTAAGGGATATTACCAACTTTAACAGATGCACCTTCATTTCTGGCGATGCTTACTAACCAACTAAGTTGCTCTTCCTTAAATTTTGTTTTTAATTGTGCTAAATACGCTGCTGTGACTTCTTCACTTTCAAAGACAGCAAAGCCGGTAGGGCCCCAGGAGCTTTGCCCCACGCATGAAACACCATTTTGGGCTAGATAATTAAGTACTTTCGTCACCGAGCTGCTTGCATACCGCCCACCCTGCACAGGCGAAAAGTAATCCCCTGTGTACGCTTGCAGCTCCTTAATTGCATTCCCAAATGCATGTAAATCATGTTGCTTTATTGCGGGGATTGCATGCATTAATATCCGATGATTAATTTTTTGTGTTTCATCCAAATCAGCATCCTCTAAGCTAGCAAAGGCTTTTTTTTCTGCTTCGCCATGCACCCCCACGTGACGATGGTCAAAGACCAATAGTATTCGCCATGCGGCTGGAAATGGATGCTGCGCAACTAGCTGTGGGATTTTAGTATGCGCATCCCTACCTTCATCCAACACTAACCCACCATTCGAGAATGTGCCTATGCCTACACCAGAGCGCTGCCCCCTGCCAGTGATAACAGCAATTTCAGCAGGTGTTATATTTAGACCAAACAAATGGTTAATGCCAGCACCAATCGCTAACGCCATTTGTGTGCCAGAGCCTAAGCCGAAATGCCTTGGAATCTCTCTATGCAGTTTAATACTAACTTCGGGAGCACTACCATCAGCATTGCTAATGTTATGTGCCTCTTGTACATGCGCGAGTATCAGTTGTTTATGATTGCTGATATAGCCAGGTTCAGCATCATGTCCAAACACATTTTTACCAATCGCTAATTCAATCAATGTATCAGGTGCATTCAAACCCAAACCTAAACTACCAAAACGCTTGCCTAATGATCCGTTCAGATCAAGGAAACCCATATGCAATCGAGCAAATGCATTGACAAAAACATGCGGGGTTGACTGGTTCTTACTTAATAACATGAGGCGTTTTTCATAAAAAATGACGGTTTATTTAGAACCTGTATAGAATCCATTGTGGATTGTTATTTTAGCCATAAAGAGCTATCAATCTTGCGTGACATACCTGCCCTTGTTTGGCATAATGAATCATTAACAGTTTAAACTACAATCAATCTAAATCTCATATACAAGTATTAAATATTCTTGCATATAAAAATATAAGGGTCATGTATGTCTAACTATGTCGTTCCATTTGAAAACTTACGTAACACCGATGTACCTTCAGTAGGAGGGAAAAATGCATCATTAGGTGAAATGATTTCTCAACTAAAAGCAAAAGGTGTGCGCGTCCCTACTGGTTTCGCAACAACAGCTGATGCTTACAGAGAGTTCTTAGCACAAGGTGGTTTAGATAAAAAAATTAATGCTGAACTAGACGCATTAGATGTGGATGACACGCAAGCACTCGCTGTTTGCGGTGAAAAAATTCGTAAGTGGATTATGGACACTGAGTTTCCTAAAGCGTTAAATGACGCTATTGCAGAAAATTATAAAACCTTAATTGAGAGCTCAGCCAAAGGGACAACTTTCGCAGTGCGCTCATCAGCCACGGCTGAAGATTTACCAGACGCTTCATTTGCAGGCCAACAAGAAAGCTTCTTGAATATTCACGGCATCGACAATGTTAACTACGCAATTAAAGAAGTATTTGCTTCTTTATATAATGACCGTGCGATTTCTTACCGTGTACATAAGGGTTTTGTGCATGCTGACGTTGCCTTATCGGCAGGTGTACAGCAAATGGTACGTTCAGACATTGGATGCGCTGGCGTCATGTTCACGATCGATACGGAATCTGGCTTTAAAGATGTTGTATTTATCACTTCATCCTACGGCCTAGGTGAGACGGTGGTGCAAGGTTCTGTTAACCCTGATGAATTTTATGTTCACAAACCGTTGCTTGCTGATGGAAAGCCCGCCATTATTAGACGCACCATCGGTTCAAAATTAATTAAAATGGTTTTCTCAGATGCAACACAAGCTAATAAATCTACAGATACAGTAGAAGTAGATCCAGCTGAGGCTGACCGCTTCTCATTGAATGACGAGGACATTTTAGAATTAGCTAACTATGCAATGATCATCGAAGCACATTACGGCTGCCCAATGGATATCGAATGGGGTAAAAATGGGTTAGATGACAAACTATATATATTACAAGCGCGTCCTGAAACCGTTAAATCACAAGAGGCGAACAGCAATGTAACAGTAACTTACAGCTTAGAAAAACACACAAATGTACCACTAGTGGTTGGTAGAGCTGTGACACAAAAAATAGGCGTTGGCCCTGTGCGTATCGTACTAGACCCTGCTGACATGCATGAAGTGCAACCAGGCGATGTATTGGTTGCGGATATGACAGACCCTAACTGGGAGCCGGTCATGAAACGCGCTAGCGCACTGGTGACAAACCGTGGTGGCCGTACTTGCCATGCAGCCATTATTGCACGCGAACTAGGTATTCCAGCAATTGTAGGTTCTGTTAACGCAACAGAGCTACTCCGTGAAGGTGAAGTGGTCACAGTATCATGCGCCGAAGGTGAATCAGGCTTTGTCTATCATGGTGCGATGCAGTTTGACGTGACAACGCGAGAAAATAAAGCATTAACTGAGCCGCCATGCAAAATCATGATGAACGTTGGCAACCCAGACATGGCATTTGGCTTCGCACAAATTCCTAACGATGGTGTTGGTTTAGCCCGTTTAGAATTTGTGATTAACAATATGATCGGCATACACCCTAAAGCAATTCTTAATATAGATGCCATGCCATCAGACATGCAAGCAACCATTAGAAGTCGTGCACGTGGTTATGCTAGCCCGAAACAGTTTTATATCGACAAGTTGACAGAAGGTGTTGCAACGATTGCGGCTGCTTTCTATCCAAAACCAGTCATTGTCCGCACATCTGATTTCAAATCAAATGAGTACAAAATGCTCATCGGTGGTGATATCTACGAACCTGATGAAGAAAATCCTATGATTGGCTTCCGTGGTGCAGCACGTTATATTGCAGAAGACTTCAGAGAATGTTTTGACATGGAATGTCAGGCGATGAAGTACGTGCGTGATGTCATGGGCTTAACCAACGTTGAGTTGATGATTCCATTCGTTCGTACATTAGAAGAAGCAAAAGCTGTGACTGAGATTATGGCAGCGAATGGCTTAAAGCGTGGTGAAAATGGCTTACGCCTCATTATGATGTGTGAGATCCCTTCTAATGCTTTAATTGCAGAGCAGTTCTTAGAATATTTTGATGGCTTCTCAATCGGCTCAAACGATTTAACGCAATTAACACTAGGCATGGATAGAGATTCCGGCCTTCTGGCTGACAGTTTTGACGAGCGTAACGATGCAGTAAAAGTGTTACTTAAAATGGCCATTAGCACATGTAACCGTTTAGATAAATATATCGGAATTTGTGGTCAAGGCCCTTCTGATCACCCTGACTTTGCAGAATGGTTGATTTCACAGGAGATTCAGTCAATGTCACTTAATCCAGACACAGTGATTGCTACATGGCAACGTCTAACGACTAACGACTAAGTTAATCGTCTACTAATTAAGGAATAACATGGGGCAACGCTCAGTCTTTATCGTATCTGACAGCACCGGCACTACTGCCGGTGCGCTGAGTAAACTACTGGAACATTTTCCAGATACTGAGTTTACATATTCACGCTTACCTTTTACTGACAATATGGAAAAAATTGAAGCAGTCCAACTTAGTATTGAAGTTGCCAAAGCCGCGACCAAAGTAAGTCCTATTGTCATCATGTCCTTAGGTGACAAGGCCTTGCGTAACAAGCTTAAAGAAACAGGTGCCTACTACATTGATTTATTTAGCACGTTTATTGACCCACTAGGCGAAGAGCTAGGCCAATCACCACTAACCGGCTCAGGTATCGCACATGGTTCAACTGGCCAAAGCTATGATGACCGTATGGAAGCGATTAACTTCACACTCAATCATGATGACGGGATAACAGACGTTAACCTTGATCAGGCAGAGGTGATTTTAGTTGGTGTATCACGTTGCGGCAAAACACCGACCAGCCTTTACTTAGCCATGCAGTTTGGTCTTAAAGCAGCTAACTACCCACTAATACCAGAGGACTTTGAGCGTGGCACTCTACCTGAATGTCTGCATAAGCATACCGATAAAATATTTGGCTTAAGTATTAATCCAGAACGTTTACACTCAGTACGTAGCGAGCGTAAACCCGATAGCTTTTATGCTTCACTAAGAAATTGTAAAAAGGAAGTTGAAACAGCTGAAACCATGATGCGTAAACATGGCATTACATGGGCCGACTCAACAAGCCGTTCTGTAGAAGAGTTATCAGCTATTATCTTGCAAAAAATCAAGAAGCAAGAAGAAGAAAAAGAAAGAAAAACTTAAACAGCAGCGCTATAGCTTCACTTCAAATATGGTGTAATTTCTTTTAACACTTTTGCTGAGTCTGGTTTAGTCAGACTTGAAAACACAATCACCTTCTTGCCGCCAGGCGCAATCACATACTTATAGAAATTCCACTTGGGTGACGTACCCGTTTTTTCGATTAACTGTGCATAAAACGGATTAGCATCGTCACCTCTTACTGCACTTTTTGACATCATTGGAAACTCAACGCCATAGGTCATCTTACAAAAGTCACCTATTTGTTTATTGTCCCCTGGGTCTTGTTTGAAGTCATTGGATGGAAAGCCAATGACTAATAAGCCTTGCGACTGATAGGCTTTATACATATCCTCCAGCGCTTCAAACTGTGGCGTAAACCCACACTTACTGGCTGTATTCACCACCAATATAGGCTTGTCTTGATAGTCACACAAATTAAACGGCTTACCGTCTAACGTTTTGAATTGATGATTGTAAAGTTCATCACAATCTGCATTTGCCATCGCATTTACCCCTAATAAACTGACCAAGAGTGTCAGTCTTATTAATATCTGTTTCATCCCTAACCTTTCGAACAGTCACAATTTATGACATCTACAGATTGCTATCGTTCTTACTTAAAAACAACCATAGAAAGCAAACCAAAAAATGTATTTGTGACCTAATATGTCATATATTTTAATAGCAGTGCAAGTACGAAAAGCTTTTCTAATTGCCAACAATCAATAAAAAATGCCAGATAAGTTTAACGATTTAAACATGAATAAAGCAAAGAATAGCGGTGCAGAGGGCAACACCCCGCAAATTGATATTAACGGATTAGATATTGATGATGCAATACGTAACATAATCAATTGAGGCAACACAACTGGCACACAATATGCTTACTTATTATTACGTATTGTAATAAGCAGAAAGGTAAGGTTCGATATGGCTAAAGTATTAGAAAATGAAAATAGCGTTGAATTTTTAGACCAAATGCTAGAAGATTTAGCTGGTGAAGAATTTGATGAGTTCGATGATGACCTTAATGAGCTAGATTCCGATCTAGGCCAGTTTTCAGCGACTGAAGATGAATTTGTAGAAATTGATACTTATCATTAACCGCCAGCACACCTAAAGTTTTTCTAAGCAATATGAATATATTGCAAGTGAGGGAATATTAAAGTCTCTGCCTGCCTTATATAGCAATGGGTTTAACGATGAATTGAAAAAGCCCTACTTAAAACCACCCCAATAAAATTGAATTGGCAGACCCCAATTCAATTAAATACCTAAATTACTTAACGCGCTAGTAGTCAGCTAAAATGGCTTGTTATACTATAGATAAATTTCCACTAATAAAATACATAAAGATTGAGAATATAGCTAATGAGCTATGCAGAAAAACCAATGACTTTACAGTCATACGCTTAATCAACCGTCTAGCTGAAACTGCTACCGATGCGCGTTTAACACTGGTGTTCCCGAACTCCCAATTTTGTATGTTACTTTTAAAGCTTCTTACATCATGAGCAGAGAGTTTTACTTCAGCCTCAATTGACAGTTCACTAATTTGATCAAGCAATAATCGACTCCTAGCATCCAGTGCCCAAAAAACAGCTATCAAAAACAAAATGGGAAGAAGAAAGTAATTTTCTGCTCCATACCGACCAAGGAATATTGATAGTACAGTAATCAATGTGATTTCCCACTGTCGGTACTTAGCTATTTGATCATAGACTCTCGTAGATGCATCGAAGTAAGTACGATAATCTGCAACAATTAACGGTAGTTTTAATTCTTCAAGACTTTGGTTGTTCATGACAAAATATTAACCTTGCTAGGCTCGCATAACGAAGTCGCACTATGCTGCCCTTATATAATTAAAGTTGAACCTAGCTTAACGCTGATTAGAAAATGATGCAAGACACCAAGCGGCGACCTGTATTACTAGGATAGTGAAGGATTTTTGGTATGAAATGATACGGTGTGATTTTATCTTGCGCCTGCACACCCGCAGTGAGCGTCTCCAACTTTTCTAAATGCTTTCCCCGCAAGGGGCGTCACCATTCGCACTAACCGCTAAAGCGTTAAGTTCAATGCGAAAGCAGTAAGTCGGTTGTGATGAGTGAGGGAGTCATAAAACCGTCTGAAATCTATTAATATAAGGGGTCAAGGATATTTAATATTACTGTTACCCCTAAAGTTACCCTATTAATTATGCAGTGCTTTAAATTACCATCTTATAAATAAGCATTAGGTTATCGTCAGTAGGTGGCGAGATAAAAAAGCCTCACAAAGTTAATTGCAAGGCTTAGTTTTATTAATACAGATTTGCTAGTTGCAAAGGCTTACACCAGCATCGAGTATTGGGCCGATACCTATTTTCGTTGGTTCCCCCATAGTCTTAGCCACCTCCTCAACAGGTACACCTTTAACTTTTGCTACCCCTTCTACTAATTTGAAAAACTCTGGGTCATCAAGCCATATATCTTCGATATTAGCATAACCGTACTTTTCAGCCTCACCTTTGGCAATACCATTAACAGCATATAGCTTCCCATCCGCCTCAAACACCACGGAATTGGCTATACAAGCAACCGTTCCTGACCCAACAGATACAGGCCACTTGTCGCCAAACTCTTCTTTAGAAAGGCGGGTAGAGTTTACAATATCTTCTGCTCGCTGACTTGTTTCATATATTGGTTGGCTTGATTCATTCGAGTTCATCAAAAATAAACCGAGAACCGTTACACCAGCAAACCAATATATAGTTTTTTTATTAATATTCATTATTTTTATTCCCGTTGAAATTTAATATTCTTATTAGGTAAACCTTTATATCAAGAAACACCATACGATAGCAAACAGCATTTCTCTCGCGCGTGCGCGCGTACTGGTCACTAAACTCTAGTTAAGCACTCATGAATATGCGTTTGTTCTATGATTTACGCAACTGACTAATCATAAAAATTTTATAGCTTTTTTTTATTAGTAACTATGACATCAGTCCGAAATCGAAACCCTATACACAGGATAGGGTTTGACTGTTCTTAGGCATAATTCCCTATATAGGGTTTCTAAGTAACAAAGCTACCTTTACCTTTGCTACGCTTCATATCAACAAAGGATTTGACTGGTTTGGTGGTGGTCTTATCTAAACTTATAGATAACAACTGTGCATATGGCATTGGGTCGCTGTGGATAGCATCTCTAATGCAAGCCCATACAGGTGACTGCATCGCTGCATCACCTCTTAGGCGCGATAAAACCAGCCTTTCAAGCTTTTGCTTATCCATCGCATTTAAACGCTTTCTATCGCCTTTACTGAGCCCATACGTATGAGCAACTTCTTTATGAAACAAGTTGATTAAACGCATCAGATTACCCTTGCCACCCATTATCCTGCTACCCTGCATTTTGCCATCTATTAACGGCAAGATTAGGGCATGGGCATGTGGCGCACTTTCGTCTAAATGAACATCAAAACTGAGCAACTCACCAGCAAAGGTTTTAAGCAACCAATTTTTACTGTCCATAAAAAAGGATGTTGTATCTTGACTGTGTCGCTCAATAGGCAAACTAAACACTACCTCAACCGCCATCACTTGATTAATACGTGGCGTTTCAATACCTGCTTGTAGCATCGACACCTTTGCATTAATGGCTATATCTTTAGGCGTGGCACATTCGGTTAATGAATAATTAAGCGGTGTTCTCGATACATCAATATTTGCATTAGCACCCCTCTCTGCTTGTAAGGTTCGCTTGTTATGCTTTAACGCATCTAAAACACCACTTTTACCTTTGATTGTACCCAGTCTTAATAAATGGCTAGAAGCCATCGCTTAGTTTTCAGCAAGGCGTGATAGGTAGCAATACAAGCCCCACAGCTCAATCATACTAAGTGTGGCTATATCAGCACTAACATTTAAGTGAGAAAACCGCTCTATGAGAGTTTGCAGATGATGATTGTTATTCATGGATAGCGCCTCGCAATACATAACAACCTACGCGGTGCAATGTGCCACTTTCGGCTTCTACTGTTTCCCAAACTGTGGCAATGTCATACCCTTGTTTACGCAGTTCAAGCACACGTGCTGGTGGATAATAAATGTCTAAGTACCTGCTTGCTTCGTAACTATTAACTTTAAATAGTTGCAAGGCTTTTAGTAGGCGCAAACATTGTTCTTTTGCCCTATTACCAGTAAAATCTTTGCTTAGTTGTACTAAGGCGGCTTCTTTGCGGGGGTTGCCTTTTTTATTGGTCATGGGTTAGCCCTCCACATTCTGATTCATGAAGGCGCGTAAATCTGATACACGTACCGTAGTTGTTCTTTCGGTTAGCTTGCAAACAGGAAAGGCTTTCTTTGACACTAAGCGCCAGAATGTGGCAATACTTACACCCAATAATATTTTCGCGACTTGCGGACGGATAAAAGCACTGTCTGGATAATCATCGAAGTGTTTGACTGCTTCGAGAATAGGTTTTGGTTGCTGTGATTCTAATTGCATTTAAGTTATCTCTCATTAAGCGACATACGCTGTGAGACAACTATATGATTGATTTTATTAAGCTATAACTATCACACTAGCTGAGAGGGTCTTGAACTAGCTGAAGGGGTATTTTATCGTTTGCTTTATTCAATTTACTAACTAACTTTCCAATGGTCTTTAAGTCTTTTATAACTGGATATTTATCAGCCATATCTCTTATAAATTGAGCTGAAAATCCACGACGTCTAAATTGAGCTTTCTTAGTTATATAGATTTTCTCAATCTCTTTTAAGGCAAGCTGTACCGGGTCTTTTTTGAGCCTTCTCTCTGCATTCAATTTACCGTACATACTCTTAATAAATTCGTTTTCCTCCTCTTTACTTTGATAAGCTCTACTATAAAAAATATGCTTAGCTTCGATATATACACCCCAATACAGCATCATTGTATTAAGTAGCTCTTTTGATTTTTTATGATTAATATAATTAATAATATCTTCTTCATAATTAAATTTACATTTAATAGTCACTGCAAAAATTTGGCTTCTAGAGATAAGCTCTTCACTGGGGTCTGGCAAAAACATTTTTTCCGCAAACTTCTCATCCTGCTCAGCAGTTTCTAATAATGAATCGAATTTATTCTTACTATCTTGAAATAACGCCTCGGCAAAGTCGTAAATGTTTGCATTCTCATCAAGCATCAATTGAACTGCACTGCACTTGTTATCATCGTTACTTTTATCCATTAAATACCCTTCACAGCCCCTATTAAAAAGCCACACCAGCTAAGCTAAGATTGCTTAGTTTTCGCCCCGTCAGGCTAGGTGTAGTTAATCTGTTACGCTTGTTTAATTGGTACTACCTTTGCGCCTGCTTTCACTTCATCTAAATAGTCTGCCCAATGTTGCATCATGGTTGTCCGTTGCTTTAAGTAAAGCGCGTGATTGTATGACGCGCTGACTTGATTACGCTCTTGGTGGGCCAACTGCAACTCTATGTGCTGGTGGTCAAAACCTTGTTCATGTAATGCGGTTGATGCTAAGCCCCTAAAACCATGCCCTGTCATTCTGCCTTTATAGCCTGCAAGGTCTAACGCCTTTAGGATGGTGTTATTACTCATGGGCTTGTTGTTACCATTCTGATTAGGGAAAACTAGTTCACGATGTCCGCTAATGGGTTGTAGTTGCTCTATTACTTGTAATGCTTGCCTTGATAATGGCACGATATGCGGCGTTTTCATTTTCATGCGTTCAGCGGGAATGCGCCATTGCTTTTCTTCTAAATCAAACTCATCCCATCTTGCACCGATTAGCTCGCTTGTACGTACAAAGGTTAGGCCGATGAATTTAACAGCAAGTCTTGTGAGTGCTTGTGAATTACTAGCATCTAAAGCACGTAGCAACTGGGGTAACTCTTTTAGCTCTACCCTTGCATAGTTATTTTTAGCGCGGCTTTGAATAATGTCGCTAGGTTTAATGTCACTCGCTGGGTTGCGTGTGGCTTTACTATCTTTATTGTGGGCGATAGCGTATCTAAACACTTGGCCTATGGTTTGGTGTGCCCTCTTAGCAATATCAAGCGCACCGCGTTCAGCAATCGCTTTGATGGTTTCTACAATTTGGTGGGCTTCAATCTCATTGATGGGTAGCTTACCAATGCTTGGGTAAATGTCCGACTCTAGTCGACGGCTAACATACTCAGCATGGCGTGGGCTTTTGTCTTTATGCCAGTGACTCCACCACTTCCCGCCCCACCTCTCAAAGGTGTTTGTCTTATTGGCTACCTTTGCCGCCTTTTCATCTTGACGGCTTGCACTAGGGTCAACACCTTCTGCTATGGACTTTTGGGCTGCCCTCACCTTTTCCTCAGCACTGACTAAAGAGATGTCAGGGTAACGCCCCATAGATAGACTGTTTTCTTTACCCTCATAGCGATAACGGAACACCCAGAACTTTGCACCAGTTGGTTTGACAAGCAAGTGCAAACCTCTGCCAGCAGCAACCTTATACGGCTTGTCTTTAGGCTTGCAATTTCTAACTGCAACATCTGTTAGTGTTTTCGCTAACTTTGGCATATCAAGCATCCAATCAACATTTTGCGGGTACGTTTTTGAGGGTAACTCTTGCTTACCCTCAAAACTTACCCTCATAACTATAAGATGTCAAGAACCGACCTGATATGACTTGATACAACTAAGTGACTGTATTACTGATGTATAGAAGGGAAATTGGTATGAAATGAGACGGTGTGATTTTATTATTTGGCGGAGAGTGAGGGATTCGAACCCTCGATAGAGTTACCCCTATACCACCTTTCCAGGGTGGCGCTTTCGACCACTCAGCCAACTCTCCGCATCTGCTTTCTTGTCGATAGCCGGGCTGAATTATAGCCGATGAGACGTTTTTACCAAAGAGAAGTGCCCTATTCAGCTTTAGTTTAATTAGCTTTAAGCATATAGGTACTTACTTTACCCTTGCCCTTAATCGCCACTTGTTTACGCACTTCAAAATTGAAATTATTTTTAGTTTGTTTACTGCGCTGAATTAACTGATAAGTTGCTGCACTCATTTGCACGCTATTGGTTAATGCAGTTTGTTCCATCCGGCTTGCCATGTTAACCGGGTCACCCCACAGATCGTAAGCGAACTTAGACGTTCCAATTACGCCTGCCACTACTGGCCCGCTACTTATCCCCACTCGCATTGACAAGCTACTGTCTGTTTCTTGATTAAATGTCCTTAATGCATCGAACATTTGCAAAGAAAATGCTGTGACAATATCAGCATGATTTTCTAGACTTGTAGGTGCACCGCCAACTACCATATAGCCATCACCGATTGTTTTGATTTTCTCTAACCCATACTGACTAGCTAATTGATCAAAGCGTGAAAATAATTGGCTCAGCAAGTTAACAAGCTCAGTTGGTGGTATGGATGAGGTTAATTCTGTAAATCCAACAATATCAGCAAAAAGCACCGTCACAGATTCATGACTATCAGCAATTCTGACATCGCTATCTTTTAGTCGATTTGCAATAGATTGAGGCAACACATTAAGCAGTAATTTTTCTGACCGTGCCTGTTCTGTGGCCAACGCTTGCAATGTACGTTCTTTCTGTCCCTGGAAGTAGCGCATAACAGCATATAAAAGACAGGTTGTCCCCATAACGTTAACTAGAAAAAACGTGTCTTTTACATGCGCAGGTATTGGCAATGCGTTGCCGGAGAACCGATCATTCAAAAACCAAGAAACAGCTGCCAGCATGACAAATAAAAGAAACCATGAGGTGGATTGACGTGTACCTAATATCATTAATGCGCCAATTGGTGACAATATTGCCCAAATTGCGATCCCGCTAGAAGCCTCATACCCACCAATAACCCATTGCATAAAGAACGGCATGACCAACAACATAATCAGTTGCGTGAAAATAAAATATTCAAATTTTTTGTAACGATAGAAAAATAATAGGCTTGCGTATGAAAAAATGATGTAGAGATATGGGAACAATGCCATTAAGGCGTACCCTTCGCCTAAGCCTGATAAAGTAAATATCCAAAATATACAGACTAGGCTTTCTGCAAATACCAGTATGGTTAATATCGCCTTGCTTAATGCCGTATCAGTTGGATGATTGAAAACCTTCCAAAAACCCCTTGTAGCAATACCTAAAATGGAACGTGTGTTATCCATAAATCAAAAACTATCCCCAGATAAAATATTATGACTATTTATTCAGTAGCAAACTATAGCCTATGGAGTCAATATTCGCTAGAACCGTGTCAAAAGTAGCTTTAAATATCTTTTATCTTTACTTGATTTATTAGCAACTAAAGTTTATCGTTTATCGTTAGAATCCTAAGATTAAGCTTAGTTATTACAATGGTTTAATCTCAGAATTCTAGTAATTTTAAATGAAAGAAAAAAGAGCGCGCTTCAATGCAGTTTAGAGAGTAGAAATACTACTTAATCATTAGAAAACCTAGAGGAGTCAGCATGAGTTTGGAGACATTAAGTGGCCTTGGCGTAAAACACCCATACAAGGCTAAGTACGATAATTTTATCGGCGGCAAATGGACAGCCCCTACCGAAGGACAGTATTTTGACAATGCCAGTCCTGTAACAGGCAAGAGTTTCTGCCAAATTGCACGCTCTACAGAAAAAGACATCAACTTGGCACTAGATGCTGCACATGCCGCAAAAGATACTTGGGGCAAAACGTCATACGCAGCCCGTGCAATTATTTTAAATAAAATTGCCGATGTAATGGAAGAAAACTTAGATGCTATCGCGATTGCTGAAACGATAGACAATGGTAAACCATTGCGCGAATGCACTTATGTAGACATTCCTTTAGCCATTGACCACTTCCGGTATTTTGCGGGCTGCATTCGTGCGCAAGAAGGCTCTGTTTGTGAAATAGATGAAACAACCGTTGCATACCATTATCACGAACCACTAGGCGTGGTGGGTCAAATTATTCCTTGGAACTTCCCTATTTTAATGGCGGTTTGGAAATTGGCACCAGCAATCGCCGCAGGTAACTGCGTGGTGTTAAAACCAGCAGAGCAAACACCCGCTTCTATCTTGGTGTTATTAGAGTTTATTGGCAATTTACTGCCAGCAGGTGTGTTAAACGTAGTGAATGGTTTTGGTTTAGAAGCTGGTAAACCATTAGCGAGCTCTAACCGTATTGCCAAAATCGCCTTTACTGGTGAAACATCAACGGGTCGCTTGATTATGCAATATGCATCACAAAACCTGATTCCTGTGACGTTAGAACTAGGCGGAAAATCGCCTAACATCTTCTTTGAAGACATTATGGATGCTGATGATGCATTTTTTGATAAAGCGATTGAAGGCTTAGTGCTTTATTTAGTTAATCAAGGTGAGGTGTGTACTTGCCCATCTCGCGCATTGATTCAAGAATCTATCTATGAAAAATTTATGGCGCGTGTATTAGAGCGTGTTAAAGCGGTAAAACAAGGCAGCCCTCTCGACATCAACACCATGCTAGGTGCACAAGCTTCACAAGAGCAAGTGGAAAAAATAATGAGCTACATAAAAATCGGCCAAGATGAAGGTGCTGAATTAATCATAGGTGGTGCGCGCAAAGTGCAAGATGATGACGCTATTAAAGACGGCTTCTATATCGAACCAACAATCTTTAAAGGGCACAACAAGATGCGCATTTTCCAAGAAGAGATTTTTGGACCTGTGCTTTCTGTTACCACATTTAAAGATGAAGCTGAAGCACTAGCGATCGCCAACGACACATTATATGGTTTGGGTGCTGGCGTCTGGTCACGTAATGGCAACCGCGCATTCCGAGTAGGTAAAGCAATTCAGGCAGGTCGTGTTTGGACCAACTGTTACCACCTCTACCCTGCGCATGCAGCATTTGGTGGCTACAAGCAATCTGGTATCGGCCGTGAGAATCACAAAATGATGCTAGATCATTATCAGCAAACTAAGAATTTATTGGTGAGTTACAGTGAAGACAAATTAGGCTTCTTTTAATAAGAGTGCTTAAATAGCTGGATTGTTAGGGCGAGGTTTATCCTCGCCCTAACCGTTTTAACCTTTCTATTCTAGGAAGCATGTATGAGCGAAGAAGAATATACACGCGTTGATAGTACCGAAGCTGCCAATCAGCTGATTGACCAACTGCGTGAACAGTACGGCGAACTCATGTTTCATCAATCTGGCGGATGTTGCGATGGCAGTACGCCTATGTGTTTTGGTAAAGGCGAATTCTTACTTGGTGCAGCTGATGTCGAGTTAGGTGAAGTGCATGGCGTGAGGTTTTATATGTCTGAGAGCCAATTCGCCTACTGGGAGCACACCCATCTCACCTTAGATGCTATACCAGGTATGGGTGGGCAATTCTCATACGACAACGGCACAGGCATGCGCTTTCATATCCGATCTAGGCTCTATAGCGATGAAGAGTGGGCTTATTTAGAAAAAAAACCAGTTAAACACTGCGGATAACGATTTAGTTATTGTAAAATACGCGTGGCGGGCCTCCCCGCATTACAAAGTAGCCAACCTGGTCAGATGTGGAAGCAAGCAGCCATAACTATTGCGTAAGTGCCGGGGGTAAGGCTCGCCACTTTTCTTTTACTCGCACTGTTACCCTCATGCATTTATCAGCTAAAATAGTGTTATGTCACATCAAGTACTAGCGCGCAAATGGCGTCCTAAATCATTCGAAACCTTAGTAGGCCAGCCACATGTCGTACGCGCATTAACTAATGCACTCGAACAACAACGCATTCATCATGCATACTTATTTACTGGCACACGAGGCGTTGGTAAAACCACACTAGCGCGCATTATTGCAAAATCGCTCAACTGCGAGACTGGCATCACCGCTAAACCCTGCGGCCAGTGTAGTGCCTGCACCGAGATTGATAGAGGGCGTTTTGTTGACTTGCTAGAAGTCGATGCGGCGAGTAACACGCAAGTAGATGCAATGCGCGAATTGTTAGAAAATGCACAATATGCGCCAACATTAGGGCGTTTTAAGGTGTATATCATCGATGAAGTGCATATGCTGTCTAAAAGCGCCTTCAATGCCATGCTCAAAACGCTAGAAGAGCCACCTGAACACGTTAAATTTATACTGGCAACTACTGACCCACAAAAAGTGCCAGTCACTGTCCTATCGCGCTGTTTGCAATTTAATTTACGTCAAATTGCCAGCACAACGATTGTTGAACACTTACAGCATGTATTAACAGCAGAAAATATTCCTTTTGAAGCAACAGGCATCCAATTGATTGCCCGCGCAGCAGAAGGCAGTATGCGCGATGCGTTATCGTTAACTGATCAAGCAATTGCTTATGGCAACCAAGCGGTGAATGAAGCTGAAGTGCGCAGCATGCTAGGCGCAATCGACCAAAGCTACTTATTCGACATTCTCAATGCCTTACACAATAGCGATGGCAATACACTCATCGCAAAAGCAAAAGAAATGGAAGAGCGCAGCATTTCTTTCGAAGCTGCATTAAATGATTTCGCAAAACTATTACACCAGATTTCCATTGCGCAAACCGTACCCGAAAGCATCAGCAATGATTTACCAGAACGTGAAACACTCTTACAGTTAGCGCAGTCTATCCCCGCTGAATCATTACAGCTCTATTATCAAATAGCCATACTCGGCGGCCGAGATATAAGCCTAGCGCCCGATGAGTATGCTGGATTTACCATGAGTCTGATGCGGATGTTGGCTTTCTCTCCAAACGATCATTTATCTGACCAAAAAAAAAATAGCGTAAACCCTGCATCGCAAGTAACCCAGGTTTCGACGCCAGCTTCTGTACCTGCTCCAGCACAAGAAGCATCAATAGCAAAAACACATGCAGCTCAATCAGCTGCCGAAGTATTAAAGCCAAACACGGGAAAAAAACTAGCAACGCAAGAGTTAACATCTGCAGCAAGTCAAAATAGTGATGCAACCACCTTCGATGGCAACTGGCGCAACTTGGTAGAAAAACACTTGAAACTAGGTTTAGCGCGTGCATTAGCGCAGCATTGTGAGATGTTATCTTATGATGAGCACAGTATTACACTACGTGTAGCGGACAACCAGAAACACCTAGCCAGCGCAAGCTATCAAGATAAATTATCTACAGCGATTAATAATCACTTTGAACGTAAAATAAAGCTAAACATTAAAATTGACAATGAAGCGAATACGCCCGCCAAACAAAATGCAAAAGAAAGAGCCGTGGTACAGTCAAGTGCAGAAGAGGCGATTATGAATGACGAATTCGTACAGTCTCTAATCCAAGACTTAGATGCAAAAGTGATTCCAAATAGTATTAAACCCACAACATAAAGGAGACTGAAGATGAAGGGTGGCATGGGTAATATGATGAAACAAGCGCAAATGATGCAAGCGAACATGCAGAAAGCGCAAGAAGAGCTAGCCAATGTAGAAGTTGAAGGCTCTGCAAGTAATGGTTTAGTTAAAGTAACCATGACTTGCCGTAATGAAGTGAAGCGCGTAAATATTGATGAAAGCGTGATGGATGATAAAGAAACATTAGAAGACTTATTAGTGGTTGCATTACAAGATGCTGCTAAAAAAGCTGAAGAGACCTCTACGGCGCACATGAGTAGCTTAATGCCTGCTGGTATGAAGCTACCTTTCTAGCTTTAAGTCTATAAACAACGGTGAAAAATCCTCCGGCGCTAGAACATTTGATTGAATCACTACGTTGTTTACCCGGCGTAGGCCCTAAGTCTGCCTTGCGCATGGCGTATTACTTATTACAACGCGATCGAAAAGGGGCTAATGGGCTTGCAAATGCACTGAGTGATGCATTAGAAATGGTTGGGCATTGCCAACTTTGCAACAATTTTAGTGAGCAACCTACCTGTGGCGTCTGTGCATCAGAAAAACGTGACGCGTCAGTGTTGTGCGTTGTGGAAATGCCTACCGACGTCATGATGTTGGACCAAACACAATCATACGATGGGCTGTATTTTGTATTAATGGGAAGGCTCTCGCCTTTAGATGGTATTGGCCCTAAAGAAATCAACCTAGATAAGCTGATTAAACGTGCGCAAAACGGCACGGTAAAAGAGGTGATTTTAGCGACTAACTACACCGTTGAAGGTGAAGCTACTGCGCATTACATTATTGAGCTACTTAAAGCGCGTTCGATTAAAGTCAGCCGCATTGCACGTGGTTTGCCAATGGGTGGTGAAATAGAATATGTCGATAGTGGTACGCTGGCACAAGCGTTAGTAGAGCGTAAATCAATTACTTAAATCAGCTTCAATAAATTTTGTGGCTGATTAATGACGGCATCCGCACCCCAAGCAAGTGGCTTATCCTTTTCTTCGATATATCCGTATAGCGCAACAACCGTTTTCATCCCTGCGGCTCGACCTGCTTCAATATCGCGCTCTGCATCGCCAACATAAAAACAGTTCTCAGGTTGTATTTGTGCTTTTTCACAAGCCAACAAAAGTGTTTCTGGCGAAGGTTTTGGTTTTGAAGCATCATCACCGCTCACCACACACACCGCTTTCTGATTCAAACCCATACTGGCAACCAGCGGCACTGTAAAGCGGCTTGGTTTATTGGTCACAATGCCCCAAGCCAAACCTCGAGCAGCAAGTCCATCCAACGTTATTTGCATCCCATTAAATAAAGTTGGGGTGCGTGTCAGTACACTTTCGTAAATATCAAGGTACTCATCTCGCATGGTGATAAAACTTGCATCATCAGGTGTAATGCCAAAACCTAAACCTAGCAAACCTATAGAGCCGTGAGAGGCAAACGGCCTAATTTTGGCGCTTGATAAAGCTGGCTTATCATGTTTTGCTAGTTGTAAATTAAGTGCGTGGCCTAAATCAGGTGCCGTATCGACTAAAGTGCCGTCTAAATCAAACAAGATGGTTGTCGTCATTCAGGTGATGCTTTCACCGTGTGCATAAGGTAATTCACTGAAACGTCATCATTCAACCAATAGTGTTTAGTCAGTGGGCTATAACTCATACCCACCTGCCCTTCTAGTGATAAGTTTGACTGTCGCAACCAGCTAGCCAATTCAGATGGCTTAATAAATTTAGCATAATCATGTGTGCCTTTCGGCAACATATTCAAGATGTATTCAGCCCCTAACACAGCAAATACATAGGCTTTAGGGTTGCGATTGATCGTGGAGAAGAAGACATGCCCACCTGGCTTTACCAGTTTGGCGCAAGCCTGCACGATACTGGCCGGGTTAGGCACATGCTCCAACATTTCCAAACAAGTCACCACGTCATAGATTTCTGCTCCTTGTTCTGCCAAGTCTTCAGCTGAGATTAAACGGTAATCAACCTCAATACCACTTTCTAAACTATGTAGTTGTGCGACTTTTAACGCTTTCTCACCTAAATCAATACCAGTGACAGTTGCGCCCTTCTCTGCCATCGATTCAGAAAGAATACCGCCGCCACAGCCGACATCCAATACTCGTTTACCTTTGAGTGGGATAGCCTCATTAATGTAATTCAGTCTAAGCGGATTAATTTCATGCAAAGGCTTAAACTCACTGGTTTTATCCCACCATTTATGAGCCAATTCGCTAAATTTGCTTAATTCTGCTTCATCTACATTCACGCTTTCGGCGTTAATTGTCTTACTCATTTAAACTCACTCACTTTGGGTTGCCACTTCTTCACGATATTCGATAACTCTTGTGGCTCTATACCGCTATAGACACCGGCTGACTCTGATGGCTTATGGTATCTAAGCTCGCCATCTACCCAAGTATGCGTGACATGCTCACGCCCTGCTACATAAACCAAATGTGAAACAGGGTCAAAAGTGGGTTGCATTTCAATATCAGAAAAACTGATTGCGGTTAAGTCTGCTAATTTACCTACCTCTACCGAGCCGACTTTATCATCTAGACCCATTGCTTTAGCGCCATTGATCGTTGCCATCTCTATTGCAATATGTGCAGGTAATGCCGTGGCATCACCACTCTCACCTTTAGCTAACAACGCTGCCAAGCGCATTTCTGTGAATATGTCCATACGGTTGTTGCTTGCAGCGCCATCGGTACCTAAGCCAATATTAATATTAGCTTTTACATACTTATTAATCGGTGCGATACCACTTGCGAGCTTTAAATTAGAGCTTGGACAATGCGCAATACTGCAGCCGTGCTCTGCTAGCATGTGCATCTCTACATCATCTAAATGCACACAATGTGCAAAAGTAACATTAGGCCCTAACAAATCCATATTTGCTAAGCGCGATAATGGACGCAAGCCATATTCTTTTTCACTTTGCGCCAACTCATCTTTGGTTTCATGCAAATGCGTATGCACACCAATGTGCACTTGGTTTGCTAGCGTAGCAATGCGTTGAAATGTTTCGTCAGAAACGGTATAGGGCGCATGCGGTGCGAAACTGAAGCTAATGAGCGTCTCATCTCTGAATTGATCCCGGGCAGCTAAACCTTTTTTAATATAGCTATCCGCATCATTCGCATATTGCGTAGGAAACTCCAATACAATCAAACCAACGTTAGCACGCATGCCCATTTTGAGGCTGGCATTTGCTACAGACTCTGGGAAAAAATACATATCGTTAAATGTTGTCACACCTCCGCTTAACATTTCAGCTGCCGCTAGCACTATGCCATCAGTGACGAACTCAGGTGATGTCAGTTTAGCTTCTGCAGGCCATATATGTTCCTGCAACCAAGGTGTTAACGCTAAGCCATCAGCCAAGCCACGCATTAAGCTCATTGCCGCATGTGTATGCAAGTTAATCAATCCTGGCATCAGCACATGTTGTGTTAACTTAACGGTCTCATCAGCCTCATATTGAAGGTGCGCTTCTTCAACTGGACAGACATCCACAATCTTATTCATTTGAACCACAACAGCATGATGCTCAAGTATCGCTTGACTAGGCACTACTGGAACTACCCAACGCGCTTCAATGATTAAACTAACATGGCTTCTCATAACAGTATTATAACGTCGTTAAACAACAGCCATAAAAAAAGCCTCGCTAAGCGAGGCTTTTTAAAATAACTTAAGTTTATATCAACTTATTTACAGCCAACTTCTTGTCTAGTTTGCGCTTCAATCGTCACGCGACGGTTAGGTTGCAAGCAAGAAATAAGTGCTTTTCTAGACTTAATACCTTTACATGCAACAACTGGCACTGACTCACCGCGACCTGTTGATGTAATGATAGAAGAGCTTACTCCTTGAGTTGCTAAGTAATCAGCAACTTGCTTAGCACGACGCTCAGATAGTTTTTGGTTATAAGCATAAGAACCAAGACGGTCTGTATGGCCAGTTACAATCACGTTAGTGATGGCTGAGTTAGCTTTAATGTCTTCTGCTGCCTGATCTAAAGCTGTTTTACCCTCAGTTCTAATATTTGCCTTATCAAAACCAAACAGTTTTGCAGCATCAATAGTGATTGTGTCAACTTTTGGCTCACACACAGGAGCTGGTGCAGGAGCTGGTGCAGGAGCAGCAGCAACTGGTGCTGGCTCTGGTGCAGCTGCCGCTACAACTGGTGCTGGAGCACCGAAGCGAACAAAACCACCTAAACTTAAGATGTTGTTTCCAATAGACTCTGTACTAGAACCTGTGTATACACCGTTTGATACATTAGCAACCTTGGCGCGGCTCAATTGATGTCTTAAATCAGCCTGCAAACCAAAACTATCGTTAATTAAATACTGTGCACCCAAGCCTACACTTGCTAACCAAGATGTTTTATCTTCATCAACATCTACACCTGGCACTCTGTAGTCAAGATCATTCTTTGTAGCGCCGATACCAGCTAACAAGAATGGGCGGAATTTATCACGACTAAACATATATAACGCGTCTAGTTCTAAAGTTGTACTTTTATATTCGCCGCTAGAGCCAAGAATGTTAAGATCTTCATCTGTTTCTGTGTAACCAAAACGGCCTTGCAAGTCCCAGCTTTGGCTAAGCTCTTTACCAATCGTAATATATGGCCCCACGCCATTGCCAGCTTCAAGATCATTATCTGTATCAATAACGCCCATACCTGCGCCGCCATACCAAGCACCACGGTACATATCTTCTGCTGATGCAGAAAACGCTGTAAGACCTAGTGTTGCTGCAACAGCAAGACCAATTAATTTTTTATTCATTGTGTAAACTCCTAAAGTTAACTGCAAAAACAGTAATAAAAATTCATTTCATATTTCTATGTGGAAACTATACTTAATCTAGGGTAAACATGCAAACGGACCCCGTTGATTTTCTTCTAATTTCTATAAATTATGTTGTAGTTTAACAACATCGCTTTAATTTGCATTACTTTGCTGCAAGACAGTGCAGACACTCTGTTTTCTCCTTCACACACGCCGCCCCTCAGTCCTACGAAAGTTGGTTGCAAATTTAACAAAGTATTTAGTTGACTCTTATTCACTGAGCCAGCCAAACCTGAGACAAGTTGATGCTGATGCGACAAAGCGATAAAATTCTTCAGTTGCGTTTTTGATTGCACATCCAATAAAGAATTTTTTTTAACATCTGTATCCAACATTGCGCCATAAAAGCCACTTTTCTTCAATATTGGAATTAAGCTTAAATCCAGTTCTTTATTCGCAAAAAAAATAGCCACTATCTTGATGTTTGTTGAAGTTAGTTGGCGCATTTCAGCAAAGAAATTTTGTTGCTGAAATAAATCACTTACTGCTATCTTGACCACATCCACCCCTAAACTCGCGTATAACTTGATGTCACTCACTAGCGCCCCAACACTGTCATGGCCTTCACCTACGGTTGCGCTAATGAGTGCAGCCCCTTCAACTTCATGCACAATCCGGCTAATTTCATCGACACTTAAAGCACCTAAGGCACCAATACTGGGATCTTTTAAATCGATAATATCAACATCAGCAGACTTCACGATTAAAGCTTCTGCTACATTCTTAACGCTAATTAATAATTGCGTCATGCGGGGTTATCTTTGTAATAACAGTCAATTTTCTCTGTTAGCCATCCCCAAGCTTCAAGCTCACGTTCGCCAGCAGTTTTATCTACAGCAATTTGCAAGTATTTAAGTTCAGATTGCACCTTTTCTGCTGGCAATATATGTAAGCGGCTAGTGAGTACAGCCAATTCGATCACCGCGGCTTGCGCTCTATTAAAACCATCAAACCCTTTGTGATGCTGAGTTTCTACTACTTGCATCACTAGTTGAGGCCGCGCCGCATCCTCACGCACGTCAATGAGCTCAAGCTCTACATGTGACAAGCAGCCATCAAGTCGAAAGCTTGTTACCTGGCTGGCTGGTAATAGGCGCCATGTCACTTTCTTTGTTAACGCCCCTGCAAAAACACGAACATCATCTGTTAAGTTCATGGTGGCGGACTTGCTAGACAAAATATTATCTAATGTTTTTGAAGGCCTAAATGGCGAAATAATAACCTTCTCACCCTCATGCCTTACACCAAAAGGCGTTACATGCGCAACGCCCTGCGGATCAACACTGATAATAATCGTTTCAAATATCATTTTTTTGATTTCTTTTCTGCCAAGGAGGCTTCTCTGTGAGCTGCCTTCTTTTGTTTACTTTGTGGAAGGTCAACACCCCAACGTAATTCTTCATCTTGCACATAGCGCTTTTTGAGTTGCCAAGCAATTTGTGCACGGCCCAGCTCAACACCTAGATAAAACGCATGCGAGGCATCTTGTTCGACCTCTAACGTTGGATAAAATGCGAAAGGATCAACATCTAGCTTATGCCCATCCCGATTAAACACATGCACACCTGCATCACTCACCATAATTCTAAAACTAGGGTCTTTAATTTGAGCGGCGATCTCTCCCACCTCATCCGCATTATATGGGAAAGGCTTTCTATCATGCAGGCCTAGCAGGTTATTGCTATAACCTCTCGGCAAACGTCCATCTAGTTTTGCACGGTACATGATACGCCGTGCACTATCGGCTTCAGCAATCGCATTCACAGCATGCTCACTAACTGAAGTTGTTAGCACGGCATTAATGTCTAGCTCACTAATCACGCCAAACAGCATTGCGTTAATCCCAGTCGTATCAGCGTCCGTTAACTCAGTTAAATTACCAACACCCATCATGATGTTGATATCGGGGTATTTTTTACGTAGTTTGTGATAGCGCACAATTGAATCAGTTAAGCCAAAATGAATGGGGTCTAAAATAGCATCGGCAATAAACGATTTGTTATGTTGCAAGCAATGTTCGATCGCACGGTACAAAGATGCCATATTGCCAGGCTTTGCAGGAATGAGAATCGGTGTGGCATCTACCTCTTCAGCAATCCATAAGGTTTTTTCTGTCAGGCTCAATAAATAATCTGCGCCGCACTGTCCAGCTAACAACAAGTCTTCGCTCAGCATTGAATCGACACTCACTTTAAATCCATTAGCCTTAAGTAGTTGAATGGATTCGGCTAAGTGTGGGAATTTCTTGTCTGGCAAGCAACCAATATCTATGACATTTGCACCTTGCGCTCTATACTGCTCCGCCTTCGCTAAAATGGCGTCTAGGCTTATATTAGGCGCATCGACAATTTCTGCAAAGATATCAACGCTATGCTGACTCAAATCTGGTGCCAAACCTTGTTGTCCAAAATATTGTGGTAAATCTTTCAAGTCTTCAGGGCCTCGTTCAGCTGGAATGCCGTATTGACGATGCAAAAGGCTTAAATCACCCTGACACAGCCCTGGCAAAATAATTTTTTGCGCTGTACCAGTATTTTTTAAACGTCTCGCTATCAGCTCAGGTGTCATCAAAGCCGCGACAGAGATGCCAATTTGTTCTACTCGATATTTAAATGGCGGTGTTTTGCTATTGGCCTGAATGTCTTTCAACACTTTATTCAAACTTTTTTCAGCCAACTTGCCTGTGATAAAAAGTAAATTATCTTCAGTCATTTAAAGCGCGACTCACTTCAAGTTGCAAATCCTCAATACTAGCAACGATGGTTGTCGCTTCAAATTGCGCTAGTTTTTCTATGTTTTCTAAATCGATTTGGCGTGGATACACCTTCACAATGTTGTCTTTGGGCGCTTCAGACTCAAGTTCAGGTGCCGTATCACATGCAAACACAATGCTAGACACACGCGTTTTACCTGCCTGCGCGTAAAGGTTCGTCACTAAGCTGTCTGAAAAACCATAAGCCATTTTAGCGATTGTGTTGGAAGTGGCTGGCGCAATGACCAATGCATGATATTTGCCTTCATAAAAAAACTCAACAGGCACGCTACTCGCGGTTTTATCTTGAAAAACCCGATGGCCCATTGCATCTAATTGTGGTTGAAAGCCATACTGACGAATAATTTCTGCAGCCGCCCTACTCAGAAAAATATCAACGTCTTTAATCACCGCTAAAATTTGCATTGATTCACGCAAGTAATGACCCGAACCTGTAATTGCCCATGCTAAACGTGTCTGCATCATCTTAAATTAATTAACTTTCTTTTTTACCTACAATTGAACCTTAAGTTTAACGCATCTCGTTACGCTAAAGAAATCAGATCGATTCATCAGCAATTACCCCAAAAGGGTAATTGACCAACCATCACCTATTACTATATGATTTACGCATTAAATTAACATGGCTACAAGCTCAGTTGAACAACTCTAAAAAACATAAAATTGGCGTGATTGGCACTGGCTTTATTGCTAGTGGCTTTGTACATCTGGTGGAAAATTCTACAGACTTTGAAATTTCCAAAATTTTAACACGTAGGCCCATCGAAACGATTAATTGGATTGCACCTGAATTTTTAACGCAATCACTCACCGAACTGGTAGACGGCTGTGACATTGTATTTGAATGTTCTGGTGATGTGTACCATGCAACTGAAGCCATATTAGCTGCCACGAATGCTGGTCGCAAAGTGATTACCTTAGATGCAGAGTTCCATGTCACAACAGGTTCTTATTTTACACAGCAGGGTCATTATATTACTGATGCCGACGGTGACCAGCCAGGCTGTTTGGCACGTCTGAAAGCGGAAATTGAAGGCATGGGATTCAAACCAAAAGCCTACGTGAACATTAAGGGGTTTATTAACTTAAATCCTGAAAAAAAAGAAATGCAATATTGGTCTGAACAGCAAGGTATCCGAGAAGAACAAGTGGTTTCTTTCACGGATGGGTCTAAACTGCAAATCGAACAAGCATTCGTTGCCAATGGCCTAGGGGCTACCATCCCTAAAAATGGCATGTTCGGCGCGCGAGTAGAGACGCTCAATGATTTAGATTACTTAGTTGATGCTTCTGATGAAGTAGGCCTTCCAGTGAGTGACTTCGTACTATGTAAAGGTGCGCCTCCAGGTGAATTAATTGTTGCTGAAAGCGAAGAAGCTGACCGCCTAGGAAAATATATTGTTGGCCCCATGAAGACGACAAAAGGTCGTGGCTATATATTACTAAGACCATATCATTTGTGTCATCTTGAAGTGCTGAACACCATGCGACGCGCAATCGCTGGTGAGCCAATGTTATTAAACAACTCAGCTGAACCAAGATTAACGGTGGCATCCATCGCTAAACGTGCCATTAAAAAAGGTGACACAATTCACCGCGGTGCTGGTGGCTATGATGTTAGAGGTGTTGCTGTACAACTAAAAGATAATCGTGATGCGGTACCTATCTGCTTACTGAAAGATACGAAAGTGATTAAGGATGTTGAGCCAGGTGATGTGCTAAGATTTGAACACGTTGATTTTCCAAACTCTCGCACTTTAGATATCTACAAAAAAATTGCTACTGTTTAACAAGTAGGATGCATTAAAAAGGCTAGCGTTATCGCTAGCCTTTTTGTTTGTCTATTACGACTTAATTAAATAAGATTAACTAAACGGATGTTCAATCACAATAGTCTCTTCACGTTCAGGGCCAGTTGAAACAATCGCTATTGGTACACCACAAACTTCTTCCAAACGTTTGAGGTAGTTTTGCGCATTGGTAGGCAGCCCATCCCAAGTCTTTACACCAAACGTACTTTCTGTCCAACCTGGCACTGTTTCATAAATAGGTTTGCAACCTTCTACATCATCGGCACCAACTGGCAATAAATCTATTCTTTTTCCATCTAGCTCATAGCCAGCACAGATGTTAATGTTTTCTATGCCATCCATGATATCAAGCTTGGTAATACACAAACCGGTCAAACCATTAATCATTGCTGAGCGACGTAATGCTGCTGCATCAAACCAACCACAACGGCGTTTGCGCTTAGTTACTGTACCAAATTCTTGGCCTTTAACAGACATCTGCTCACCTGGAGAACCAGCTGTTTCAATGTCTAATTCACTAGGGAATGGGCCGCCACCCACGCGTGTGGTATACGCTTTAGTAATACCCAGCACATAGTGCAACATATTCGCACCAACGCCCGTACCAGCGGAGGCTTGTCCTGCAATGCAGTTACTGGATGTCACATACGGATAGGTCCCATGGTCGATATCTAACAAAGTGCCTTGAGCGCCCTCAAATAACAAGCGATCGCCTCGATTGTATGCGCCATACAGTTCTTCAGATATATCTGCAACCATTGGCTTTAATGCAACTGCGTGCTGCATACTCTCATCTAGTTGCTGGTTGAAATCAACCGCTTTTGCACCAAGGTAATTGGTTAATACAAAGTTATGGTAATCCATGACTTCAGCTAACTTCTCAGCAAAGCGCTCTGAGTAAAACAAGTCATACACACGTAATGCACGACGCGCTACCTTATCTTCATACGCTGGGCCAATACCTTTACCAGTTGTACCAATCTTCTTCTCTTCGCTACGCTTCGCTTCACGTGCAACATCAACAGCCACATGATGTCTCAAGATTAATGGACAACCAGGACTCACCTTAAGGCGGCTTCTAACGTCCAAACCATCTTTCACCAACGTATCAATTTCAGAAAGCAAATGTCCTGCATCTAACACAACACCATTGCCAATATAGCAATTCACGCCTGATCTAACGATGCCTGAAGGCACAAGGTTTAGTTTATACACATGCTGTTCAGCTCCTTGGCCAACAACTAGTGTATGTCCTGCATTGTGACCACCTTGAAAGCGCACCACGCCCTGCGCCTGATCGGTTAACCAATCAACAATCTTACCTTTGCCTTCATCGCCCCATTGCGTACCAACGACGACGACATTTTTTCCTGTGTTTTTTACCATAATCTACTATTTAATTAATGTTTATTGAGCCAATGACACGACTTGCCATTCACCATTCTTCTGTTTCAATTCTCGATCGCAGTTCAATTCTTCTTTACTTGTTTTATCATGAGGTAAAGCTTGAATCACAATCTGACCTTCGTTACGTAGTGCTTCAATTTTCTCTTGCAAAGTCGTATCATCACTAGCAGGCGCTAAAATGCCACTGCCTAGCGTCGCTGCCTTTAGCGCAGTGACAACACCGCGCAAGTCCAAGCTAAAGCCTGTTGCAGGGCGTGCACGTCCGAAGGCAATGCCGACTTCATCATAACGTCCGCCCAGTGCAAGTGGTCCTGCATAACTTTGCGCATAAGCAGCAAATACCACACCGCTGTGATAGTGATAGCCACGCAATTCGCTTAAATCGAAACCTAGCTGCAAGCCCAAATCACCAAGCTTACTTGCGATCGTCTTTAACTCTTCTAGCGCTTTTGTAATTTTGGGCAGTGTTGGCAATACTTCTGCCGCACGCGTCAGCACACTAATGTCTCCATTTAAGTCTGTGAGACTAATCAGTGCCTTCCTAACGGTTGCATCTAAATCTTTGGTTAATTCAGCGACCAAGGTTTTATCTTTGCTTAATAGCGCAGCATAAAGCTCATTTTCTAATGCTTGCTCGACATTACCTGCCTCAATCAAGCTTTCAAAAATACCAACATGGCTAAAATCCACGTGCAAGTCTTTTAAGCCTAGCAATTTCAATGATTTAATCATCAAGCGTTGAATTTCAACATCACTATCTACGCCAGCATGGCCAAACAGCTCCGCTCCGATTTGTAGTGGCTCACGAGTGCGTGCTAGCCCTCTTGGACTGGTGCGCAATACAGTACCGGCATAGCATAATCTTGAAACACCTTGATGATTGAGCATGTGTGCATCAATACGTGCAGCTTGTGGCGTCGTATCGGCACGCAAACCCATGAGGCGCCCAGTGAGCTGATCTACCACTTTAAAAGTAGCAATATCCAAATCACGGCCAGTACCAGTGATTAAGGATTCCACATATTCTAAAGTGGGTGGAATAACATACTGATAGCCATTCACTTTAAATAAATCTAATAACTGACGGCGCAAAAATTCGATACGCGCAGCTTCTGCGGGCATCACATCTTCAATAAACTCGGGAAGTAACCAATTTCGCATGGCGTTATTATACTGGCAAACGTTGTAAACAGCGCATAGCAAAATGACCTAAATTAATGATTTAATATGAGAATCAATAAGCCACTGCTAATAGAAATTAATCCTATAAAGCGTAATTGGCCGTCTTTTAAGTCAATCATACGTCTAAATGTCTCGCGCCAAGCTTTCGGCGCCACTAAAGGTAATAAACCTTCAAATACCAGCATCAGCCCAAGTGCCGCAAGCAATGTTGGGCTTATCATTAACTATTTATTACCATTTAGGCTACGCATATACTTGAAAAAGTCAGAACCTTGATCCAACACCATGATATCCGACTTGTTATTGAAGCTATTCTTATACGCTTCTTGACTACGATAAAAAGCATAAAACTCAGAATCTTTATTGTAAGCGTTGGCATATAGTTCTGCTGCTATGCCATCACCCTGCCCCTTCAGTATTTGTGCATCTTTAAAAGCCTCTGCAACAATCACCTCACGCTGTTTATCGGCATCAGCTCGAATTTTCTCAGCCGCCGCCGCACCTTCCGAGCGTAATTGATTAGCAACCGATTTACGTTCAGCCTCCATCCGGTCATAGACAGAGTTACTCACTTCATCAGGCAAATCTACTCGGCGTAAACGCACATCTATAATTTGCACACCAATGGAGCGACTGTTTTTATCAGCCGCCTTGCGTAAAATATTCATAATGACTTCGCGCTCACCAGAGACGACCTCATGTATCGTGCGTTTACCAAATTCCGAACGCAAACCATCGTTGACTGTTTGCGCAATCCTTCTTTCGGCTTCACGTTCATCGCCAGCAACTGCTACATAATACTTTGCTGGTTCTATAATTCTCCATTTAACAAAGAAATCTACGATAACGTTTTTCTTTTCTCTTGTTATAAAGCGATCAGCCTTATCCCAATCCAAAGTGACAATACGTTTTTCATAGTGTTTTACATTCTCTACAAACGGCAATTTGAAGTACAAGCCAGGGGCTTTTTTGACTGAAACGATTTCGCCCAACCTAAAGACAACTGCATATTGCCTTTCGTCTACGGTAAAGGTCGCAAGCGTTGCTAAAATGAGCAAGGCTATAGCGGCAATATAAATTGTTCCGAATTTTTTCATGATGTATCCTTCACTTAGCGATTAGAACGGTCGCGTGTATCCAGCGATCTGTCCGGCGTCTTGTCTGGTGTGACGGCGCCTTTTGTTGATGTTCTTGATGATACAGCTGCGCCTTGAGATGCCGCAGTAGCCGCCATGAGTTTATCCAAAGGCAAGTTCAGTAAACTTGCACCATTTTTTTGGTTAACGATGACTTTCGTTGCATTTGACAACACCTGCTCTTGTGCTTCCATATAGATACGCTGCCTAGTGACTTCAGGTGCCTTATTGTATTGTGCAAGCACTTGTTCAAAACGGCTAGTATTACCTCTCGCCTCACTTTCAACACGCAACTTATAACCTTCAGCCTCTTCCCTCAGTCTTGCCGCAGTACCTCGCGCTTTAGGAATGACATCATTTGCATATGCCTGCCCTTCATTTCTTTGTCGATCTAAATCTTGTTTTGCTTTGACAGCATCATCAAACGCGGCTTGCACTTGCTCAGGTGGTTGCGCATTTTGCATGGTGACATTAATCACATTGATACCTGAGCTATACCGGTCTAATACATCTTGCATCAACTGTTTCGTTTGGGTTGCAATTTCCTCTTTACCTTCATACAAAGCAAAATCCATTTTACTTTTACCCACAACTTCTCGAATGGCCGTTTCTGCTACAGCACGCACGCTGTCTACTGTAGACCGATTTTTAAAACGAAAGTCCTCTACAGATTTTAAGTTGTATTGCACAGCAAATTCTAAATCGATAATATTTTCATCATCTGTTAGCATTAACGACTCACGAAGTTGCTTAGATGTGGCGCTGCCACCTTCAGAACGATAGCCAACTTCTACCTGTCTCACCTGTTCAAGATTCACTTTCTCGACATTCTCGACTGGAAAAGGAATATGCCAATGAGGGCCAGGCAGTGTTGTTTCTACATGCCTCCCAAATTGAAGCACAATGCCACGCGACCCCTGATCAACAATATAGAACCCTGTAGCCAACCATATCGCTAGAACAGCTAAGATAATTGGTACGATAGGCAGTTCAACTGGCGTACTATCGGTAGGTGGACGACGGCTGCCATTACCTCCTTTTTTACCAAAAAGATTATTGATCTTTTTATTTAGATCACGAAAGACCTCATCCAAATCTGGCGGCCCTTCATTATTGCGTTGTGCCCAAGCGGGAAGTTTCATTTATTATTGCTCCAAAATTTCAAATTAAAACATTACGTTATTACTACACCTGCTTACGCTATACGTAAGCACTTTTTTCTGTACTTAGCTGTTTCAAATGCTGGTGATGTTCTTGTAAAGCCAATCGGATAAAGTCCATGCCCTCTCCAGTTTTTGCTGAGACGCGTATGCGCACAATCTTACCATATTCATCGCGATCAAAACCTGCTTCGCAATCCATTCTATCGATCTGGTTCAAGATGAGTATTTGCGATACTTTTTCTGCACCTATATCAGTCAACACTTTATTCACTTGTGCGATTTGCGCTTCGCGGTTCGTGCTAGCCATATCCACTACATGAAATAGCAAGTCTGCTTGCACGGCTTCTTCCAAGGTCGCGCCAAACGCTTCAATCAGTGTCGTCGGCAAATGTTTAATAAAACCGACGGTATCAGACAGCACAACAGGCACTGACCCATACCCTTCTAATTCTGGAAGGTGCATCTTGCGCGATGTTGTGTCTAGCGTTGCAAATAATTGATCTGCAGCGTAGATATCTGAACGCGTTAAACGATTAAATAATGTTGATTTACCGGCATTGGTATAACCAACCAGAGATACTGCCATTAAGTTTGAACGTTTACGGGCTCTACGTTGCATGCCGCGTTGAGATTTAAGCTTAGCCAGTTTTTCACGTAATTGCTTAATACGTACACGCAACATCCGTCTATCTAGCTCTAATTGTGTTTCACCAGGGCCTCCCCGTACACCAATACCACCTTTTTGACGTTCCAAGTGAGTCCAGCCACGTACTAATCTAGTCGAAAGGTGTTCAAGCTGGGCTAACTCTACTTGCAACTTACCTTCGTGGCTTTGTGCACGCTGTGCGAATATATCAAGAATCAAGCCCGTCCTATCGACAACTCGCGCTTGTAAAAAACGCTCTAAATTACGTTGTTGCGATGGGCTTAAGTCATGATTAAAAGCGACCAACTTACCCTCACTGGCCTCTAACATTGATTTTAAATCTTCTGCCTTACCAGAACCGATAAACAGCTTTGCATCTGGCACATTTCGCTTCGCTTCGACTGTTCCCGTTACTTTAAGGCCAGCCGTCATCACCAGCTGTCTCAACTCATACAGACTTTCTTCGTAATCCGGCTCATTGAAATCAATGCTAACAAGGATAACCGCATCGGTTATTGCTGGTCTATCTTGCATGAATTAGTATTAACGTTGAATGCGTATTCAAATTACTCTTCATCATGTTCAGGCATGTCTATTGACACTGCTTTGGCAGGTACAATAGTAGAAATCGCGTGCTTATACACCATTTGTGTCACGGTATTTTTTAATAAAATTACATACTGATCGAATGAATCCACCTGCCCCTGCAACTTAATACCGTTTACTAAGTATATTGAAACCTGCACATGTTCTTTTCTAAGCGCATTTAAAAATGGATCTTGTAACATTTGGCCTTTGTTGTTCATTTGATTAACTCCTTGTAGTTTTAATAATATGGAGATAGCTCTTTTTTGAATTATCTGTCACGCTATGACTATGATTGCGCCTTTTTGTTCGAATTTCAAGGGCAAAATCATGTTTATTTATCGTAATTCTTATGACAAATACGATTGCACCCTATTTAGCGTCTCATCTTTACCCAGAATTGCCATCACTTGATCGATGCTTGGTGACTGTGCAATCCCCGCCAACATCACGCGCAGCGGCATTGCCACCTTTGGAAACTTCAATTCATTTTCCTTTACGGTTACCGCAATAACATCGCGAATAGCTTCCGTCGTCCACTCTGTATTTTTCAATGTTTCTGCCATCGATTGCATCACGGGCATAATTTCTTGCGTAATATGTTTTTCAACATCACGGCTATTCGCTTCTGGTTTCACATAAAAATAAGCAATATCGGCGGCTAACTGATTCAAATTATTCGCCCGCTCTCTATAAAGATCAAGCACTTGTTTCAACTCCGGCTTGTTAGCAACAGTTACACCTAATTTGCCCAATCGTTCCGTAATATCTACTGACAGCGCGTCTAAATTCGCTTCCTTAATGTAATGCGCATTCAACCAATTTAGCTTTTCAGTATTAAACTGTGCTGCAGACGGGGTGATATGGTCCAAATCAAACCACTCACAGAATTGTTGCATATCAAAAATCTCATCATCGCCGTGACTCCAGCCTAACCGTGCTAGATAGTTCAGCACGGCTTCTTTTAAGTATCCATCCTCATGATATTGCATCACACCCACTGCACCATGGCGTTTAGAAAGCTTTTGTCCGTCACTACCTAGAATCATCGACAAATGTGCATATTGCGGCACAGTAGCACCCAGCGCGTTGAGCATATTGATTTGTCTTGGCGTATTGTTCACATGGTCATCACCACGAATAACCTGCGTAATACCCATTTCCCAGTCGTCTACTACAACACAAAAGTTATAGGTTGGTGTGCCATCACTACGAGCGATGATGACATCATCCAGTTCAGCATTGGCAACTTCAATCTTACCTTTAACCATATCGTCCCAAGACACGACACCATCTTTAGGGTTCTTAAAACGAATCACAGGCTTCTCGTCTACTGGTACTTCCGGAAGCGTCTTACCCTGTTCTGGACGCCATTTTCCATCGTAACGCGGCTTTATGCCTTGTTGCATTTGATGTTCACGTAATGCGTCTAACGCTTCCTTACTGCTATAACAGTGGTAAGCATGTCCAGAGGCGATTAAAGCATCTAGTTTTTTTTTGTAGCTTTCCATGCGCTGCATTTGGTAAAACGGACCTTCGTCGTGCCCCAACCCTAACCAATGCATACCATCTAAAATAGCCTGAACGGCCTCTGGCGTACTGCGTTCGATATCAGTATCTTCAACGCGCAACACAAATTGTCCCTTATGTTTTTTAGCGTAAGCCCAAGAAAAAAGTGCTGTACGGGCCCCACCAATATGTAAAAAACCTGTAGGGCTAGGTGCAAAACGAGTGCGTACTGTCATTATTGTTATTGCCATTATTCTAAAAAAGTGAATTCTATCATGCAACCCTATAAACCGCCTTAGCTGCAATACTGCTAATTGGGGAAAATTATTTTAAATATGCATAGTATTCAATGATTTATTGATGTATATTAATTTATCATATAATATACATCTGATAACTACTTATTTTTATTCATACTGGTAGTGTTAATGAAAAGTTTTTTGCAACGAATTTTAGTCAAAAACACTAAGAGAGAGTCGAGTAAACTCACCTCTTGGATATTTGACCTTGCAGGCATGGATGATATTGCTGCCCTTAAATTGTCGACCCAGCAAACCGCTCTGTTAATTGACGAAGAAAAGCTCACCACGGATCAAAAGCTTGACTTTATTATTGAACTTGAAGAAATTAATCACACTCGATTAGACAAACTATCTCACCAGTTCGCAAGCTTAACCAATTTAAAGCCCGAGTTAGAAAACAGCATCGCGGATACCTGTTATACGTATAGCCGTCAGTCTTATATCTACCATCTGAAAATGATTGAACGAGTCATTGACCCAAGTAAATTTGAACCAAATGAAGATAAATTATTGCTCGTTTTAGCGCGCACAATAAATGCAACATTTAACATGTTGAAATGGCGTGCTTTTGTACAACAAAATCAACCTACAAAAGTTTGGTTGCAGACTTACTTACTTTACAAGGTTGCCCATAAACAGAATTTATTAAATACACCAATAGAGTTGTTTCCATTAAGTCCTGCCACTACACTTTCTGCTTACATTGTACAAATCTGTATGTTTGGCCAATTACGCAATGCTAGTTTAGAGAAACAACACATTCAAGTTACCGAAAAAGTATTGCGAATCTGGTTAACGCATGCGCATATCAGCCAACAACACAATCCTGAACAATACTTATTTTACATTGACTTAGAAAAAGACATTGAAGCGAAGCGCATACGACAATTAGAGCCCAATGAACACTGCCGCTATTGGGAGTTAGATGACTTAGAAAAAAAAATAGCCATCGCCATAACAACATCTGGACGAGGAGAGTTTCCTGATAGCTTAATTTTATCTAAAATTGATGACCCAAAAGTGTTAAATGAAGCACTCTCGATTTTGCATGCAGAATGGACAAAAAATCAATACGTCCGGCAACGTCGAAGCGAAGCACGTGAAGCCACTTCGGAGAACGCTAAAGTAAAAGCAGGGATTTTAGATATATGTGACCAAGTGCTGGGCGCGAATCAACTTAATAGCGGTTTAAAGCTTTCTAGACAAGGTGATTCTTTAAATGATTTATTGGTAGGTCAGTCTGTATTTAATCAATCCAATGCGTTAGGCATCAATAGTGGCTCACTGGATACTTGGATTATTACAGACAAGAGCACACACGGGCTGGGTGCGCGCGTTAATAAATATGCCAATACATTAGCTCGCCCAAAAAAACTAATAGGCCTGGTATTCGATGATGACCCGACAAAAGTTAGTATCGGTATTATTCGAATGGTGCAACCTACGCAAGGCAACCTATTAAGAGTAGGAATAGAAATTTTCTCTAATTTAGCAATATGGACGCAATTAAAATTGTCGCGTGATAATGACGCTTTTGCTGAAGAAGGTGCTGTTGCTAATAAAGCCTCTCTTGAGATGCGAGCAAACACCAATATATTTCCAGGTATCTATTTGCCAAAAGATCCTGGCTTGTCTGAACAAGCGACGATGATATTGCCAAAGTTAGATTTCCGACCTAATACAAAATACACTATTTATATTAACGGAAAAACAAAACACTTTGAATTTGACGAACCTATCGAGTCCTATGATGATTGGGTTAAAGTGGCAATAGATTTTTAATACACATAGCACGACAACTAATAGTTAATTAAAGTTGAGTAACAGGAGGGCAGCATGGATATACATTCTGGTGAGGTTTATGGCAAACAAACATCAAGCAAGCTTGTCATGTACAACGTACTTAAAGTAAAGAAAGCTATTGTTACACTACAAAATATCGATAACCCATTAAGCTTATTTGAGACAACTACACAGAAGCTGTCTAGCTCCGGCTATGTACGTGTTAGTCAAAAACCGTATATTGAGATATCAAAAGTAAAATCCAAATCAAGACGACTCAAAGCAGCACAAAAGCCAACACGTTGCCCCTATACATTAGATTTTCTAGAATCTCGCGCTGACAGTGAACGTCCTGCCCCAATATTACCAGACTTATTCAGCTAGTTTTATCTCAACTGTTAGGTGGGCCACCGATGAGATCGTGACCATCAGCACCAATAATTTTGACGTCAACAAAATCACCTGGCTGCATACCTTCTGCGTCCTGACAATAAACCACGCCATCAATCTCTGGCGCATCTGCTTTCGTACGTGCGATTGCAACAATATTATCATTATCATCAGTGGTGGTTTCATCTACTAAAACGGTCTGCATACTGCCGACCTTAGTGGCCACTTTATCAGCACTAATGCGTTCTTGCACCGCCATGAAGCGGCTTAAACGCTCTTGTTTGATTTCTTCTGGCACTTGGTCATCTAAAGCATTAGCCTTGGCACCATCGACCGCAGAATAAACGAAGCACCCTACTCTATCCAGTTGTGCTTCTTCTAAGAAATCAAGCAATATTTTAAAGTCATCTTCAGTCTCGCCTGGGAAGCCAGCAATAAAAGTAGAGCGGATAGTAATGTCTGGACAAATATTACGCCATGCGTTAATTCGCTCTAGGTTATTCTCGCTGCTGGCAGGACGTTTCATCGCCTTTAAAATACGCGGGTGGGCGTGTTGAAAGGGCACATCCAAATAAGGCAATATCGCCCCTTCTGCCATCAGTGGAATGACATCATCTACGTGCGGATAAGGATATACATAGTGTAAACGTACCCATATACCCAGCTCACCTAACGCTTTGCTTAATTCTGTCATGTGTGTTCTCACAGGACGACCATTCCAAAAACCTTTGCGAAATTTCATGTCCACGCCGTAAGCAGAAGTATCTTGTGAGATCACAAGGATTTCAGACACCCCTGCATTGACAAGGTTTTCTGCTTCGTTCATCACATCGCCAATTGGGCGACTAACCAAATTACCACGCATGCTTGGAATAATGCAGAAACTACAGCGATGATTACACCCTTCTGAAATTTTCAAATAGGCATAATGGCTAGGCGTTAAACGAACACCTTGTTTCGGTACTAAATCAGCAAATGGATCATGTGGCTTAGGTAGATTAGTGTGCACATGTGTCATCACCTCTTCTAGTGCATGAGGGCCTGTTACCGCCAATACATTAGGGTGCGCATCCTCTACCACGTCCTTTTTAGCGCCTAAGCAACCTGTGACAATTACTTTGCCATTTTTATCTAACGCTTCACCAATCGCATCTAGTGACTCTTGCACGGCAGAGTCGATAAAGCCACAAGTATTCACAACCACCAAATCAGAATCATCATAGTTATTACTAATTTCATAGCCTTCGGCACGAAGTTGCGTGAGGATGCGCTCAGAGTCTGAGCCAGCCTTAGGGCAACCGAGAGATACAAATCCAACTTTAGGAATACTGCTCATAAACTAGTTAACCTTCCAACAAAAACTTGGCAATGAATATAGACATAACGCCCAATAAAATAAGTGCTATTTGTTGCAACGTATCTCTCATCTGCGTGCGTTTATGCAAACCTGGAATCAAGTCGGCTACAGCAACATATAACATACTAGATACAGCCAAGGCTAAGATGTAAGGGATGCTTGCTTGCATTGTTTGCAAAAAGAAGTAAGCCAGTAATCCACCTACCATCGTGGCTAAACTTGAAAATAGATTAAATAGCAACGCCTTTTTCTTGCTAAAGCCTGAATGCAATAGAATTAAAAAGTCGCCGATTTCTTGTGGTATCTCGTGCGCAATAATGGCTAAAGCGGTCACCAACCCTAGCTGAATATCAACCATAAAAGCAGCCGCAATTAAAATGCCGTCTACAAAGTTATGAATGGTATCGCCAACCATAATCATCATGCCACTACGGCCATCATCGTGTTCGTGATGATCACTAGCTGTCATCATTGCTGGCTTAGTCGCTGATTCATTATCAGGGCAATGCGCCTCATCGTGCAAAGCATGCGCTTCACAATGGTCGCCGTGACAATGGCGCCACAAAACTAATTTTTCTAGCGTAAAGAATAATAAGATGCCAAATAGAATGGTGCCTGTCATGGCTTCTACATTATTCGCTATTTTAAATGCATGTGGTAACAGCTCTAAAAATACAGCGCCCAGTAGTGCGCCAATCGCATAGCTAACCAACAAAGGCACCCATTTACGTTGCGCATTAAGCGCAAACACAGCTGCAATCAACACGCTTAATAAACCACCTAACAAACTGGTGGTTATAATCCAAGCTAGTGGTGACATATCAATTAAATTCATTATCTTTCATCTTCTTTTATTAGCGCGCATTATATATTGATTAAGCTGATAACCATATCATGGTAGCCATACGCCCAGTATCACCATCACGCCTATAGGAGAAAAATTGATCTGGGTTTGAATAAGTACATAAAGTTTCGCCATAGATACCCGTTATACCTAACGATTGCAGACGTTGCCTAGCAATTAGATACAAATCCCCCAACCATTTATCCCCATGAGGTTTAAAAGCACTTACTGCTTGCCTATCTTGCGCGGCAAATTTCTCTCGTACCTCTTCACTCACTTTAAATGCACCTGGCCCAATAGCAGGCCCGAGCCATGCCATCAACTCGCAGGCAGATACAGGCATGGACTTAACTACCTCCTCAATCACACCATCACACAAACCACGCCAACCAGCATGCACACTAGCCACTACTGTGCCAGCTTTATCGCATAACAAAACAGGTAAACAATCTGCTGTCATGGTGACACAGACGATATTTGTATTTGTCGTAAAACTGGCATCTGCAGTTTCGATACAGGTGCTTAATGCCGCATCAATCACCTGTACGCCATGCGTTTGATTCAACCAGACAGGCTCTGTCGGGACAAGGTCACTCAGTAATTGGCGGTTGTGTGCCACATGGTGCGGATTGTCGTTAGCATGATCGCCTAAATTGAAACTGTCGTAGGGGGCAGTACTGATACCGCCTGTACGTGTTGTTTGTATCGACCTTACATTAGTTGGCGCAGGCCACTTCTGGACAATCAAAGATGCCTGCAAGGCCTTATTCATCTACTAACAAGTCCTCTTCGTCGAAGCCATCATCCCAACCATCGTCATCATCACTACCCATATACAAACCATTCTCATCCACGGAAAAATCAAATGCTGCATCGGCCTCTGTAGGTGCATCTTCATGGCGCATTGCATCTAGTAATACTTTCATGTCTTCTGCCAAGTCAATTTGCCACTCCATAAATTCATTCGTTACTGGGTGTATCAACCCTAGTTTGATCGCATGTAACGCTTGACGATTAAAATTAGATATTGTTTCCCTAAGTACATCCGTCATCATTTTATGCGGAATAATATTTCCAATACCATACGTAGGATCACCCACCATCGGCGCTTTTAAGTACTGCATATGCACACGAATTTGGTGCGTACGGCCTGTTTCTAAATTACATCGCATATAGGTATTGGTGCCAAAACGTTCTAGCACTTCATAATGTGTAATGGCTGGCCTACCAGTGCGCGTCACTGCCATTTTGGTTCGCGCATACGGGTGGCGGCCTATCGGCTCCTCAATCTTACCGTTACGCCAAATCTGACCCCACACAATTGAGCGGTACTCACGTTTAACTGTACGCGCTTGTAACTGGCGAACCAGACTCGTCTGCGCCTCAAGCGTTTTCGCAATAACCAATAAACCGCTAGTATCTTTATCTAGTCGATGCACAATGCCGCAACGTGGAATGTCAGTTAATGCAGGAAAATGAAACAACAAAGCATTCAATAACGTACCGCCCCAATTACCTGCGGCGGGATGCACTACTAAGCCAGCTGGTTTATTAACAATCAGCAACGCATCATCTTGGTAAACAATGTCTAAAGAGATATCTTCTGGCTTATAAGCGTTTTCTTGTAAATTAGGTGGTGGCGTTATTTCAACCCTCTCACCACCCCAAACCTTCGTTTTAGCCGTGACATTTTCACCATCTAACATGACTAAGTCATTTTTAATCCATGCTTGCAAACGACTACGTGAATGCTCAGGCAACATTTTCTGCAAAGCCAAGTCCAAACGTTTGCCGCCTAGATCCGCTGGAATAGTTAATGTTTGGATTGTATTTTCTGTCATTTTCTAATGCTTCATTTACCAATGCTTAAGTTATAATAATGCAACATTCATTTGGCAGGTTTACTCGTGAAACGTATTTTACCGCTTATTCAATCTTTATTTTTAGCTTTATTGTTAGGCAGCATTTTAAGCGGCTGTGCAATATTTGGCGATCCGACTGAGCTGGATGACACCAAAGGCTGGCAGGCGCAACGCATTTATGAAGAAGGCGCACTAAAGATGGCTGAAAATAATTACGATGAAGCCTTACGTTATTTCCAAGTATTAGAATCTAGATTCCCTCATGGTAAGTATGCAACCCAAGCGCAGTTAGAGATTATTTATGCACATCATAAAAAAAAGGACCCAGTCTCTACAATCGCAGCAGCAGAGCGATTTATCAAGCTACATCCTAACCATAGAAATGTAGATTACGCCTATTACCTCAAAGGCTTGGCAACGTTTAATGAAAGGGGCCCTTTTGAAAAGCTCACTAAACAACAAATTAATGACCGTGACCCAAAAGCACTCAAATTATCGTTTGCTGCTTTAAAAGAGCTAGTAGAACGTTATCCAAAAAGCCGGTATGTAAACGACGCTAAACTGCGGATGGAATATCTAGTCAACACCTTAGCGCAACACGAAATACATGTTTCACGTTACTACATGGACCGCAAAGCTTATTTGGCGGCACTTAACCGTGCTAAATATGTATTGCAATACTACCCACATTCAACTGCGGTTGAAGAAGCACTTGTCATCACCGTTAGCGCCTATGACTACATGGATTTAGAAGACTTAAAAAATGACAGCTTAAGGGTGCTAAAAACTAATTACCCTGAAAACCCAATGGTGACAGGAAAAATTGCTGAAGATGAGCGCATTTGGTGGAAATTTTGGGAGAGTCTATAACGGGCTAATGTTTAAGTACTAGTTAGAGTTGTACTTACTCAAAACGCTGGGCTATTTTTCCATCCAAACATAAAAAAACTCACGCACTACATCTAAATACTGCTGTTTTATATCTTTTGAATTAAACAAAGGCAGTGTTAAATTAATTGCCATGCGATAAGCTATATTTTTCTTCATTGGAATGTCGCGCAAAGTTAGTAATTGAATCTTAACCAACTTTAACCTTGCCTCAATAACGTTTTCTGCAAAGTTATTTTCTTTTTTCATTTGCAGGATATAAGCGTTTAAAAATCCAACCTCATCTTTTCCAAGGGGTTCTGTTATAAACGTTTCGATCGACGGCCAATCCAGTGATGTTGGCAACGTTTTAATTTTTGTTGAAGTCAAATCAAAACCATAGGTATCGCTAATTTTAATGATAGCTTTAATATTACCCACTAAAAACGGGTAAAACTCACGCGAAATATTGAGTTGTTGTTGACGCTCTATATTACCTTCAACTTTCAGCATCGCCTGTACAGCTTTACCATAGTCCGTTCTGCTATATTTTCCATATAACAGTAAGGTCAGCCTTTTTACAAATTTAATTCGCAATTCAAGACTGCTGGTATCAATATTTTTTGCTAGCAAGAAATTAGTGTAAGCACTGATTGCATTTCCTTCTATCGCTTTACCCATAGCACCTCCGCTTACGATAAAATTTTAGATTAAGAATTCAGCATATCTATTACAAGCTATCACTGAATTACCACAGCAAACTCATCAGTAAATGTGTTTATTAAATAAAATAGTAGCGTTTCCTACGGCATTAAGGCTATTTTTTTTTGTTTTCCTGATCTTTTTTGTTTTTTAGCTCAACACGCCTGGCCGTTTTACGACGACGCCTTGTCACAAGACCCTCTCCAGACTTACGCTTTTCTACTGTATCCGCATATGGGTTACTACCCTGCTTAAATTGTACTCTTAATGGCGTGCCAATCAACTGAAAAGTTTTACGGAAAACCCCTTCAAGAAAACGTTTATAGCTATCTTTTACGCCAGCAACATGATTGCCATGTACCACTACAATTGGTGGATTCACGCCACCTTGATGGGCATAGCGTAATTTAGGTCGAATGCCTTTACTAATCGGTGGCTGATGTTGTGCAACAGCATCTGTCAACACTCTGGTTAGTTGAGGGGTTGCAAGATTAGTAAAGGCTGCCTTAAAAGCACCATCCACTGAGGTAAATAATTCTGGCAAGCCTTTTTTACGCAGGGCAGAGATGTAGTGGAACTTAGCAAAATCTAAAAACATCAATTTACGGTCGATTTCTTTTTTAATCCAATCACGCTCATCTTCTTTTAAACCATCCCACTTATTGATAGCCACGACCAATGCACGACCCGCATCTAGGATATAGGCAGCAACATGTGCATCTTGTTCGGTAATACCTTCCTGTGCATCGACAACCAAAATAGCCACATTAGCATCTTCAATTGCTTGCATGGTTTTAACCACTGAGAACTTCTCAACAGATTCAAAAACCCGCCCGCGTTTACGTACCCCAGCTGTGTCTATAATGGTGTAATGCTTACCGTCTCGCTCTAACTCCGCATAGATAGAATCACGTGTTGTTCCAGCTTCATCAAATGCGATCATACGGTCTTCACCTAGTAGCGCATTGACTAACGTCGACTTGCCTACATTAGGACGGCCAACAATGGCAATTTTCGGGATACGATCATTACGTTTGGACTCGTCAGAATCGGACTCAGGGAAGTTTTCCAAAGCCAGCTCAACCAGGTCTTTTACACCTTCTCCATGTGCAGAAGATATCGACGAAGGATCTCCGATACCCAATGCATAAAAATCAGCACTGACGACTGCTTTTTGCATACCTTCAGTTTTATTAACGACCAACATCACGGGGCGTTGTGATTTTCTTAAAATGTCTGCAATCGTATACTCTTGTGGTGTGAGCCCCGCACGTCCATCTACAATAAAAATAACGAGGTCAGCTTCATCAATCGCCAACAACGTTTGACGTGCCATCTCTTTCAATATACCCTTATCAGCCTTCGGCTCAAAACCACCCGTGTCTATCACTAAGTATGGCTGACTAGCGCCGATACCACGGCCATAATGGCGATCACGTGTTAGCCCAGGCAAGTCTGCCACCAAGGCATCCCTACTCTTGGTTAGGCGGTTAAATAAGGTGGATTTGCCGACGTTTGGGCGGCCGACAAGGACAATGGTAGGTAACATAATTACTGTGACTTAGGTAACTTTATACCTGGGCCACTATCCACTTCATCATCTGGCAACAAAATAGAATCTTTTTTGAATAAAATACTTCGTGGCATGTCCTCAGCATCATCACTATCGGTCGCTTCATCATTTTTTACAGCCTTCGGCGCATCCTCAGAGACTCCTGCCTCTTCAACTTCAGGCTGAGATTGTGTTGTGGGTTCACGTAACTTAACAGGGGAAATGTTTGATAAGCCACTACCATTTACGCTAATTGCGTATAAACCACCATCACGTGTAGCAACAATCAATTGTGAAGGAGAGTTTCCAGGGATAATCGACATGACAGCATTACTATCAACTTTAATACGTGAAGAAAACTTACCATCATCAATGTCTAAAAGGTGCACATAACCTTCCAAGTCACCAACTGCAACCATATCATTAACAGGTAATGGTGCTGTAAGACGCCGGTTTAATAAATCACCTTGGCGCCAGAAAGTTCTGCCTGTTGCATAATCTAAAGAGTAAATAGATCCTAAAGCATGAGAAATATAGAGCTTCTCATCTTCAAAGCTCATCCCTGTATAGCTCGATATCTGCCTATTCCACAATACTTTTCCATTTACACGGTCAACAGCTGCCACACGGCCTTGGTATGCAACTGCATAAACGACAGGACCTGCAACAACAGGCAGGCTAGTAATATCTGCAATACGTTCAATCTCTGTCACACCCTTAGGTATTGCCACTGTTGTTTCCCACAACAACTTGCCATTGTCCGCACGTATAGCAGCCATTTTCCCGCCTGAGAATCCAGCATACACAGCACCTCCATCAACGACAATGCCGGCACTACTTCTTAAACTAAGTGCAGGTAGCTTGCGTTCATAAACCCACTTACGTGTGCCATCAGCAGCATCTAATCCATAAATTCGGTTATCACCAGAACGTGCGACCACTAAGCCATCCGCGTAGCGAGGTGCGCTTAAAATCTCACTAGACAACTGAGATTTCCAAACTAACTTGCCACTGACGTCGTAAGCAATCAGATTACCTCTATTTGTGCCGACTAACACCAAGCCGCCACCAACGCCAACGCCGCCACTGATCTCTTCACCTACATTTGATATCCATACTCGATGACCATTTTCAACATCCAGCTTTGAAATGTCGCCTTCTGCATTAGCCCCGTAAACATAGCCTGCCTCTAACACTGGGGTGAAGTCATAATTTTGTGTCTTCCCAAGCTGGCTTGACCAATCCAGTTTAACGGTGCGGCTTGGCTTTATTTCTTCCAACTTAGCGGGCGCATTGAGCGGTTCACGTCCAAACACCTTGTCAGCAAGATCTAATCTTAGTTCAGTAAGTGTGCTGCAACCTGCCAACAATAGCGCAGCGAAAAAAAGACAAACTTTGGTTACTCTTAGACTATTCATATGGAAGACTCAGCTAATTTCCAAGTGCATCAAGTTTTTGTTGTGTAAACAAGCGTAAACGACCTTCTGTATCTAAATATGTTAAAGCATTTTCATAGGCTTTTTTTGCTTCTGATGTTTTGCCTTGCGCCACATAAATATCGCCTAGCAAGCCATTTTTCAAACCCAGATAGCCTTGATCAATATCCGCAGACAATATTTTCTCTGCATTTGCAAAAGCTTCTTCACCAAATAGCAATGTAGCTAATTGCAGGCTAGCAACTGCTTTCACAGAAGTTTCTTGTGCATTGGCGATAGCCCATTCGAGTTGAAACTTTGCACTTTTAGCATCTTCTGCAGCAAAGTTACTTTTTGCCAAAAATACAGCTGCACGGCCAGCATAAGGCGTGCTTGAATAGCTATCCATCAGCTTAGTTGCCTCAGCTTTAACAAGGTCAACTTTTTCTGCGTCTAGCTGCAGCATATTTTGATATATATCAGAAGCTTCGACTGCATTTTTATGTTGTGAGTATTGGTACCCTTGCCATACTACATAAGCAAGCAATGCAGCCAATACTAAAGCAACCGTCTGCTTGCCGTTTTTATCCCACCAAACTTTAAACTCGTCTAACTGTTCTTGATCTTCTAAATCTAATGCCATTTTTTCATCCTAAATACTTAATCTAAAAATTCTAATTACTTTTCACCTAGTTTACTTCTGCCCTGGTATCGCTTTTAACAGATCTTGCGTATAACGCTGTTGAGGAAGTCGATAGATTTGATCTACGTCACCCTGCTCAACAATCTTACCTTTATGCATAACGACCATTTCATCCGCTACATGTCTTACCACACGCAAATCATGCGTAATAAAAATATAACTCAACTGCATTTCTTTTTGTAAGTCTTTAAGCAGTAGTAGAATCTGTGCTTGCACAGAAACATCTAACGCTGAAACAGGCTCATCACAAACAACAACTTCTGGCTCAAGCACCAACGCTCTAGCAATGCCAATACGTTGGCGTTGCCCACCTGAAAATTGATGTGGGTATTTTCTCGCATCATCAGCACTCAGGCCAACACGTTCTAGCATTTTGTTTACTTTTTGTAGCCGAGCTTGCTGGTTACCTAAGCCATGAATCAATAAACCTTCACCAACAATCTCACCGACGCGCATACGCGGGTTCAGTGATGCAAATGGATCTTGAAAAACCATTTGCAAGTTTTTACGCATTTCTCGTAAACGTTTGCTATCTAACTTAGCGAGATCTTGCCCATGGAACAAAACCGCACCACTATCAAAGGGGTGCAATTGTAACAGACAACGCGCCAAGGTGGACTTACCACTACCAGATTCCCCGACTACCGCAAGCGTCGACCCTTTCTTCAAGCTAATACTAACGTCATCAAGTGCTTTAATTTTTGTATGCCCAAAGCCAAAATTTCCGCTACGTTGTGAATATTGCTTCACTAGGTTGTTAGCCTCAAGAATGACATTTTCTTGGTTTTTGGCATCACTCACAACGCCACCTTATTCTCATCCAGCCAAGCATAATCAATTGGCTTCAATATCTTCTTACCGGCCACATCAGGCACGCAGGCTAAGAGTGCTTTGGTGTAAGGATGACTTGGCTTTTCTAAGACCTGTTTCTTAGTGCCTGCTTCTACAATCTCACCTCTGAACATAACGATGACATCATCAGCAATATCTGACACTACGCCAAAATCATGCGTAATAAACAACATGGCCATCTGCATGCGACTTTTAAGGTCATCTAATAAAGTAAGGATTTGCGCTTGCACTGTCACATCCAATGCAGTCGTAGGCTCGTCTGCAATCAATAGTGCTGGCTCACAAGCAATACTCATTGCCACCATTACACGTTGGCGCTGACCGCCAGACAACTCGTCGGGATAACTGCCTGCTCGTTCGATTGGAATACCTACTTGCTCCAATAAACTCTCCACCCTTAACTTTAACCCCAAGCTTTTAAGACCTAAGTGTGCCGTTAACGCTTCACCTATTTGATAGCCAACCGTCAACACAGGGTTGAGTGAAGTCATGGGCTCTTGGAAAATCATGCCGATTTCTGAGCCGCGTATTTTTTGCATAGCTTTATTATCAAGCCTGGTTAAATCTTCGCCTTTAAAAATCACATCGCCTGATGCAACTAACTGATTAGAAAGCAAGCCCATAATCGTTAACGCGGTTAAGCTTTTTCCGCTACCAGACTCCCCCACAATGCAAGTGGTTTTCCCCGAGGAAAGCTTAAATGACACGTCATTCACTAAAAACCTTGCAAGGTCTTTCTTTAATGATACATTTAAGTGCTCTACGCTTAAAATTTCAGTCATTATTATTTAATATTGTAAACAATAGTCACAACTACGCGTGCTGTTTTATCAATGGTAGATTTATCATAAGTACCGCCATAATGATCGTCATTGGCCTCTCCGCCAACGGGCAATATATAAAATGCGCCTTGTCTTGCTGACTTCATCACACCAACCTTTGCACCATCTTGACGTACAAATTCTGTTGCTCGTGTACGTGCATTCTTGGTCGCATCAGCGATGAGTGACATTTTGACAGATTCCAAATTGCTAACTAAGTATTTGGGTCTTCGTGAGCTGACAGGGTGGTTCTGGGCACGCAACTGCAAAAACGCTTTATTTGCAGTGGTAATTTTAGCTAAATCTTTGCTAGTAATGTGGATATCCTGAAGCGCGTCAAACCCTTTAGGCACTTGGCGTGAACGGTTATTTATAAAAATTTCTTCATAATGTGTGTGAAGTGTTTCTACACCCATCATCCATGTTTCTTTCCCCAAACCCTGTTTAATTAAAAATGCCTCCAGCACCTTACGCTCTTCGACTAACAATTCCAAAGCTGCGGCTTGTGTGTCGGCTACTACACCCACGGTCACGGTCCATTCTGCTTTATCAGCACTAACAGGCTTTTCAGCCAAACCTTTTACTGTAATGGACTGTTGTCCTGCAACAGCACGCTTGGCCTGCACACCTAAAATAAATGCTGCACTAGCCATGCCAATAGCTAGCAATATACCGAGTACGATAATAGCCTTGGAATAGTCTTTTTGTTCGGTCATTTTTCAACCTCTAGAAATTGTATTATTTCGTTTATTTTACATCGCACTTGCTCGCCTGTTTGTAATAATGGCTTTAACGATACCTCTCCGGAAATGGCTTCATCATCGCCCAAAATCGCTGCGTAGCGCGCGCCGCTTCTATCCGCTTTTTTCATTTGTGATTTAAAGCTGCCACTGCCTGCATGTAATACAACGGATAAACCCTTCGTACGTAATGTTTCTGCCACACCAAATGCTTGCTTCTCTGCCGCCTCTCCTACATTCACCAAATACACATCAGGTGTATTGCTTGCAGTAACGCCATATTCTTGCATCAATAAGAATACGCGTTCTAAGCCAATAGCAAACCCGCACGCTGGCGTCGCCTTACCGCCTAAGCGCTCAACTAAGGTGTCATAACGCCCACCGCCGGCGATCGTCCCTTGCGCACCCAATTTAGTCGTCACCCATTCAAATACGGTGCGATTGTAATAATCTAAACCACGGACTAAACGGTGATTAATGGCATAGGCAATACCTGCATCTGTTAGTAACTGACATAGCTTTTCAAAGTGTGCTTTGCTTTCTTCACCTAAACTGTCCATTAATTTAGGTGCGGCCTCGCACATCTCCTGCATGCGTGGGTTTTTTGTATCTAAAATACGCAATGGGTTCGACTGTAAACGTCGCTTAGCGTCTTCATCAAGTAAGTCCGCATGTTGATTAAAATACGCAATCAGCGTTTGACGATATTGTGCACGCTCACCCGCATCGCCAATACTATTAATTTGTAGCTCAACATCGGGAATACCAAGTTTTTTCCATAAGCGTGCTAGCAATACTATTTGCTCAGCATCGACATCAGGGCCATCAAAACCAAAAGCCTCACAACCTACTTGATGAAACTGACGTTGACGGCCTTTTTGCACATTCTCATGCCTAAACATTGGCCCTATGTACCATAAACGCTGAGGCCCATTATAAGTCAAGTTTTCTTGTATAACAGCACGCACACAACCAGCAGTGCCCTCTGGGCGCAACGTGAGTTTGTCGCCATTCAATTGGTCTTCCCAGGCGTACATTTCTTTTTCGACAATATCGGTATGTTCACCAACGCTGCGAACAAACAATTCAGTTGGCTCTACCACTGGCATACGGATATTATTATAGCCATATTGTGATAACACTTGCCGCGCAGTATCTTCCAGCTTAAACCACAACGGTGTCGCTCCTGGCAAAATATCGTAGAAACCTTTTATTGATTGGAAAGACGTCGGTTTAATATTCTGGCTCATGTTTAACTAACTGATTGAATTGGAATGGTTTTAGGTGTGGCATTGATGCGCAATTTGCCGCCTTCAACATAATTTCTTTGCACATACGCTTCAACAATCGCTTGAAACTCTTGTGCGATATGATCACCTTTAAGTGTGACAGTTTTTTCGCCATCCACAAAAACAGGTGCAACTGGCGTTTCGCCAGTACCGGGCAAGCTAATTCCTATGTTAGCAAGCTTAGATTCACCTGGGCCATTCACTACACAACCCATCACAGCAACGTTCATATTCTCAACGCCAGGATAGTCACTGCGCCACAAAGGCATTTGCAACCGTAAATAACTTTGTATTTGCATGGCTAATTCTTGAAAGTAAGTAGAAGTCGTACGACCGCAACCAGGGCAGGCTGTCACTAATGGCGTAAATGAGCGTATGCCCATCGTCTGTAATATCTCTTGTGCAACCACAACCTCTTTCGTACGTGGCTCTGAAGGTTCTGGTGTCAAGCTGACACGAATCGTATCGCCAATGCCTTGCTGCAACAGCAGTGACAAAGCCGCCGTAGAAGCTACTATACCTTTAGACCCCATACCAGCCTCGGTTAAGCCCAAATGCAACGGATAGTCACAACGCGAACTTAAATCTTGATAGACCGTAACAAGGTCTTGCACATTGCTGACTTTACAAGAAATGATAATTTTGTTCTGATCCAACCCTATTTCAACAGCTTGTTGCGCACTTTCTAGTGCTGATTGAATTAGCGCTTCTCGCATGAGCGCACCTGATGATAGCGGCGTGTCCAACTGGGCATTCTCATCCATCATGCTAGCCATTTTGGCTTGATCAAGGCTGCCCCAATTTACTCCGATACGGACCGCTTTTTTATAAGTAATCGCCGCCTCTATCATGCTAGCAAACTGCTCGTCGCGCTTACTTCCTTTACCAACATTGCCTGGGTTAATACGGTACTTTGCTAGCGCCTTGGCACATTCTGGATAAGCTTCTAATAGTTTGTGGCCGTTATAGTGAAAATCTCCGACTAAGGGCACACTGCAACCTAACCTATCTAAACCTTCGCGAATAGCACCAACTTGCGCAGCAGCTTCTGGAGAATTAACCGTGATTCGCACAATCTCACTACCCGCTTGCCAAAGTTCGTAAACTTGCTGAATAGTCGCTTGCGCATTGGCCGTATCAGTATTTGTCATGCTTTGCACAACGATTGGCGCCACTGCAGAGTCGTTTAATCCCCCACCCACAGCCACGTGCCCTGTCATTACTTGTCGCGTATTCTTGCGCATGTTCAAGAAAACTTTACATTTAAAAAGTTATATAAGCTTATCAAGGCAATCGATTCACACGGACACGCGCCACATTAACACGTGTATATGGCGCTAAATCAATAGACTTTCCGTTTACAATAAGTGTCGCTCCATGCGCATTACCCACAACAATTTCGGCTGGGCTTCTCACATCGACCACATCGTGATTGCCAGCATAAAGTATTTTGTTATACACCTCAGTACCAGATGTATTAATGACACTTAACCATGTTTCTTGACTAGCACTAAACTCTAATCTTGTTTTACCTGGAGCAGGCACAGCATCTTGGGTGTTTTCTGTCGTCTCAGTTATTGTTTCTTCAGCTGCTTCAGAATCCGCCACTACTGTTGTAGGCTCTTCAGCAACCGGCACGCTATTTAACTGATTGTTAGAAGCGTCATCCTTTTGCTCGCCCACCACCGGCGCTACACTTTGTTCAGGTATTTCGAGTTCGGTAGATGTTATTTCATCATTACGCTCCGACATGGGTAACGCAAGCTCAGGCAACGCCTCAAGTGTTTCAGGCATTGGGTTAATTGGGTTGGGTTTTTGTACGTAATTTTGATAAAAGAACCAAATGCCAACACCCAACAACAGGCCCGCAAGCAATAAGAAGTAGCGTGCCTTATTGGACTTTTTACCCTCTGTTATTTTCATGTTAATACCATGATCTAAGGTAAATGAATAGTCCGCTTTTTTTGGTGCCATTACTGTATAAGCTGCTAACAACCCATCAGTTGGTATATTTAACAGCTTCGCATAATTACGTATAAAGCCTTTAACAATTGTTGCCTCGGGTAAAGCCGTAAAGTTATCTTGCTCAAGGGCTTCAATTTGCTTGCCACTTAACCTTAATTGATTGGCAACATCTGTTACTGTAGTACCTTGCGCTTCTCGTGCAGCACGTAGTACGCCACCACACCCAGATACGTCATTATCACTCGCGCCATCAGAAGCTTCATTAACTGCCGTAGCAGCTTCAACTTCTACATTTAAATCAGCTTCTGAATCAATATTTTCTTTAATTTCTTCGCTTTTTTTAGGCTTACGTGCCATCTCAAACCCTTAATTTACTTTCGATTTAACAACAATTTTGTTTCTTTAGAATTAGGGAAGCGCTTACGCAACTCTAAAGCATAACTAGCCTCATTATTTCTATCGCCCAACTTCTGCTCAATTTGAACCCCTAACCACAGCATTTCTGCATTAGGTGATGCAACGATAGCATTTTGCATAGTCTTCTTAGCAGAAACAACATCTCCACGTTTAAACTGAATCTCTGCTAACTTATGTGCCGCAGAATGTGTTAGCGGCTGAATCTCAAGTGCTTTATTTAAATAGCGCTCTGCGCTTTTAATATCATTACCACGCTCTGCACAAATGCCAGCATTCGCATAGGCTAAATGTGGCGTCGTATACAAAGGGTTTTGCACAGCTGTTAAAAACTGTGTTATCGATTCATCATAACGACCACGAGAACATAAAAATGTACCATAATTATTATGTGATTCTGAGATAGAAGGGTCTAAGTCAATCGCTTTTTTAAAATTATACTCAGCTTCCTCATCTTGACCTAAAGCTGACCTTACCATGCCCAAGCCATTATATGCCATTGCATAGCTAGGCATTATTTGCACTGCTTGACTAAACTCATCTAAAGCGATTTCCAACCTATTCTTTTGTAAGTAGGCCGCGCCCAAATTAGTATGTGCTCGCGCTCTATCTAGTACGGCATTGTTAGTGTTTGACCCAATTCCGACAGGGCGGTTGCCTGTTGCACAAGCCGTTAATAGGCTTAAAAATAATAAAACAAACAAGTGCTTTATACTTAAAATCATACTGCCACCTCAATAGGAATGTTTTTTAAACTACGTTTTGTTTTATCCAAGACTTTACCAGCTAATTGACCACAAGCGGCATCAATATCGTCGCCACGTGTTTTACGTACAGTTACTACATAGCCTGCACGCGTTAAAATATCACGAAATAAACGTATATGACTAGGCTTAGACGTCTCGTAACCGCTGTTTGGGAAAGGGTTAAATGGAATAAGATTTAACTTACATGGCACATCTTTAATCACATCTAATAGTTGATGTGCATGCTCCACCGTATCATTCACACCATCCAACATCACGTATTCAAACGTCACAAAATCACGCGGCGCTTTCACTAGGTAGCGATTACAGGCTGCCATTAGTTCTTTTATTGGGTATTTCTTATTAATAGGCACGATTTCATCACGCAATTGATCATTTGGTGCATGTAATGAAACAGCCAGTGCGACTGGACAATCTTCTTTTAACTTATCCATTTGCGGTACTAAACCACTCGTTGATAACGTCACCCGTCGGCGACTCAAACCATAAGCATGATCATCCAGCATAATTTGCATGGCGGTGACTACATTATCGTAATTGGCAAGCGGCTCGCCCATCCCCATCATCAC
>JBJPGD010000006.1:0-15453 GCA_048595445.1 Methylophilaceae bacterium
ACTGCTAAAAAAGCAGCGGCAGTTGTGCTCTCATATTTGCCGTGAGTGACTATTTATCATGAGTCAGCTAATCTGCGGCGTCGATGAAGCAGGGCGCGGGCCGTTAGCCGGCGCTGTCTATGCCGCAGCGGTTATTTTGAACCCGGCACATACTATAGAAGGCCTTGCTGATTCTAAAAAAATTACAGAGAAGAAACGTGATGCCTTGGCCATCGAAATCAAACAGCATGCGTTTGCTTGGGCGATTGCCTGTAGCAGTGTTGAAGAGATTGATGAAATCAATATCCTACAAGCAAGCTTACTTGCGATGAAGCGCGCTATTGAGGCGATGCAAATTCAGTTTGCAGATGTTTTAGGTACACAAGCCATACTCGTACAAGTGGATGGCAATCAATGTCCGAAGATTAATTTTCCATGTGAGGCTATTGTTAAAGGCGATAGCAAAGTGCAAGCGATTTCTGCTGCTTCTATTCTAGCTAAAACTGCACGCGATGCGAATCTCTATGAGTTAGGTAAGCAGTATCCGATGTATGGCTTTGCACAGCATAAAGGCTATCCGACTAAAGTGCACATGGTCTTATTAAAACAGTATGGGGTGTCACCAGTACATAGGCGTAGCTATGCACCAGTAAGAAAGTTATTGAAATAATTAATTGAATTCAATGCCATCAATAAATAATGATATTGCGTGCCATGTTTCAACTGGCATTAAAACTACTGTTTTTTCTGTACTCATTCAGAATTGTAAAACCTTTAACTCAGCAATAAAAACACTGTTGGTTTCTTATGTAAATCAGGTAATTCGGTTTGCTTCCATGCTCGGATACGTTTCGTGACAATATACTCATCAGGCAAGCTGATATTGCAGGCGATACATAATTCCGTTTCACTATCACAAGTGGCTAAAATATCTTCTAGTAGGTGTTGATTGCGAAATGGTGTTTCGATAAATATTTGTGTTTCTTTGTGCGTTTTGGATTGATGTTCTATGGCTTTAAGTTCTTTAATGCGATTAGCCTTTTCCACCGCTATGTAGCCTAGGAAGGTAAAACGTTGTCCATTGAGGCCAGAGGCCATTAAGCTGAGTAAAATCGAGCTAGGGCCAACTAACGGCGCAACACGAATACCTTTCTTATGGGCTAACGCTGCTAGTTTGGCACCAGGGTCGGCGATGCCAGGGCAGCCGGCTTCTGACATTAAGCCAACATCTTTTCCTGTAATGAGTGTCGCTAGAAGCTTGGGAATGTCTTTTTCTTCCGTGCTTTTGTTCAACGTTTTAATAGTGATTTCACGAATGGGTGTTTTATGTTTAATCGCGCCTAAAAAATGACGGGCAGTTTTTTCATTTTCAACAATAAATTCATTTAAGTTTTGCGCGATGTTAACAACATCGGATGGCAGTACCTCGCTGATGTTGTCTGCACCCATGGTGACGGGGATAAAGTATAAAGTCCCGTATTGAGAGCCAGCCATTAGTACTTAACAATCGCACGGTAGGTGAGCTTGGTTTTACCTTCTGCGGGTACTTTAATTTTCCATTGCGCCGTGCGGCTATTCACTTTTTTATGTGGTGCGCTTTCTGAAAGAATTCTCCAGTCACCACCAATCGGTTCTTGCACAGTGACAATGACAGGTTCCTTTTTAGCATTTTTAAGGGTGATTTCAAATGCTGTTTTAAACTCTCGCTTAGATGCTTTTTTGAAATCTGTTTGCTTTTTATCAGCGGTTACATCAAAGGCATTGCCTAGTTTTAAACGGACCGTTTCATTTTTAGGTGTGTGGTCAATACGATCTTCCCCAACAAATTGAGCATTACCTTGGCTATCTTTTTTATAGACGCGCATAATGCCTTTCGGTAATGGCGTGCCCAATTTAGAGGCTTCTTTGTTCGCAAACTGGATATAAACGCCCACCTTCATTTTAGTACCAATTTGGCCGTATTGGCCACGGTAGTAATGTTGAGCACCCTGCAGGACAAGCTCTTTAGTGGTAGGGATGCTACTAGCAGACAATAGCGCCACCTGTTTTGTTTGATTTTCTTTGATGGTGGTCGCGCGTTGTAAGCTATATAAATGAAACTCCAGCAAACCTTCTTGTGACATAGGTGCTGCAGCCTCTGCCATTACCATGTCGTTCATGCTTTTTGCCATTGCACGCCCCATATGTCGCTGTACACGATTGACATCACCAGCCACTAATTGCAGTTTAGCCTTCTTATAGCTAGCACCACTTGTATTAGTTAGTGTGACCCAACCTGACAAGTCCAGCCTATTTTCTTTATCGTTTAACTCTGCAACGTAATCAGCTTTCCAGCCAAGCCCACCTGTCAAGTAACTAAGTTCTATAGTCTGCTTTTGTGTGCCTTTGTTATTAAGTTGCGTAATTAAAGTAGGGCGGTCACGAAGGTTGGCTGGGACGTCATTGTAAACAATTCTGCCAGGAATGCCTGTTTCTATCCTATTGCCGATTTTAAGCACAACGCCGTTGTTGGCAGAAAGTACGGTCGCTTTTTCTGATGTTTCTATGCCCGTTGCAGGATTTGTTTTGACGATGGTGACTGTTTTGCCTACATATTTTTCTAGCATCTTAGCCGGGCTAAGTAAGTCGTAATCAAAGTTCTGTTCTAATAAAGACAAGCTACCGGGCGCGTTAATACTACGTAGGAGGGCTGTTTCAGGCCGAATTTTCGCGCTGACATCTCGCATGGCAATTGCGTTAAATCCTGTTTTTAAATTAACCTTGCGGGTGTCTTTTACCAGCGCTAAATCACCATTGTAAATGGTGACGGCTACACTTTTTTGATCATTTAAAGTGCTACGCAACTCTGCATTAGACACAACTGTATGAGAGCTAAGTAATAAAGCTGTAATTGATGCTAGTGTTAATTGTGAAAAGTGAGTTATTCGTTTTTTATTACGCATTATTTTTCTCCAGTGATTAAGTTAGTGATTGATTTGAATAATCTACGCACTTAATACTTACACGTTGCAACCGATGAGATGGGGTTAAAAAATTATATTACGCTAATGTTTTCATTTTGTAACATGGTAATCAATTTAATCAAGGGTAATCCAATTAATGCATTTGGATCTTCACCGACCATGTTCTCTATCAAAGCAATGCCTAAGCCCTCAGATTTGGCGCTACCGGCACAATGATAAGGCTGTTCCTTAGTGAGGTAGCTTTCTATTTGCGCGTCTGTCAGCTTTCTGAATTTAACTAAATAGGTAACAACTTCTGCCTGCATATTGCCTGAAGCCGCATTGTATAAGCATAAAGCGCTATGAAAGGTGACCTTTTTCCCCTGCATGGTTTGCAATTGCTTTGTTGCGTTATTGTGGTTTAGTGGCTTACCTAACTGTTCTCCATTTAATGTCGCCACTTGATCGCAGCCGATAATGAGTGCATGGGGGTATTCTGCCCCCACCTTTTTAGCTTTTTCTTTTGAGAGCCTAAGTGCCGTATCTTGTGGCTTTTCATTTCTTAACACTGCTTCATCAATACGAGGGGACACAGTACTGAAAGTGATTTGTAGCCTTTGTAATAGCTCACGTCTAAAAACAGAAGAAGAAGCCAAAATAAGCGTTTGTTTCATGAATAGTTAACCCATAATTTAAATAAAAAGCCGACAGCGCTGCATCTGCCAGCTTATATCAAAAGCTGATTCTTGTTTATTCCGGCTGGATTTCTAGTAAAGTCTCATCTGGCGTAACGTTATCACCTTTTTCGACATTTAAAGAAACAACAGTACCTGATGTTGATGCTTGAATTTCATTTTCCATCTTCATAGCTTCAATAACTAATACCGCATCGCCAGCTTTTACTTTGTCGCCTACTTTTACTTTAAGCGCAACAATAGTACCTGGCATTGCCGTCGTGATGCAGCCTTTATGGCTAGGGCGTGGGCGGCCGCTACTAGATTCTTTCTTTTTCACATTAGCGCCGCTACTAGAACCTCCGTTAGTCAGCTCGATTTCGCTGAGTGTTTCCACTAAGACTTCTTCTGCAACACCGTCAACAGAAACGTACATTGGACGTTTCTCTTCGCCTTCATGGCCGCTGCCTGTTAATTTAATGTGGAAAGTTTCACCATGCAGTGTCACATTAAATTCATTAGGTGCGAAGCGAGGTGCATTAGCATGCGCATCCTCTTTTGATAACAGCTGCTCTGGTACTAGTGAGTTGGCGTTGCGCTCTTGTAAGAATGTTTCACCAATATCGGGGAACATTGCATACGTTAAAACATCTTCTTCGCTTTTTGCGATACGTTCTACATCATTAGTCAGTTTAACCATTTCTGGTTTAAGCAAATCAGCGGGGCGGCAAGTCATCACTTCAGCATCGCCAATGGCTTTTTTCTGTATATCTGCATTGACCGGGCTAATTGATTTGCCATATTGACCTAAGAAGTAGTTTTTAACTTCATTGGTAATGGTCTTGTAACGTTCGCCTGTTAATACGTTTAGCACGGCTTGCGTGCCAACAATTTGTGATGTCGGTGTCACCAGTGGCGGGTAACCTAAATCTTTACGCACACGAGGAATCTCATCTAACACTGCATTCATCTTATCTAAAGAACCTTGATCTTTTAGCTGGTTGCTTAAGTTGGAAATCATACCGCCGGGCACTTGGTTGGTTAATACACGAGTGTCTACTCCCGTATAGTCACTTTCAAACTGCCAGTATTTTTTACGGACTTCACGAAAATACTCACTCACTTCTTGTACGGCGCCGATATCCAAGCCGGTGTCATATTCAGTACCTTGCAGCCCTGCAATAATACTTTCAGTCGTTGGGTGGCTAGCACCTTCACTAAATGCTGAGTTACATGTGTCAATAATGGTCGCGCCATTTTCAACACCACGCATGAGATTTAAGCTGGCTAAACCAGATGTTGCATGGCTATGTAAGTGAATAGGGATGTTAATCGCGCTGTCTAGCGCCTTGACTAGTTCTGCTGTCGTTTGTGGTGTTAGCAAGCTTGCCATATCTTTAATAGCGAGCGTATCGCAACCCATGGCTTCTAGCTCTTTAGCTAAGTCAACAAAATGTTCTATATTATGTGCTGGGCTAGTTGTGTAGCTAATCGTACCTTCAGCTATTTTCTTCGCTTTCTTAACTGCCTCAATCGAGGTTTTAAGGTTGCGCATGTCATTCATCGCGTCAAAAACACGGAAGACATCGACACCGTTGTCGGCAGACTTTTGTACAAAAGCTTGTACCACATCATCAGAGTAATGACGGTAGCCTAGTAAGTTTTGACCACGTAATAGCATTTGAATACGGCTATTCGGTAAAGCTTTACGTAACTTTTGTAAGCGCTCCCATGGATCTTCCTTTAAGAAACGCACGCATGCATCAAAGGTTGCACCCCCCCAAGCCTCTAGTGACCAAAATCCAATCGAATCTAGTTTTGAGCAAATGGGCAACATGTCATCAGTGCGTAAGCGTGTTGCAATCATGCACTGGTGTCCGTCACGTAAGACTAGTTCGGTAATATTTACTTTTTTCATAATTAAAACTCTTTAATAGTTAATGCTTAAATGCCATTGTGAGCAGCAAAAGCGCCTGATATAGCCGCTGCAATTAATTCCGGAGGTAGTTGCACCGCATAACGGGTGAGTTCAGGGTGCGCCTCAACAAACCCAGTATTAAAATTAGCATCTCTAAACTCCTTATGCTTCAAAATCTCTTGATAATATGGAATCGTCGTTTTTACGCCGTATACTTCCATATCATCTAATGCGCGGCGGCCGCGTTCAATGACTCTTTCCCAATCTAGGGCCCAAACCGTTAGCTTTGCACACATAGAATCGAAATAGGGAGGAATGACGTAGCCTGTATAAATAGCAGCGTCCATACGCACGCCAGGCCCACCTGGTGAATAGTAGCGCGTGATTTTTCCGAAGCTAGGTAAGAAGTCATTTTTGGGGTCTTCCGCATTAATGCGGAACTCCATTGCAAAGCCTCGGTAGGTGATTTCACTTTGTTTATAGCGTAAAGCTAGTCCAAAGGCGATGCGAATTTGTTCCTGTACGATATCTACCCCAGTAATCGCTTCGGTAATCGTATGCTCAACTTGCAAACGTGTATTCATTTCCATGAAGTAAAATCGGTTGTCTTTATCCAATAAAAACTCAACCGTGCCCGCATTTCGATAACCAACCGCTTTTGCCGCTTTTACCGCTAGGTTACCAATATGTTCACGTTGCGTTTTTGATAGCTGAGGGGAGGGTGCGACTTCAATTAGTTTCTGGTTACGTCGTTGAATGGAGCAATCACGCTCATATAAATGAATTGCATGACCCTTATTGTCAGCGAGAATCTGCACTTCAATATGTTTTGGGTTGACGATACACTTTTCTAAAAATACTTCTGGCTGACCAAAAGCCTTTGTTGCTTCTGAAATAACGCGGTCATAATTGTTAAATAGCTCACTTTCACTATCGCAACGGCGAATGCCGCGACCACCACCACCGTTCGTTGCCTTTAGCATTACAGGGTAACCAACTTTTTTAGCTAAAGCGACGGCTTCTCCCACATTGGCTAAGTTGCCCTCACTGCCGGGGGTGCATGGAATGCCTGCTTTCGTCATCGCTGCTCGTGCTTGAATTTTGTCACCCATTTGACGAATGACGGCGCCACTAGGGCCGATAAAGGCGATACCACGTCGAGCACAAATTTCTGCTAGCTCAGGGTTCTCAGATAAGAAACCGTATCCAGGATGAAGCGCATCGCAGCCAGCAGCCGTCGCAATGTTAACGATATTATGTGCATTTAAGTAGCCAGCGACTGGCTCGGAACCTAAGCTATAAGCTTCGTCAGCTTTTTTAACATGAAGCGCTCGCCTGTCTGCATCTGTATAAATAGCAACCGATTTAATGCCCATCTCGGAACACGCACGTACGATACGAACTGCGATTTCCCCGCGATTTGCTACAAGAATTTTTTTGAACACACTATTGCCTTAATATTGACTTACTAACGGGGGGATTGTATCACGCACGCCCTTTCTACTAAAGTGCAAAGCAGGTAAAATCCTACTAATTATTAACAATATTACAATCTCGTATCTAATAATGAAGCCAATACTAATTAACAATCTTGAAATAGCAAAAAGCCAAGAAAAACTATCTGGTGAAATTGACACTCATCACTGTGAGCGTTTAGCTGAGGTCCTGGACGTTGCTAATCAAGATAAATTGAAAATTGATTATGCCTTATCTGGATCTGCTTCTAAATTTCATATTCCTAGCATGGAGTTAACCATTGATGCTGTGCTTCCGGTCGTGTGTCAACGTTGTTTAGAGGTGATGCAGCTCAATATATCATTAGCATTTGAGTATGTGGTTAGCAAATCAGAACCAGAAGAATTTGATGGTTATGATGATATTGATTGGTTAGAGGCCTCACGAGAAATGAATATAAGCGAGTTGATTGAAGATGAGTTACTGATAGCGATGCCACTAGCCCCAACGCATGCGCATGATTGCAAGCCAATAAAATTAGAGAGTGGTGAAAAGCACAACCCTTTCGCCGCATTGAAAGGGTTGATTAAATAATGATTAAATTCATCACTTTAAAATACTGCTAAGCGCACAATATTGTGCGTTTTGGTTTACACAAGCACTATAAATAGATTATCATAGCGGATTGGCTATTTTGAACGTGATTTAATTTAAAATCACTATTTAAAATCTAGCAAAATTAATTTTAAGCATGGAGTATTAGCATGGCAGTTCAGAAAAGCAAAAAGTCACCTTCAAGGCGTGGTATGCATCGTTCGCACGATGCTTTAACCAATCCGCCTTTAGCCGTTGAGCCTACTACAGGCGAAACACATTTACGTCATCACGTAAGCCCAAGCGGTTTTTATCGTGGGCGTAAAGTAATGGTAACTAAGGGCGAATAATTTATTCTCGGCGTGATTGGTCGTTGACTCAATTTTCAATCACGCTAAATACGCCGCGACTATTTGCATAGCGCGGCGTTTGTCCATCTGTAATAAATACAAACCAAACAATTGATAACTATCTTCTCATCACTTCAAATACGCTTTAGTAGTAAAGCACTAGGTGCATAAATAATGGATATCACATTAGCAATTGATGCAATGGGTGGCGATCATGGGCCGCACGTCACTGTGCCTGCAGCACTGAAAGCATTAGCAGAAGACCGTCAGCTAAATATCGTGTTGGTTGGCCTAGAAGACGCTATTCTAGCTGAATTGAAGGCGCAAAAAGCAACGACTAGTGAGCGGTTGCATATACATCATGCGAGTGAAGTGGTATTAATGGACGAATCTCCGCAAAGCGCACTTAAAAACAAAAAAGACTCTTCAATGCGTGTTGCGATCAACCTAGCTAAGAGTGGTGAAGCCAATGCTTGTGTGAGCGCGGGTAATACAGGCGCTTTGATGGCTACTGCACGTTTTGTATTAAAAACGTTACCTGGTATTGAGCGTCCAGCAATCGCATCAGTATTGCCTTCTGAAAAAGGTAATACTTATATGCTGGATCTTGGTGCGAATGCAGATTGTACGGCTGAGCAGCTTTTACAATTCGCTGTGATGGGCGCTATGCTAGTAAGCAGCGTTGAGCACAAAGCCAATCCTTCAGTGGGCTTATTGAACATCGGGTCAGAAGATATTAAAGGGAATGAAGTGGTTAAGCGCACAGCCGAGCTGTTGCGAGAAAGTCATTTAAACTTCTACGGCAATGTTGAAGGTGACGATATCTTTAAAGGAACGGTAGATGTTGTGGTTTGCGACGGCTTTGTTGGTAATGTGGCGTTAAAAACAACCGAAGGCTTAGCGCATATGATGGGCATGTTTTTGACGCAAGAATTTAAGAAAAATTGGATAACAAAATTGATGGCGCTAGGCGCCATGCCAGTACTCAAGGCATTCAAGAAACGTTTAGATCCCCGCAGATACAACGGCGCAAGCTTTTTAGGCTTGCGTGGGATCGTGGTAAAAAGCCATGGCGGGGTTGATAGCTTTGGGTTCTATCATGCCATCCATGTTGCGATAGAAGAGGCCAGAAATGGTGTTTTGCGACGTATTACCGAGCAATTAGAAATTGAGCATCAGGCTAGCTCTGCAAAAGAAGCCGCTTTGAAAGCTGAAAGTAAAACAATTTAAATGAGCCATTCAAGAATCACGGGTACAGGTAGCTACCTTCCATCAAAAATCCTCTCCAATAAAGATCTGGAATCGATGATCGATACAACAGATGAATGGATATATACACGCACTGGCATCCGTGAGCGTCATATTTCTGCACCTGAAGAAATGACGAGTGATCTAGCGACGAATGCAGCAAAAAAAGCGATTGCAAGTGCTGGTATTGATGCAAATGAAATTGATCTGATTATTGTTGCTACAACGACACCTGATAAAATATTCCCGAGTGTGGCGACCATGGTGCAGCGCAAACTAGGCTTATCAGATTACCCGGCATTTGATATACAGGCCGTATGCAGTGGTTTTGTTTATGGACTCAGTACTGCTGATAACTTTATTAAAGCAGGTGCTAGTAAGTGTGTTTTGGTCATCGGTGCTGACACTATCTCAAAAATTACCGACTATACTGATAGAGCTAACTGTATTTTATGGGGTGATGGCGCTGGCGCCGTTATTCTACAAGCCTCTGAAGAGGCGGGCGTTATTTCTACCCATATCCATGCCAATGGAAACTACGAAAATATGTTGCATGTACCTAGAAATGCAGATGGGCAAGACACAATCACGATGGAAGGTAATGCAGTTTTTAAAATGGCTGTGAATACACTAGATCAAATCGTAGACGAAACATTGGCTGCAAACAATATGCAGAAGTCAGATATTGATTGGCTTGTGCCACACCAAGCGAATATCCGCATTTTGCAAGCAACTGCAAAAAAATTAGACATGAGCATGGATAATGTTGTTGCGACAGTTGAAAAGCATGGCAACACCTCGGCTGCTTCGATTCCGTTGGCATTAGATGTCGCTGTTTCAGATGGGCGTATCAAGCGTGGACAAATTGTATTAATGGAGGCTTTTGGTGGTGGGTTCACTTGGGGTTCTGCATTGGTTAAGTATTAAGTTAAATCAAATAGATGAATATATTATTTAAAGTAAACTATGAGTAAATTAGCATTATTATTGCCAGGCCAAGGCTCTCAATCAATCGGCATGATGGCTGGCTTTTCAGATACCGCTATTATTAAAGATACATTTGTAGAAGCTTCTGATGTTTTAGGCGTGGACTTCTGGAAAATGGCGACTGAAGATAACGATTTATTAAACCTGACGCAGCATACACAGCCATTAATGTTAACAGCAGGCATCGCTACTTGGCGTGCTTATCAAGCAGCTAATGGAACAGTGCCAGACTTTTTGGCAGGCCATAGTTTAGGTGAGTATTCAGCCTTGGTGGCGGCAGAAGCCATTAGCTTTGCTGACGCATTACCATTAGTTAAGTTTCGTGCAGAAGCCATGCAGCGTGCAGTGCCTGAAGGTGTTGGTGCAATGGCTGCGATTCTTGGATTAGAAGATGCTGTCGTGAATGAGATTTGTACGGCAAGCGCGCAGGGTGAAGTATTGGAAGCAGTTAACTTTAACTCGCCAGGGCAAGTGGTGATTGCTGGTAACAAGGCTGCAGTTGAGCGCGGCATGGCGTTAGCTAAGGAAAAAGGTGCTAAGCGTGCGTTACCATTGCCAGTTAGTGTGCCGTCGCATTGTGCTTTAATGAAGCCAGCTGCGGAGCAGTTAGCTATATATTTAAAAGATGTTCAGGTCAATACACCTAAAATCGCTGTTGTCCATAATGCTGACGTTGCTGCTTATGCCGAGACAGATAAAATTAAAGATGCATTGGTTCGCCAGTTACACTCTCCAGTACGTTGGGTAGAAACCGTACAGATGTTGCATAATCAAGGCGTTAATAAGGCAGCAGAATGCGGCCCAGGTAAAGTGTTAGCTGGTTTGACCAAACGTATTGTTAAAGAGTTGCCATGTGCAGCACTGGTGAGTGTTGATGCAATTACAGAATTTAGTTCATAGCACTTGATTTTATAGTACTTATTTATAGATATTAAAAAGGTTTTTTCATGTCACTAGAAAATGAAATTGCATTAGTTACAGGCGCGAGTCGCGGCATCGGGGCTGCAATTGCACAAACACTAGGTAAACAAGGCGCTATTGTTGTTGGCACAGCAACATCTGCATCAGGGGCCGATAAAATTACAGCTGCACTTAAAGAGTTTGGCGTTAAAGGCATGGGTATCGCGCTAGATGTGAATAATGCAGAACAAATTGAAATGGTTTTAAAAACAATTACTGATCAATTGGGTAGTGTAGGTCTGTTGGTAAATAACGCAGGCATTACAAAAGACACTTTAATGATGCGCATGAGTGAAGAAGATTGGGATGATGTTATCTCAACTAACTTAAGCTCTGTATATCGCATGAGCAAGGCAGTGTTGCGCCCAATGATGAAAGCAAGAACTGGCCGTATTATCAGCATCTCTAGCGTAGTAGGTCACATGGGCAACGCGGGACAAACCAATTACGCCGCTGCTAAAGCGGGCATGGCAGGCTTTACAAAATCGCTTGCTGCAGAAGTGGGTAGTCGCGGTATAACCGTTAATTGTGTTGCTCCTGGCTTCATTGAAACTGATATGACAGCAGAATTACTAGAAGATATTAAAACGCAAATGCTCAGCCGCGTACCACTTGGGCGCTTAGGTAATGTAAATGAAATCGCAGCAACCGTTGCATTTTTAGCATCACCAAACGCAGCATATATTTCGGGTGAAACTATTCATGTGAATGGCGGCATGTACATGGCGTAACAGTCGATAATTAATTTTTTTGTATTCTTGCAGACTTTTGCTAGAATACGCTCTTAGCTTAATAAGCTAATTTTTAATCAAAGGGGTAAATGGATGTCTGACATCGAACAACGTGTAAAGAAAATTGTAGTTGAACAATTAGGTGCTAAAGAAGAGGATGTAAAAAATGCATCATCATTCGTAGATGACTTAGGCGCTGACTCACTAGATACTGTTGAGTTAGTCATGGCTTTAGAAGAGGAGTTCGATACTGAAATTCCTGATGAAGAAGCAGAGAAAATTACAACTGTGCAATTAGCAATTGACTACGTCAACGCTAACCTTAAATAAATTCAAACTAATTAGCCCTTGTAAAAGGGCTAATTCCAAATATGTCTAAACGTAGAGTCGTTGTTACAGGCTTAGGCGTCGTTTCACCTGTCGGTACAGGTGTTGCTACTGCTTGGGAAAACCTAATCGCAGGTAAGTCTGGGATTACGCGTATCACGAAATTTGACCCAACTGAGTTTTCATCTCAAATCGCGGGTGAAGTAAAAGACTTTAATGTCGAAGACTTTATTCCTGCAAAAGATGCACGCCGTATGGATACTTTTATTCAATATGGCTTAGCAGCGGGGATTGAAGCCTTTAACGACAGTGGCTTAGTCGTCACTGAAGAAAATGCTGAGCGTATCGGCGTTGAAATTGGGTCTGGCATTGGTGGTATCGGTATGATTGAGTCCACCAATGATAACTATGATAAGGGCGGGCCGCGCAAGGTTTCACCTTTCTTCATTCCCGGCACGATTATCAATATGATCTCTGGTAACTTGAGCATCATACTAGGCTTAAAAGGGCCAAATGTTGCAATCGTGACAGCTTGTACAACGGGCACACATTGTATTGGTGATGCAGCGCGCATGATTGAATATGGTGATGCCGATGTCATGGTTGCAGGTGGTGCAGAAGCAGCAATTACCGAGCTTTCAGTCGCTGGCTTTGCATCAGCACGTGCATTATCTAGCCGCAATGATGATCCTGCTACAGCAAGTCGTCCTTGGGATAAAGATCGCGATGGTTTTGTCATTGGTGAAGGTGCTGGCGTCATGGTGCTTGAAGAGTATGAGCACGCAAAAGCACGCGGTGCAAAAATCTATGCCGAAGTAGCTGGTTATGGTTTGAGTGCCGATGCTTTTCACATGACCGCACCAAATATGGATGGTCCACGTCGCTCTATGGTGAATGCACTTAAAAATTCTGGTGCTAATATCGAGCAAGTAAACTTTATGAATGCACATGGCACATCTACACCACTAGGTGATACAAATGAGTCTAATGCAATTAAGGCAACGTTTGGTGGCCACGCGCATAAACTAGTTATAAACTCTACCAAGTCTATGACAGGCCACTTACTAGGCGGCGCAGGGGGCTTGGAGTCTGTGTTTACAGTACTTTCTATTCACAACCAAATTTCACCACCAACAATCAATATCTTCAATCAAGATCCATATTGCGATCTAGATTATTGTGCGAATACTGCACGTGATATGAAAATTGATTATGCATTAAAAAATAACTTTGGATTCGGCGGTACAAACGGCTCATTGGTATTTAAAAAAGTATAAGTTAAAAAACTTTTAAAAAGGCCTGCAGCAATCATTGCGCAGGCTTTTTTGTTGCTCGTTGCTATGGTTTAATGTGGGCTATGCAAATTAACCAAGCAACACTCATCAACGGTAGTTTTAATGGGGTTATTTCAGCACTTGATAGAGGGCTTGCCTATGGTGATGGCGTGTTTAGAACATTAAAAATTATTAATGGCATACCCGTGCATTGGCCTTTGCATTATCAAAAACTGGTTGAGGATTGTAGTGCAATCGGTATTGTCTGCCCCAGTGCAGACTTGTTTATGAGCGATTTTAGTCAATTGTTTGTTCCTGATGAGCCTGTATCTGTTGCCAAGATTATTATGACAAGAGGCGAAGGTGAGCGAGGCTATAAACCATCACCAGTTGCGTCACCCCTGCGTGTCGTTACCAAATCTAAGCTGCCTGACTATCCAGAAAGTAATTTTACTGAAGGCGTTCTTTTGCACGTTTGTGATACGCGTATTGGTTATCAGCCTAAGTTGGCTGGCGTTAAACACTTAAACCGTTTAGAAAACGTGCTGGCACGCATGGAGTGGAGTGCTCCAGAGGTGGCTGATGGTATTATGTTAGATACTGAAGGTAATGTCATCGAGTGTACTTCAGCTAACGTTTTTGCTCGCTTTGATGATTTACTTGTCACACCTAAACTGGATCTTTGCGGTGTCGCAGGGATTACACGCATGCAGATTTTGTCACATGCACACACTTTAGACCTCAAAACACAAATAGAAAGAATCGATTTGAAAACCCTATTGTCTGCCGATGAAGTGGTTCTGTCCAATAGTATATATGGGGCTTGGCAAGTGCGGTCTCTAGCGAATAAGACTTGGGGGAAACAATTGCTTGCAACAAAGATCCGAGAAGCGATCAGTGTATGAAGACGGTAATTAAACGCGCATTAACCTTTGGCATTCTCGTCTTCTTTTGTTTGGCATTTTGGATGGCCTATTTCGCAAAAACGCCGCTTGACCTACCTGCGACATCACAAACGATTACAATTAAGGCCAATAGCGGCTTATCGAGCATCGCAAGCCAGCTGGCAGAGCAAAATGTGATTAAGAACAAGCTGTCATTTAAGCTATTAGCAAGGTTCTTAGGCAAAGAGTCTTCACTACAAGCTGGTGAATACAACGTGAATGGACGTATTACGCCGTACGCTTTATTGTTGACACTTGGTAATGGCGGCAAAAATGCACAAGAAAAAATCACCTTTATAGAGGGTAAAACCTTTAAGCAAATGCGTAAGACGCTACACACGAATAACGGCATTAAGAGCACCATCAAAAGCTTATCTGATGCTGAGGTAATGACGTTAATTGGCGCGGATAAAAAACATCCAGAAGGGTTATTTTTCCCTGACACCTACCACTTTGACAAAGGTACAAAAGACATTGTGCTGCTGAAGCGTGCTTATCAAGTTATGCAAGAAAAGTTGGAAGTTGCATGGCAAAGGAAGGAGGCAGGGTTGCCTTATAAGAGTAGTTACGAAGTCTTAATTATGGCCTCTATTATCGAAAAAGAAACTGGCAAAGGTTCTGAGAGACCAACGATTGGCGGCGTATTTATCAACCGTCTAAAAATAGGCATGCGCTTACAGACAGACCCGACCGTAATTTATGGTATGGGTGACAAGTTTGACGGCAATATAAGACGTAAGGATTTACTTAAAGATACCGTTTACAATACTTATACTCGATATGGATTGCCTCCCACACCCATTGCAACACCTAGTTTAGCTTCTATAGAAGGTGCGCTACACCCGGCTAAGACTAAGTCTTTATATTTTGTAGGGAAGGGTGATGGCACACATAAGTTTTCGAGAACACTAGCTGAGCATAACCGTGCTGTACGAAAATATCAGCTTAAACGTTAATTAGATTGAGAATAGAAAATTGGCAATTAAACGCGGTAAATTTATGACACTAGAGGGAATGGATGGCGCAGGTAAAAGCACGCACATCCCCAATATTGTTGATCAAATTAAGGC
>JBJPGD010000007.1:0-33192 GCA_048595445.1 Methylophilaceae bacterium
TGCCGATGTTGCTGACAACCCGATTCAGAAAACAACAAAGCAGCAGGCAATGCTGGCTCAAACAGTCTCCGACTTACATTAGGTTGCTTCACATTTAGAATAATTAACAGCGGATGAATAAAACTAGAAGCACCCAAATCAGGCGTAAATTGCTGACCGCTGTTATTCGTCAATCGAAGCTGCCCCAAGCCACTGACCTCTATCCGTTGCCATGACCATGGTAATAGGTGCAGTGCATCACGTAAGGTATAGTAGGTACTTGTAAATATAACGACTGCCATCATCAGTAGCTTGATAAAAAGTGGCATCGACAACGACAACAAAGCTAAGCAACTCAGTATTGAAATCAGGCTAAGCGCACCCAATAACAGTAGTGATGGTTTAAGCGTAATATCAATCGCTTGAATAATACGATCTTTCATAGAAGGCAATAGTGGCATGACAGAAACAAATTGGCAAACAGACAATACACTTTGTGATTTATCGCATCTAGGCCTATTAAGCCTCAGCGGCGATGACGCCACTACGTTCCTTCAAGGGCAAGTGACCAATGATGTCGCTCAGTTAAACGGTAATAACGCCCACTACAGTGCTTATTGTTCGCCTAAGGGCCGTATGTTGGCATTGTTCTTAGCCTTCTCGCATCAAGATAAGCTTTACCTACAATTCAGCCAGCCATTAATCGCGCCAATCATGAAGCGCTTGAAAATGTTTGTGATGCGCTCTAAAGTGGATATTAATGATGTGAGTAATGACATGATGCGGTTTGGTGTCAATGGGCCTAATGCAACGGACTTTGTTACAAAAGCGTTAGGCAAGGTACCTAAAGAAGATTACGCACTAGTCGCAATGACTAATGATTCAAAACCGTATGGCGCCATCATTAAACTACCAAACATCAAAGGTCATAGCCGTTATGAAATAATTGTTGATGCGACACAAGCACCAACGACATGGGATGCATTAAATATAGATTGCACACCCGTTGGCCAACCTTGCTGGGATTGGCTAGACATTCAAACGGGTTGCCCTGACGTGTTAGAAAAAACACAAGAACAGTTCGTACCGCAAATGCTTAACCTAGATGTGTTGAATGGGATTAACTTTAAAAAAGGTTGCTATACGGGACAAGAGATTGTCGCGCGCACGCATTACTTAGGTAAAGTGAAGCGACGCACCTACTTGGCGACAATTAAAACGGCTAAGGAAATAACCGTACAACCTACAGAAGGCGATAAAGTACAGGATGCAACTGGCAGCGAAGTTGGTCAAATTGTGAAAGTAGCCCCTAACCTAGACAATGGATTTGATGCATTAATTGAAATCAGAATTGAAGCAAAAGAAGCTGGCAATGTTCTTTGGAACAGCGCCCCTATTACTTTTGGCGAATTGCCGTATACGATTACTACAGAAGGCCAATAAACCTAAAACAAAAAGCTCGCTATCACTAGCGAGCTTTTTAATATCCAAACTTTAATATACTGAATTTAAACTGTTAAATATAAAACATTCAATTTAGATCTTTTGGCAATTGGTTTACAGGTTCGCTAGGTATTGGCTGATCAATCACCTGATAAAACACTTCATCCGATTTAATCATCCCTAGCTCACTTCGTGCACGCTCTTCTAATGCTTTATCGCCAAGCTTTAAATCGCGCACTTCAGCTCTTAAAGCTTCGTTACGTTGCTTGTCTTCATTGTTTTTATCTTTTTGTTTATTCACTTGCTGGCTAACATTCCAAACGCGTAACCAACTACCTTTACCCAACCATAATGGATATTGCAGTAAAGCAATGAGCGCTACAAATATTAATGTTAATGCCTTCATCTCAAACTCCATGCAACAAACCACAGCGGATATGTGGCTTGTATAACTGCACTAGTAAAACAGCACTATTAGAACAGTACAATATTTATGCAAAGCCTTTTTCAGAGTTTATTTAAATAGCTGATAAAAAGCTGACATCCCAGCATAACTAGTCGCATCACCTAACTCTTCTTCAATACGCAATAATTGGTTATATTTAGCTATACGCTCTGAACGGCAAAGTGAACCCGTTTTAATTTGTAATGCATTTGTTGCTACAGAGATATCAGCAATCGTTGTATCTTCTGTTTCACCAGAGCGATGTGACACAACTGCTGTATAACCAGCACGTTTTGCCATTTCAATGGTTTCAAACGTTTCAGTCAGTGTACCAATTTGGTTTACTTTAATTAATACAGAATTAGCAACCTTCTTCTGTATGCCCTCTTTGAGAATTTTAGGGTTCGTTACAAATAAATCATCACCAACCAACTGCACTTTGTCACCTAAACGCTTAGTCAATAAATCCCAGCCATCCCAGTCAAATTCGTCCATACCATCTTCAACACTGATGATTGGGTATTTTTCACATAAAGTCGCTAAGTAATCACAAAATTCTGCAGACGTCAGTGATATACCTTCTGATTCAAGGTGGTATTTTCCATCTTTATAAAATTCTGTACTCGCACAATCCAAACCTAAATAAACATCTTTCCCTGGCTCATAACCTGCCTCTGTAATAGCCTCCATAATCAACTGTAACGCTGACTCATTCGAAGGCAAATCAGGGGCAAAACCACCTTCATCACCAACTGTCGTTGCTAAACCTTTAGCGCTTAATGTTTTCTTCAACTGATGGAAGATTTCAGCACCACAACGCAAGGCTTCACGAAACGTTGGTAAGCCTGCTGGAATAATCATAAATTCTTGAATATCGACAGAATTATCTGCATGTTCACCACCGTTAATGATATTCATCATCGGTGTTGGTAATTGCATCATGCCAGAGCCACCTAAGTAGCGGTAAAGTGGTAACCCGCTCTCTTCAGCCGCTGCACGCGCACAAGCCATTGATACCGCTAAAATGGCATTCGCGCCTAAACGATCTTTGTTTTCAGTGCCGTCTAAGTCGATTAATATTTTATCGATAAAGCTTTGCTCTTCAGCATCTAAACCAATAATCGCTTCTGTGATTTCAGTATTCACATGCTCAACCGCTTTCAGTACGCCTTTACCTAAATAACGGTCTTTATCCCCATCGCGCAACTCCATCGCCTCTTTAGCACCTGTAGAAGCGCCTGATGGCACTGCTGCACGGCCCATGATGCCACTTTCTAGTAGTACATCAGCCTCAATAGTGGGATTGCCACGAGAATCCATAATTTCACGGGCGATAATATCTACAATTGCACTCATTACTTTCTCCTAATTAATAAAATATGATACTTAAATAACCCTAGCTGCACTGTTAAGGTTGTGACTGCCACTTACCATCTAGATGCACAACTTTACACTCACCATTTTCCGTTTCACGAAATGTTTCACATTGATGAAAAGCCTGTCTCTTAGCAAGCTTTGCCGACTCCACTTCTTCACCACTCCATCCACAAGCACCGTCTATAGATGTTGCAAAAGCCGCATGCGCTTCATACTTTGCATAATCCTTAAATTCTAATAAACAGTTATCTGAACCTAATTTCTCTACTATTTTTAAATCGTCTTCTGTTAAAGGTATCGCCTGCGCTATTTCATCTTGATGCTCTGAATCTTCGCTGTCAACTTCACCTGACAACTCTTGATAAACAGCTATTGCAGCATCCATATGCTCTTGTTTACAAGCAACAAGCATTAAGACACAAAAAATGACTATGCAAAATTTGTTCATTAATTTATTCATTATCTTTTCAATTATAAGGTTTGTTCAGCAAACCCAGCTTTTTTTACTAGGTTATCTATATCGACCAATACATGTAACAAATCTTCCATCTTGTCTAACGGCCATGCATTTGGGCCATCAGATAATGCTTTAGATGGCTCTGGGTGCGTTTCCATAAATACGCCAGCAACACCACTTGCAACGGCAGCTCTTGCCAAAACTGGCACATGCTCACGTTGACCGCCACTTTTCTCACCTTGCCCACCTGGCTGTTGAACTGAATGGGTCGCGTCAAACACGACTGGACAATCCGTTTCGCGCATCGTTGCTAGGCCGCGCATATCAGATACCAATGTGTTATAACCAAATGATGCGCCACGTTCACACACCATAATTGTATCGGCACCACCATTCGCTTCTTTTGCTTTTTTCACCACTTGCAACATGTCATGTGGTGCTAAAAACTGGCCTTTTTTAATATTAACGGGCTTACCTGATTGTGCGCAAGCGACAATAAAATCCGTTTGACGACTTAAAAAAGCAGGCGTTTGCAATACATCGACGACGGCAGCAACATGCGGCACTTGCTCAGCTGTATGTACATCAGTTAGTACAGGCACACCAATTTGGCTTTTCACTTCATCTAATATTCTCAAACCTTCTTCCATGCCAAAACCACGGAAAGTTTTAGTAGAACTGCGGTTCGCTTTATCATAAGACGATTTATAAATAAACGGAACGCCCACGCGCTCAGCAATTTCTTTCAACTGCCCTGCCGTTTCAATTGCAAATTCGCGTGACTCAATCACACAAGGACCTGCAATTAAAAATAAAGGCTGATGTATTCCAACTTCAAAACCGCATAATTTCATTTATTTTTAATCCTTTTATTTTTGAGTCTTATAAGTCAGCGCAGCTTTTACATATGCCGTAAACAGCGGATGGCCTGCACGAGGGTTAGACGTAAACTCGGGGTGGAATTGGCAAGCAACAAACCAAGGATGTATTTCTTGTGGTAATTCTACTATCTCACAAAGCGCTTCTGTCGGCGTACGTGCAGAAACAACTAAGCCCGCTGCTTTCAACTGTTCTACATAATGATTATTCACTTCATAACGATGTCGGTGACGTTCATTCACTTGCTTGCCGTAAATGCTCGCGGCCATTGTGTTTGGCTCAACTGGGCATACTTGCGCACCCAAACGCATCGTGCCGCCTAAATCTGAATTTTCGTCACGTTTTTCAATTTTTCCTGAAGCATCTTGCCACTCATCGATTAGGCCAACCAACTTATGTTCTGCTTCTGGGTTAAATTCAGTACTGTTCGCATCTTTCAAACCTGCAACATTACGTGCAAACTCAATTACGGCTAATTGCATACCTAAGCATATGCCCAAATATGGAATCTTGTTTTCGCGTGCATATTGAACCGTTGCTATCTTACCTTCTGTACCACGCTTTCCAAACCCACCTGGAATCAGAATCGCATCCATTTTTTCCAATGCCGCAGTGCCGCCTTTCTCAACATCCTCACTGTCAATAAAGTGAATCTTTACTTTTGAATCAGTATGTATACCAGCATGAATCAACGCCTCAGTCAGTGACTTATAAGATTCTGTCAAATCAACATATTTTCCTACAAAAGCAATATCGACATGATGCTTTGGATTAGCTAAGGCATTGGTAATTTTCTCCCACTCGCTTAAATCAGCTGATTTAGCCAAAATATCCAACTTATGACAAACAATCTCATCCATCATTTGCTCATGCAACAAGCCCGGGATTTTATAAATAGAATCAGAGTCAATGGCACTAATCACAGATTTAAAAGCAACATTCGTAAACAGTGCAATTTTTCTACGCTCTTCTTCAGGAATATCACGTTCCGCACGGCATAATAAGATGTCTGGTTGAATACCAATTTCGCGTAACTCTTTAACAGAGTGCTGGGTTGGTTTGGTTTTCAGTTCTCCAGCCGTTGGAATCCACGGCAGCAATGTTAAGTGTACATAACAAGCATTTGTCGGCCCTTCTTCAAAGCCCATTTGACGAATTGCCTCTAGAAAAGGTAATGATTCGATATCACCTACCGTACCGCCGATTTCCACGATCGCCACATCAGCACCTTTCGCACCAGCTTTTACATGCGCTTTTATTTCATCGGTAATATGTGGGATGACTTGTACGGTTTTACCTAGATATTCTCCACGACGCTCTTTTTTAATCACAGTTTCGTAGATCTGACCAGTCGTAAAGTTGTTTCTTTTCGCCATACGCGCACTAATAAAGCGCTCATAGTGGCCTAAATCCAAATCGGTTTCTGTGCCGTCGTCCGTGACAAATACTTCACCATGCTGAAAAGGTGACATCGTGCCTGGATCAACGTTTATATAAGGATCAAGTTTAAGCATGGTCACGTTGATACCACGTGACTCGAGAATTGCGCCTAGACTAGCGGCAGCTATGCCCTTACCAAGAGAGGAAACTACACCGCCGGTTACGAATACATATTTGGTCATGGAAAGGCTTTATAATATTTGTTGCAGACGGGAATGTATTTTACGTGAAAGGCGCTACAATCACAATGAAACACTGCAGCACTTTGTAATAAAAATATTGAGTTATTGAAATTAAATAGGCTTGCTTTAGGGGATTGTTTTGAAAAAAGAAATATTGGACTGGGGAGCCATTCAGGCTGACCCACGATTTACCCAACTACACATAGATAAAAACCGCTTCTTATGGCGCATGATGTTGTTTGCATTGGTTTATTTCTTCTGCCTACCAATCGCAACGGCTTATTTTCAAGATGTTTTCAACATAAAAATATGGGGTGTTATTAACCTCGGTTTACTCTTTGCACTCAGCCAATTTATTGTCGCTTGGGGTATTGCCGTCATTTATGCCAAGCGCGCCAATGCCGAATTTGATACCAGAGCAAAATTGCTCACTGATGATGCACACAATATCTCAGCAGCTAAATCAGCAAGTTCAGGAACCAGCTCATGAAATACCAATGGCTCACCATACTCGTTTTTAGCAGCATTATTGCTGGCACCATGGTCATTACCTATTGGGCCAGTCAGCGCGTTAAATCGACCAAAGATTTTTACGCGGCTGGCAACAGTATTAGTGGCTTGCAAAATGGCTGGGCCATTGCGGGTGACTATCTGTCTGCTGCTTCTTTTCTTGGCATTGCAGGTTTAATTTCGCTCTATGGTTACGACGGCTTTATGTACTCGGTAGGCTTTCTCATGGGCTATATTGCCGTACTACTCGTCATTGCTGAGCCTTGCCGCAATATTGGCAAATATACGCTAGGCGATATTCTTGCATTTAGAAACGATCCAAAGAAAACGCGTGTCATTGCTGCCCTATCCACCATCACCGTTAGCACCTTCTATCTCACCGCACAAATGGTTGGCGGTGGCGTGCTAGTCAAAACACTGATTGGTATTGAATATGAAATCAGCGTTGCTGTCGTCGGCACACTGATGTTGTCCTATGTCGTATTTGGTGGCATGGTCGCCACCACCTATGTGCAAATCGTTAAAGCTGTTTTGTTAGTCATTGCTTCCGTCGTACTAGTGGCTTTAGTGTGGTTACCTTATGGCTTCAGCCTACCTGCATTTCTACAAGCTGTGGTAGACGAGCCTAAAGTACAAGCACAAGTGGCAAAACTGCTTGGCACGGCCGCCAGTACTATGAGCGCAGATGAACTTGGACAACGCTTTTTAGAACCGGGTCTTTTTCTCAAGAATCCCATTGATCAAATCAGTCTAGGCATGGCACTGGTATTCGGCACGGCTGGCTTACCACATATTCTCATGCGCTTTTTCACTGTACCTAACGCACAAGAAGCGCGCAAGTCCGTCGTATGGGCCATGGGGATTATCGGTGGCTTCTATGTGCTCACCCTGTTCTTAGGCTTTGGAGCAGCGATTCATGTAGGTCCCGAAACCATCGGCGGCATTGATAAAGGCGGTAATATGGCTGCGCCTTTATTGGCACAGTATCTAGGCGGTGGTAGCGAATCTCTACTTGGCAACTTTATGCTGGCCTTTGTCGCCGCTGTTGCCTTTGCAACCATTGTCGCCGTTGTCGCTGGCTTAGTACTCGCATCCGCTTCTGCCATTGCCCATGACTTATATGTCAATGTATTAAAAGGTGGCGAAGCAACACAAGCACAACAAATGAAAGCCGCCAAAATCGCTTCTATCTTCGTCGGTATTGTCGCGATTCTAATTGGCATACTCGCCAAAGGCCAAAACGTCGCCCATTTAGTCGGCATGGCATTCGCAGTTGCGGCTAGTAGCAACTTACCGGCTATTTTCCTGACGCTATACTGGAAAAAATGTAATACAACGGGTGTCGTGATGGGCATGCTGATTGGCGCAGGCACGGCTATCTTATTGGTACTGCTTTCACCGAATGTGACTTACCCGCAAAAAGTGCTGAATGATGCAGACCTCGTGCTAAACGGCGCACCAGCACATGCTGCAGTACAAGCTCAGCAAAGTGAAGGCCTCATCTGTGAGCTCTTTACCATTTGCCAAAATAGCATGCCAGCTAAAGCGGCCACTGCAGTCGTATTGCCAGCCGCTGACCAAATAGCGCAGCTAAAAGATTTAGGCACTCGCATACGTGGCAAAGAAGCGGCAGACGGCATTAATAGCAAAATCACCGTATTAGAAAAGAGAATAGAAAAAGCCAATGCCAACATGGCTAAATTCTCAAACCAAACCACTAGCATGCTGGGTTTAGAGAAGCCGCTATTTAGACTTAAAAATCCAGGTATTATCTCTATCCCACTTGGCTTCTTAATGGTGGTTCTATTCTCATTATTCACGCGCGATAGACGTAGTGAAGAATTATGGGAAGAGCTTTATGTAAGGCAAAATACGGGACTGTATGTGGAAGGTGCTTCGCATTAACCAGAAAAATAACATGTCAAAACCAACACTCTCAATATTATCATACGGACACACGTGTCCGTATGATATCTGTTAGATTGCAGAAAATGAATAAAGAAGAAGCAAAAATGGTACTTAGTACGTTACTTGCGAAGTATCGGAGAAAAACATACGCCGATTTAAAATACTCATTAAATGAACAAGGCGTTCAAGTTTACCCTGTGCTTCGCTAGTGCCATTTAACTCGAACGTTATTGATAAAAATTAGCATTCCAGCAACAGTTTCAGCAGTCTTAGCTTTTGGGTACTTCACCCCTTGGCTGATAGAAGCAAATCGTTTTTGGCTCGGTGTATATCTGGCTTCTTTCTTTTGGTTTGCTTTTTTCGCATGGTTTTTCTTCTTTAGATATTTAGTACCGGGTATAAAAAGAGATTTATCTTTCGGTCAGCGCAATGCCTATATATCAGCAGCTATTATCTTCATTTCATACGTGGTTGTTTTGTCTGGGATTGCTGGAGGTTATATGGTGACGGTATAACTTTAGAATCTCTAACGTAGTTCTCAGAGCCTAGCGGTTACGCCAGAATTTAAGAATATGCCCACTAAACGGCTTTTCTAGATAATCAGTATGGTCTGGCTGGGTATGGGTATATTCAAAGCCAAAATCAGTGAGTGCTTTACTGAGTTTCGTTTTACGGCCGCGCCCTGGGTCCACTAATATAATTTCACAGGCAGGATTAGCATGATTCTCAATGAAGTTAGCTAACTGCTCTACATGCCCATCTTCGTACAAAATATCGCTACCGACAATTAAATCAAAACGACCAAGTGTATCGGTCTCTTCAGCCCAATCAGCTCGCTCAAAGGCAATGGGTTTACCATTATTCAGCTTGGTATTACGCTCTAGAAATGTCTCCACCTCTGGGTGATAGTCACTCGCGGTGATGTCGGCATTCTTTTCATTCAACAATAGGCTAGTCAACGCCATGCCACAGCCGATTTCTAAAATGCGCTTGCCAACCGTATCATAGTCATTCATATGGTGTGCAAGCACGATGCTAGAAGGCCAAATAACGCCAAACAACGGCCATAAGGAAGATGAAATACCTAAATCAAGCGCCACATCTTCAGGGTCGCTAAATTGTTGTTTGTCGCGCAATGTACAGAGGTGTATGTCAGTTTTACCGAACTCAATGGTCTGATAGCGCAGTCGTAGTGCCATGTTGCCTCCAAAATAGAGTAATGACGCTAAGCCAACTATCGATGATGATTAGTTTGAATAAGTGACGAAACGAATAGTAATACAGGTTCAGGTTAAAGCAATGCCCTGGAATCGCAAGTGTTTTCAACACCTACATGGCAAAGTAGATTTGCCAAACCAAGTGAATACTTACACCCTAACTACTTACAAACACGGTTTTTTATCTACCCAATTTGGGGGGTTGTTGCAGTTGCGCTGTATTAGTAATATGAGTGTCTGCCTATTGTAAGCAGTTCCACACCCAGCACATTAAGTGAACCAACACCGCATACTAGTAGAAAACGACCTACATTAAGAAAATTGAGTTAAAGTTCAGCAAAAGAAATCCGCAGTCTAGAGGGAATATTGAAAAACGAAAAAGACATTATAAAACAGTCTGCATCTGTTTTTCTAATGCTGTTGATTAGTGCAGATCTTGTTTTTATTGCACTGCATTTAATATACTTACTAACATCACTTCTACATCTCTCATACTATGATCTTTCCATAGACAAATCCTTCTCTGAAGTGTATCAATATATCAAATGGTTTTGGATAGTGATTTTATTTGCTTATATTGCCAGAGCTAAATCATCATTTACTTATCTTTCATGGGCAGTACTGTTTGCTTACCTTCTAATGGATGATGCATTGCGGTTTCATGAGCATGCAGGATATTTCTTCGAAGACAATTTAAGTTTTACGCCTCCTTTAGGACTAAGGCTTCAAGACATGGGCGAGTTAACGATCACAGCCATTTCAAGTATATTTCTATTCTCAGTTATTGCTTGGTCTTATCAGCATGGAACCCAAGCTTTTAAGAAAATGTCTCTGAACATATTGCTGCTCACTTTTGCATTGGCTTTTTTCGGCATTTTCATCGATATGGTACATAGCATGGTTCGTTCGCACGGGGCACTGGAAGCTACTTTCTTAGTCATTGAAGATGGCGGTGAAATGTTGGTGGCAAGTCTGATTGTTTGGTATGTCTTTCTGTCACTATCTAATGAAAGCGATGCCCCAGACTTTTATTCTTTGTTGCGACTAGCCTTCTCGAGGAGTAAATACACCGCTTCAATCAGTGAGACTTAACTACAAGCTGGTCTTGCCGTACCCCTGAAACTGCTGAAATACATCACGCATTTCAGCTTTGCTAAGCAATGGTGGTGTTAGTGTGATTTGTAATAAGCGCCAATATTGTTCACATAGATTTTCTACTTCTTCCGTGATGGCAAACGCCTCTTCTAAATCAGCCCCCATGGCGATCATGCCATGATTGGCTAGCAAACAGGCTTTGCGGTCTTTCAGCGCGACTAACGCATTATCTGACAGCGCTTGCGAGCCGAACAGGGCATAGGGTGCACAACGGATAGAATCGCCACCTGTGACGGCAATCATGTAATGGAACGGTGGAATGTCTTTATGCAAGCAAGCAATAGTGGTTGCGAACATGCTATGGGTATGAATGATTGCATTTACTTCTGGACGATTTTGCAGAATGTCACGATGGAAATGCCACTCTGAGGATGGCTTCTCACCTTGTTTGAAGCTACCATCTAATTGCATCATAACCATGCTAGCTGGTGTCATGTTTTCTACATCTAGCCCACTAGGTGTGATTAAAAATCCATCTTCAAACCGAACACTGCAATTACCAGACGTGCCTTTATTAAGGCCCTGTGCAACTAGCTTTTGGCTAGTCAATAATAACTTTTCTCGACATCTATATTCTGAATTTTTCACACAAACCCAATCTTAATAACTAACTTTTTGCCCACGTGACTTTGCCCAATCCATCACAGCTTTAAACTTTGCTGTAGGTGCATCATCATGATGCTGCAACAGCCCCCAGCTACCCCACTTGGACCAACCACCAACACTATCAAAGCTGCAAATCAAATCGCCACCCACTTGCTGCCACATGGCTAAACTTTGTGTGTAGACATCACCCATACGTGCATCACCATTTGCTTTGTTAAATAATTGCGTGAGTTTATTATTATCAGCAGACTCTCCATAAGCGACCACATGTTGACCCGCTTCATAGGCCACTAATTTCAAACCATAAGCATCAGCGATTTTCTTATTGCCTACTAACCAAGACTTACTCTCTGGCAGCGCTTTTTTATTTAAGTGATCAAATAATTGGTCTAGTGACCAACCAGCAACCACTTTACCATTAGGTTCACTATCAGACGACACACTCAAATGCACATAATTGGCGATGGCTAATACATCTGCATAGTCGACTGCACGTTGTTTATTCGGCAGTTTAAAACTGAGAATTTGTTCGGCAACCTCCGAATAAGACGCTTGTGACGCTAGTACACGTACCAAACGTTGCGTACCTCCAAAGGTTTGTTCCCACAGGTTAAAGATTTGCACTGATCGGTGCGCATAAAATTTTGATGCAGCCTCCCAATCATTATCAGTAAGCTTTAAACTGAGCCCTGTTTTAGTTGCATAAGTATATTGGTCAAAAGAACCATTCCATACTTCATTAGAATACTCCACCCATGCGCGCAATGATGGTTTTAGATGCTGGGCCACATATTGCGCGTGTTGAATAATATAGTCATCATCTGCCAGATGCGGCATACAAAACCATGCATCGCAGTTTAATCTATTCGCCAAATCAACTAACCACTCAACCGGCACACCATTCGTTGCGAAACTGGTATCTGTCGGTTTGGCACGACGTTCCCAATTCGCTACTGTCGAGTTATTGGTTTGCCCGTAATCCATAAAGCGCAAACAAGCCACTCCTGACCAACGTTTTAAGAAGCTAGGATTCCAGCGCTCTTGTTGATGAGTTTTTTCATAAGCTTTCGCTACGGCACGAATGTTTCTTATATAGTTATCAGGATTGGTTTTAGTGATACTTAAGAGAAAAATCCCTTTTTTTCCATCAACATGCACCTCTAACCGACCAGGCTTATCCGAGTGGGTAAAGTGATTCGGTAACTTTATTTCACCCTCGCCATCATACAAGATTACATAGTCACCTCTAGGAAAGTGATCATTACCTAAAACACTAATAATTGTAGAAGCTTCAACATCGTTGGGAAGCTGCGTTACCCAGCCGTCTGCATCAATGGTTAACCCGGAGTCTTCAGGCTCTTTACCTTCGACAAACCATGCTCGGGATTGCTTAAACAAATCAACAAATGGAAACTCTGTACCCCAGTCAGCTATGCCAGATAAATTAACACCTAACCTAGCATCGGCGGTAGGTATACTTTTTGTGTTGAATGTTTCGCCTGCTTCAGATGCTTGGCGTATTTTGTTAAAGCCAAACAAACCAGCTGCAGCCAGTGCCGCTGATGCCAACATTAGCTTTCTACGCATTTTATTCATTGGCTATTCAATTTCTTTAATAGCGTATCTGGTGCAAACACACCTTTTTCAGTTATGACACCTGTCACCAGCCGTGCAGGTGTGACATCAAATGCTGGATTTTTTGCTTTACTCTCATCGGGGATTACACGCACAGTTTGCACACTACCATCTGCAACCTTACCTTGCATATAAGCCACTTCATCACTACACCGTTCTTCTATTTTAATCTCTGCCCCATTAGGCATAGCAAAGTCTATCGTAGGACTAGGCACAGCTGCGTAAAATGGAATATCGTTATCATGTGCAGCCAATGCCTTTAAATAAGTTCCTATCTTATTACAGACATCACCATTTGCAGTCACGCGGTCGGCACCGACGATAACCATATCAACCAAGCCTTGTTGCATCAAATGTCCACCAGCGTTATCAGAAATAACGGTATGTGGCACACCATGCTGCGCTAGCTCCCATGCCGTTAAACTAGCACCTTGATTGCGCGGACGCGTTTCATCTACCCATACGTGAATATTTAACCCTGCATCATGTGCCATATAAAGTGATGATAAGGCCGTACCATAATCAACTGTTGCCAGCCAACCTGCATTGCAATGTGTCAAGATATTAGACACATCACCTTTATGTGCATTCTTGATCACTGCTAATCCATACTGACCGATTGCTTGGTTTTGCTGCACATCTTCTTCTGCGATATGTGCAGCCTCTTTCCAAGCGGAAAAATTTCGACGTTCAGGTTCTATCGTTTTTAACATGTCTACCATACGATTAACCGCCCAAGATAAATTAACAGCTGTCGGCCGCGATTTAATGAGCCTATCAGCAGCTACCATTAAATGCGCATCAGAATCATCTTCCAACATTGCCAGCGCCATACCATAAGCAGCAGATGCGCCAATTAATGGCGCACCCCTTACTTGCATAGATTTAATCGCATGAATCATCATATCGACAGAATATATGCGCTCAATACTAAAGTTAAATGGTAGTTTAGTCTGATCAATAACCTCTACATACTTACAGCGAGTGTCTGGCCAAATGGTTCGATAATGTTTTTTGTTTATATGCATAAAAGTAAGCTTTTATGTGACCTTTATTCTAAAAAAGTATTAAAAAAATGAATTTAATACTTGCATTTTTTTGAGATCCATTTTTTGTTATTTCTTCATCCACAATTACTGTGGATAACTTTGTGGATTGTTGTGACTTAAAAACGTAACTAACCAATTTAAAAGGATTTTTTTAAAACGTATACTTTTTATACTATTATTTTATTCAATAAAATCAGCAACTTACAGCATCTCATTGGTTTATAAGGTTTTTTAGCTAATGTTAATGTAACACATCAACTCATGTGTATAAGTCACCTAATTTTGGCAAAACTGCCAAAGAATTTTTACTAGTTATTTCAATGATTTGCGACAGTGGAATGCGCCTCAAAGAGGCTAATTTATTCGCAATTTTTAAAAGTTCTTTTGGGCTGTTTCTCTCTTTCTTTTTTAGCCATTCTGGCGGCATGTCTGGCGCATCAGTTTCTAACACAATGGATTCAAGCGGCAAGTTTTTAGCTAGCTGTTGTAATTTTGAAGCGCGTGGGTAAGTCATCGCACCGCCAAAGCCTAATTTAAAGCCCATTTCAGTCAACTGTTCTGCTTGCTGCATACTGCCGTTGAAGGCATGCGCAATACCACCACGTACTTTAATACGTCTTAAATGCTTCAATACATCGTCAATGGCATCCCTCACATGCAAAATAACAGGCAAGTCGTATTCCTGTGCAATCTTGAGTTGCTCACTGAAAAAGTATTCCTGTGTTTCTTTGTTATCTTTTGTGACAAAAAAATCCAGCCCTATTTCCCCAATAGCAACTAATTTATTCTCAACATCTAATATTTTTTCAACAATGTATTTAAGTTCTTTAGTGCTTTTAGGCATTACACGGTCAATAAACATGGGGTGTATGCCAAGTGCGTAACAGCATTGTGGGTGCTGCTGCGACAAAATAATGACATCAACGTAATTTTTAGGCGTCACCGATGGCACGACTATCATTTGCACATCAGATGCAATCGCTTGCGCTAAGACTTCTTCTCGGTCTGCATCAAACTCAGCTGCGTCTAAGTGACAATGCGTATCAATGAGTTTAGTCATCGGCTTCAAGATTCGCACCTAGCCAGCACACGTATATCATCACCAAACTGCCGCACTTCTATGACACTAAGATCAACGACATCTTGCATGCTTTGCAATGTTGGTATGGCAAACATGCCTTTACCGTCACTTCCCATCAGTTTAGGCGCGTAATAAATCACCAGTTCATCAATACATTTAAGCGCCATTAGCGCGCCATTGAGTCCATCACCACCTTCCACCATTACCTCGTTCACCTCATTACTTGCAAGGTGGCTTAATAGTGACTGAAGGCAGACTTTACCTTGCTCATTAGGGATGCAAAGTAAAGAGATGCCTATTGCTGCTAATTGTTCTGCTTTATTAGCTGTGTCAGTAGCAAAGGCAATCAATACCTCAGGGTTTTGTAGTACTTTTGCGTCTAAAGGTATGCGGAGCTGGCTATCGACAATCACACTGACTGGCTGGCGCTCAATGTTGTGCTCTCGCACCGTTAAACTTGGATTATCACTTAGAATCGTACCAATACCAGTCATCATTGCGCAAGACCTAGCGCGCCAATGCTGTACATCCGACCGTGCTGCTGCACTCGTTATCCATTTGCTCTCACCATTGCTTAAGGCCGTTTTACCATCTAAGCTTGCCGCAATTTTACTGCGCACTAATGGTAGTTGTTTCGTCATGCGAGAGATAAAGCCAGTATTCAACGCTTGCGCTTGCGGCTGCATTAGTCCAGTTTGCACAGTAATGCCAGCTGATTCGATAAGTGCAATACCCTGCCCTGATACCAATGGATTCGGGTCTTGCATGGCAATAATGACTTTATCTAACCCTGCTTTTACTAAGGCATCAGCACATGGTGCTGTGCAGCCATGATGGCTACACGGCTCAAGCGTCGCATAGGCAGTGGCGCCTTTTGCTTTTTGTCCAGCCTGTTTAAGCGCATGCACTTCAGCATGTGGAGTACCCGCTTTGATATGTGCTCCTTCACCAACGACGACGCCATCCTTCACAATCACACAACCAACGCGCGGGTTGGGCATGCTGGTATATAAGCCCTGCTCTGCCAATCGCAGCGCCTGTGTCATATAAAGGTGATCGTCAGGCGTGAATTCAGTCATGGTTTAAGTTTAAGCTTTTATTTTAAGTCTTTAAGTGCATCGCGGAAATCATCCGCATCTTGGAAACTTCTATAGATGGAAGCAAAACGGATATAAGCGACTTTATCCAACTTACGTAATTCAGCCATAACTAACTCACCAATTTGGCGTGATGGAACTTCTCGCTCACCCAGCACTAACAATTTACTGCGAATATGATGTAAGGCTTCATCTGCCAGCTCAGCAGATACAGGCCGCTTATGTAGCGCCAATAAAAAACCGTCTCGCAGTTTTGCGTCAGAGAATTCTTCACGGTTACCATTCCCTTTAACCACTTGCGGCAGACGCAAGTCTGCCGTTTCGTAAGTAGTAAAGCGTTTGTCGCAACTGTTACAGCGACGACGACGACGAATAGAATCACCTTCGTCGTTCACACGCGAATCGATTACTTGTGTGTCATTGGCATTACAAAAAGGGCATTTCATTCGTTTTTAGTGTTCACTCGACTAAGCGCTATAGACAGGGAAACGTGATGTTAATGCGTGCACTTTTTCTTTCACAGCAGCAATCGTTGCGTCGTCTTCAGGGTTATCTAATACATCTGCCATTAAGTTAGCAACATGTTTCGTTTCCTCTTCTTTAAAGCCACGTGTCGTAATCGCTGGTGAGCCAATACGCACACCAGAAGTCACAAATGGGCTTTCTGGATCATTAGGAATCGCATTTTTATTCACCGTGATGTGTGCTAAACCAAGCGCAGCATCTGCCGCTTTACCTGTTAAGCCTTTGGCACGCAAATCAACTAAGAAGACATGTGACTCTGTACGGCCAGAAATCACGCGCAATCCACGGGCTGTTAACGTTTCTGCCAACACCACTGCGTTTTTAAGCACCTGCTCTTGGTAAGTTTTGAATTCGGGTGTTGATGCTTCTAAAAATGCTGTTGCTTTGGCAGCCATGACGTGCATCAATGGGCCGCCTTGCAGGCTCGGAAATACGCTAGAATTTAACGACTTAGCGAACTCCTCTTTAGCCATAACAATGCCACCACGGGGGCCACGTAATGTTTTATGTGTGGTTGAAGTGACGAAATCAGCATGTGGCACGGGGTTAGGGTAAACACCTGCAGCAATTAAGCCAGAGTAGTGTGCCATATCGACCATGAAATACGCGCCGACCTTCTTGGCAATCGCTGCCATGCGTTCCCAGTCGAAACGAAGTGCATAGGCAGAAGCACCACCGATTAATAACTTAGGTTTGGTTTCTATTGCAATACGTTCCATTTCATCGTAATCAATCTCTTCTTTATCGTTAAGTCCATATGCAACAATGTTAAACAATTTACCTGATATATTAGCTGGTGAGCCATGTGTTAGATGACCACCGTGACCCAAATTCATGCCCATGATGGTGTCACCTGGTTTCAGAATTGAGAAATACACTGCTTGATTCGCCTGCGAACCAGAATGTGGTTGCACGTTTGCATACTCAGCGCCAAACAATGCTTTTAAACGATCAATCCCTAACTGCTCCACTTGGTCAACATACTCACAGCCGCCGTAAAAACGCTTGCCAGGGTAACCTTCTGCATATTTATTTGTTAACTGTGACCCTTGTGCATCCATTACGGCAGGACTAGTGTAATTTTCAGATGCAATTAACTCGATATGCTGTTCTTGACGCTGCACTTCAGCAGCAATCATTTTTGCAATTTCAGGGTCAGTGGTATGAAGTTTTTTTGAGTGGCTAAACATAAGTTTAAATGATTTCCAAAATGACTGAAGATATAAAAATACATTTTATCATGTCATCATGCTCACACATCAATTTATGTCTCTGACAAACCATTTCCTTCAAACATTTTTGTGCACTAAAAGCATGCAACCAAATCATGCAATGCACACATTTAGCACAGAGAAAATAATCAAAAAATTGTAACCGCCTGTTTTTATATAACAATATTATTGGCATAGCATATGCTTATCTATAAGCAGAGCGTAATTCTCCAAAGTTTCGACTCATCCCTCTGCCCAACCCTTTGTGGTTGGGCTTTTTTTGTCTCCACAACTATTTGTTAGCAGGCTATAATCAAGCTTTTAGATATCGCCAAAACCAATCAACATGAAGTGGACCGACACACAAAGAATAGCCGAAGAACTCTTCGACAAACACGAAGACATAGACCCTAAAACCATTCGCTTTACCGACTTGATGGAATGGGTTATGCATTTAGACGGTTTTGATGACATTGAAGACCATTGCGGCGAAAAAATATTAGAAGCGGTTCAGCTTGCTTGGATTGAAGAGGCCGAATAAGCATGTTTGAAGCGTTGCTTGGCTTATTTATCAAGCATTTTATTTGCGACTTTCCGTTGCAAATGTTCCCATGGCTTTATAACAATAAAGGCCGCTACTGTCATCTTGGCGGGATTGTTCATGCTGGCTTGCACGGTATCGGTACCGCGCTGGTACTAAGTCCATTTATAGGCACTAATGCACTTACTTATGGATTGATTGATATGCTCGTGCATTATCATATTGACTGGGCAAAAATGAACCTATCAAGCAAATATAATCTAAAACCAAACAACAGTGAATGGTTTTGGGTGCTGCTCGGCTTCGATCAACTGTTACATCACCTTACTTACTTTGCGATTATTTACTATGTCTTCAAATACACCATCTAATACTAACAACACAGTTTCTAATAAAACAGTCCCTAAAGAAATTTTTAAAGCCTACGATATCCGTGGCATTGTTGGCAAAACGCTCACACCTGAAATTGTAGAGTCGATTGGACACGCCATCGGTAGCGAAGCGGTTGCACGCAAACAAAAAACAGTCTGCGTCGGCTACGATGGTCGTCTATCAGGTCCTAGCCTTGCCTCCGCACTTTCTAAAGGTATCCGACAAGCGGGTATTGATGTCATTAACTTAGGCTTAGTTGCAACACCTGTTGTTTACTTTGCGGCATACCACCTTAAAACGGATTGTGGCGTCATGGTCACCGGCAGCCATAACCCACCAGATTACAATGGCCTTAAAATGGTACTCGCGGGTGAGACGTTATCTGGCGAAGTGATTCAGGGATTACGCCAACGTATTGAAGAAGGTGATCTAGCAACAGGTGAAGGCAAAGAAAGTAGCTACCACATCGATGATGAGTACATTGCTAAAATCAGTGACCACATCAAATTAGCACGCCCCATGAAAATTGCCGCAGATTGTGGCAATGGTGTTGCTGGTGCATTCGCTAAAAAACTCTACCAAGCACTAGGTTGCCAAGTAGAAGAATTATTCTGCGAAGTGGATGGCAACTTTCCTAATCATCATCCTGACCCATCAGTACCCGGCAATTTAAAAGATTTAATTAGCGCCTTAAAAACGGGCGACTCAGAAATAGGCCTAGCCTTTGATGGTGATGGTGACCGCTTAGGTGTAGTCACGAAAGAAGGCAACATCATCTACCCAGATCGCCAATTACTGCTATTTGCAGAAGATGTACTGAAACGTGAACCTGGCGCTACGATTATTTACGATGTGAAATCGACACGTAACTTGGCCCCATGGATTAAAGCGCGAGGTGGCATTCCACTCATGTGGAAAACAGGCCATTCATTAGTTAAAGCCAAAATGAAAGAAACCGGCTCTGCCCTAGCAGGCGAAATGAGCGGCCACGTTTTCTTTAAGGAGCGCTGGTACGGTTTTGACGATGGCCTCTATTCAGGCGCACGTTTATTAGAAATATTAAGTCAATTTGATGACCCCTCTGCCGTATTAAACAACTTACCAGATAGTGTGAGCACACCAGAACAACACATCAATATGAATGAAGGTGAACCGCATGCGCTTATCGCCAAGCTACAGCAAACAGCAACATTTGAAAATGCGGAAGTGTTAACCATTGATGGCTTACGTGTTGAATACGCCGATGGCTTTGGCCTGATGCGCCCTTCTAACACCACACCTGTCATCGTATTACGCTTTGAAGCAGATAATGAAGCGGCCTTAAAACGCATACAAGACACCTTTAGGTCGGTGATATTAGCGGCATCACCTGAAGCTAAACTGCCATTTTAAGTTAAGCTATGTCAAAAAATAGCTTCTTCATCACCGCTATTTGGCTTTGCATTGCTGGGGCAATTTATTACCTTGCCGACAATATCCAAAACCCAAACAAGATTAATACTTTGGGTTCAAATACAGAGGTTGTTCTAAAACGTGGGCTAGATGGTCATTACCGTGCAGAAGCATTAATCAATGATGTCAAAGTCAATGTGCTTGTCGATACTGGGGCTACTGGCGTCGCTATCTCACAATCAGTCGCCAATAAACTTAATCTTAAAAGCATTTCTGCCGTGCGCACCAGCACCGCCAATGGTGATACCGTTAGTTATATGGTGCGACTAAGCTCTGTTAAATTAGGTGGCATAGAAGCTAAAAATGTTTCTGCCATGATAACTCCAGGCTTACAGGGTGATGTACTACTAGGCATGAGCTTTTTGGGCCGTATGGATGTACGATTGTACAAAGGTAAGATGACCATTAAAGCCATTTAAAGCCATTTAAAGCATTAGCAAAAAAGTTTGCACCCGCTTTTGCGATTGTCTATAGTGTCATTAAATATTGCTTAACCCTAAAAAAACAAAAAGAAAAACAACATGAGTCACGCCACACCATCAATCACGTTATGCGGACGCATGCGTCTGTATAATAGCTGTTAGAACGAATTGCCAACTATAGGATATGAATGAAAAAAACCATTACTATTATTTCACTTGCCATATTTGCTTCCAGCTGTGCATCGGTAGCAAATAAGCCAATAAGCTCACTAGAACTCTCTGCGTTAAGTGGAAAAACTATTACTTTTACACAAAGGAATAAAGCTGACTTTACAGCAGGGACTGCTGGAAAAGCCGCATTTGGGGCACTAGGCGGGCTTTCTGCAATAAGCGCCGGCAATAAAATTGTTACTGCCAATGATATAGCAGACCCATCACAAAAAATGGGAGAGGAATTAGCAACAAAATTTCAAGAAACACATGCTTTAAAACTACTCGAATCAGTAGTTACTGTAACCGATGAAAACGTAGATCAAATAATTCAAAACACTAACGAAGCAGATTACCTAATAGATGTTCAAACAACTTGGTGGGGTTTTGGTTACCAGCCAACTGATTGGTCTCACTATCGCGTTGCCTATTGGGCAAAAACAAGACTTATTAACCTGCATACTAAAAAAGTAGTTGCGGAAGGTGGTTGTAGGAGCAACCCAACTCCTAAGGGGAATTTGCCTACTCTTGAAGACATGTTAGAAAATGAAGCTGCCTTGCTTAAAAGCATGATTAATGCTGCTGCGAGCATGTGTCAAAAAGAAATGGAAAATGAAGTTTTTAAGCTATAGCTCAGTTATTTCTAGTCGTTTATGCTTACATTCACTTCTAACTCATCATTCAGACCGCAAGGGTCTTCACCAATCTCGCTAGGTGGTAAACCACCAAGTCGATTGAGAAAGCGGGACGACCAAGATCGCCCCTTAATGTAAATGTTAAAAAAGCCAGTAAAGCTGGCTTTTAAGTTAAACAGCAATCAAGTAATCACAGTGGGCTTTTCTCGCCCTGTCCTTACTTTTAATTCTGAAATCTGCAAGGCAATCTGTATCATTTCACCCAGTGCATCTTGTGCGTCTAGATGATGCTTTGTTGTATCTGGCTCAAAAGCTTCTAAATAAATACGGATAGTCGCACCTTGCGTACCTGTGCCTGATAATCTAAATATGATGCGTGAACCATCTTCAAATAAAATTCTTAGCCCCTGCTTATGGCTCACAGAACCATCAATCGGATCTGTATAAGAAAAATCATCACAAGCTTTCACTTGATACCGGCCAAAGGTTTTACCGGTCATCGCCGTAAAGTTTTCACGTAAATGGGTAATCACGCCATTGGCATCATCTGTTGGGATATTTTCATAATCATGACGTGAATAAACATTACGGCCATATTCAGCCCAGTGTGCTTTTACAATACTTTCTACGCTTTCTTTTCTTGCCGCTACGATATTCAACCAACACAGCACTGCCCATAAACCATCTTTTTCTCGCACATGGTTAGACCCTGTACCAAAACTCTCTTCGCCACAAAGCGTGACTTTATCTGCATCCATTAAATTGCCAAAAAACTTCCAGCCAGTTGGCGTTTCAAAACAATCAATATTTAATTTCTTTGCTACTCTATCAACTGCACCACTAGTTGGCATTGATCTCGCCACACCAGCAATACCTGCTTGATAAGCAGGTATTGACTGTGCGTTTGCTGCAATAATAGCCAAACTATCTGAAGGTGTTACAAAAAATCCTTTACCTAGAATCATATTGCGATCACCATCACCATCAGATGCCGCGCCAAAATCAGGCGCTTCATCTCCATATACAATATCAACTAAATCATGTGCATAGGTCAGATTAGGGTCAGGATGCCCACCACCAAAAGTTTCACTAACATCGCAATTCATCAAACTTGATGCTGACGCACCTAACCGATTCACAAAAATCTCTTTTGCATACGGCCCAGTTACAGCATGCATACCATCAAACTTAAGTTTAAAATCACCTGCTAATAACGTTTTTATGGCGGCAAAATCAAACATGCTAACCATCAAATCAGCATAATCACTGACAGGGTTAATCACCTGCACAGAAAAACCATCAAATTGCGTTTCGCCTATGGTATCAAGCGACACATCTGGCATATCTGTTAGCTGATATTGTGTAATCACTTTACTGTTAGTAAAAATAGCTTCTGTAATTTTTTCGGGCGCTGGGCCGCCATTTTCAGTATTGTACTTAATACCAAAATCCTCATCTGGCCCAGCAGGGTTATGACTGGCAGAAAGAATAATGCCGCCGAAAGTTTTGTATTGTCGAATAATGTGTGAAGCAGCAGGGGTAGAGAGTATCCCGCCCTGCCCTACAATCACTTTCCTAAAACCATTAGCAGCAGCCATTTTAATAATCGTTTGAATAGCAACGCGGTTATAGAAACGTCCGTCGCCGCCCAACGTAAGCGTAGCATCTTCTGGTAGCGCTAATATGTCGAAAATACTTTGTACAAAATTTTCCAGATAATGTGTTATCTGAAAAACCTTTACTTTTTTCCGCAAGCCCGACGTACCAGGCTTTTGGTCTGAGAATGGTGTGCTAGTGACTAAATTTATTTGCATAATGCATTCACTTTATTAAAAAATTAACCTTACTACTTACTCGGTTTTACATCCCAAATCTGGTCGGCATATTCCGCTATTGTTCTGTCGCTCGAAAACTTACCCATGTTCGCCACATTTAAAATGGCACGACGCGTCCATTCTTCTTGATCTTGGTATAACTGACCAACTGCATCTTGGCTTGCAATATAACTTTCATAATCAGCCAACAGTAAATAATGGTCACCATTATTAAGCAAATTGTCAACAATCGCTTGATAACGATTAGAATCTTCAATAGAGAAGTATCCTGAAGAAATCATATCTAACACTTCTTTAAGTTCAGCATTTTTATTATAGTAATCTCTAGGGTTGTATTGGTCGCTCTTCATGTCAGCCACTTCTTGCGTCGTCAAGCCGAAGATGAAGATATTATCCTCGCCCACCTCTTCCATAATCTCGACATTAGCACCATCTAAGGTACCGATGGTTAATGCACCATTCAGTGCCATTTTCATATTACCTGTACCGCTCGCCTCTGTGCCGGCGGTTGAAATTTGCTCGGACAAATCACTGCCCGGGAATAATATTTCAGCCGCAGAAACTTCATAATTTGGGTAATACACGACTTTTAATTTGTCACCAACTGCAACGTCATTATTGACAATTTCAGCAACATCATTAATTAAACGAATAATTAATTTTGCTAGCCAATACCCTGGTGCTGCTTTACCAGCAAAAATCACGGTACGTGGTGTAACATTTTCAATCTCACCTTTGCGGATACGGTTATACAAGGTAATCACATGTAATACATTTAACAACTGTCGCTTATATTCATGAATCCGTTTAATTTGCACATCAAAGAGTGAGTTGGGATTCAACGTCACGCCAGTTAATTCTTCTATTTTATTGGCAAGTTGCGCTTTATTTTCATGCTTAACGGCTCTAAACGCTTTACGGAATTCTTTATCATCTGCCAATGGCGTAATTTTAACCAAATCATCTAAGTCTTTTTTGAAGTCGGGACCTATTGCCTTTGTAATCAAGGCTGACAGCGCTGGGTTAGCCTGATTCAACCAGCGACGTGGTGTAATGCCATTAGTCATATTGGTCAATTTACCTGGATAGATCTTATGGAAATCTGCAAATAGCGTTGTTTTTAACAGCTGACTGTGTAGCGCGGCTACGCCGTTAACGGTATGGCTACCAACCACTGCTAAATGCGCCATACGCACGCGACGGCCTTGTGATTCATCTATAATTGAAACACGGCTGAGCAAACCAGCATCATCTGGGAAGTGATGATTAACCATATGCATAAACTCTTGATTAATTTGATAAATAATTTCTAAGTGCCGCGGCAATAAATCACCAAACAACTCTACTGACCACGTTTCTAACGCTTCAGGCATAAGTGTGTGATTGGTATAAGCAAACACTTTTGTACTGAGCTTCCAAGCAAACTCCCAGCTTAAGTGATGCACGTCGACCAATTGATACATCATTTCTGCGACACCAATCGCTGGGTGCGTGTCATTCAGTTGAATAGCTATTTTTTTAGGCAGCTCTTTCCAGTCAGCCATTGACTTCACATCTCGTGTAGTTAAAAAGCGTCGTAGAATATCTTGTATCGAAGCTGAAACAAAGAAGTACTGTTGCTTTAACCTTAACTTGCGGCCATTGGCAGAGCTATCATTTGGGTATAATACTTTTGAAATGCTTTCTGTGTCGTTACGCCCTTCAACGGCTTTCTCATAATTCCCTTCATTAAAATGACGTAAATCGAACTCATTGGCGGCTTTAGCTGACCAAAGTCTAAGCGTGTTAACCGTCTCTGTTCCAAAGCCAGGAACTGGCATATCGTAAGGCATGGCAACAACAACCTCCTCATCTATCCACAAACTTTTGGTGCCTACACCATCATCCGCAGGTACCTCTACTGTTTTGCCATAAAATTTAATGGGATATGCTGCCTCAGGCCGCTGAAATTCCCAAACATTGCCAAAACTCAACCAATTATCAGGGTTTTCTACTTGTTGCCCATTCTCGATGGTTTGTTTAAACATGCCGTATTCATAACGTATGCCATAACCCATCGCCGGCAAGTCCAACGTCGCCATAGAGTCTAAAAAACAAGCCGCTAAACGACCAAGACCGCCATTACCTAGCGCTGCATCATGCTCACTCTCTTTAACCGTTTCTAAGTCATGTCCCAATGCATGTAAACTTTCACTTAACTCACCTTCAACATCAATGTTAAGCGCTGCATTACTAAGCATGCGCCCAATCAAAAACTCTAGCGAGAGATAATAAATGCGTTTAGGATCTTGCTCGGTATAGGCTTTCGATGTTTTTATCCAACGTTCCGCAATATGGTCGCGAACCGTATAAGCAGCAGCTTCATACCAATCTCTTGCAGTAGAAGCTTCATCCGTTTTAAAGCATGAAAAAGCCAAATGATTCTGAATGGCTTGCTTAATGGGCGTGAGCTTAGGTAATGTTATGCTTGCGTTTGCTTTCTCGTTCATTTATTTATACACTTTCGATGTTATTTCTATAATATTTTATTCGATGCTTAAGTAAGCAATAATGCTTGATATAGCTGCAAATAGGCCTGTGCTCTTGATTCCCAACTCAAATCAAGCTGCATACCATTGCGCTGAATACCGCGCCATATAGGTTTGTCGCGCCAGTATGTGATTGCCCGTGTTACACCCGCCAGCATAGCCGTGGTCGACACCTCATCAAGCACAAAGCCAGTAGCGGTTTTTTGCTTAATGGTTGCCTCATCACTATCCACAACAGAATCGGCTAAACCACCTGTTGGTGAAACAATAGGCGGTGTGCCATAAGCCATGCCGTACATTTGATTAAGTCCGCATGGCTCAAAGCGAGACGGCATCACAAATATATCCGTACCAGCCATAATGTTATGCGATAGCGATTCATTATAATCCACTGTCACACTGACTTGCGAAGGATACTGCTTGGCTAACACTTTAAATTTCGCCTCAATCGTGCTGTCGCCACTACCTAGAATCGCAAATTGACAACCTTTCGCCACCAGTTGTGGAATGATGGCCGGCAATAAGTCCAAGCCCTTTTGGTGCGTAAACCGACTAACAACACCCAATAGCGGCGAATCAGCTTTATCTTCTAAGCCTAACTGTTGTTGCAAGTGCTTTTTAACTGCTTTTTTTCCGGTGATACGACTAGCCGTATAGTGCTTAGGTAAGTATTCATCGATTGCCGGATTCCAATCTAAGGTATCAATCCCATTCAAAATGCCGACAAGGTCATCTTTGCGTGTTTGCAATAAGCCTTCCATGCCAAAACCAAACGTTGGTGTCTGAATTTCATCCGCATAAGTAGGGCTAACAGTGCTCAACTTATCTGCGTAAAAAAGCCCTGCTTTTAAGAATGAAATTTGTTCATGGTATTCAAACCCATTCATATTAAAGTGACTAATTGGCAGCTCTAAAGTGCTCAAATAGCTGGCATCAAAACAACCTTGAAAAGCCAAATTATGGATGCTAAAAATAGACTTAACGGTCGAATGATCAACAAGCTTCATATAAGCAGGCACTAAACCGGTTTGCCAGTCATTGCAATGCACAAGCGTTGGTCGCCAAGCTTTATATGGTGTTGCCTCACTACATAACAAACTAGCGACGCGTGACAACACTGCAAAGCGTAAGGCATTGTCAGACCAGTCCTCACCATCCTCATCATTATATGGCCCACCTGAGCGCTCATATAAAAATGTATTCTGGATCGCAATCACATCCACCGAGTCGTCAGCATTTTGCTTACTTTGACTTTTAGGCATCTTGCCCATTAGCAAAGTGCAAGTTTGGCCCAATACGTCTATCGTAGCAATTTTTTTCGGTGATTCTATTTGATCTAAAACGGCAGTATAACCAGGCAGCAATATTTTAATATCACCCTTAAATGCTTTTAAGTTTTTAAGTGCCTTAGGTAAGGCACTGCTCACATCTGCCAAACCACCCGTTTTAATCAGCGGGTATGCTTCGGAAGTTACTAATAAAACTTGCATAAATTTAACTCGACATTATTAAAGTGCGCCAGGGCGCACTTCTTGATTAAACCAATAGCGATCAGTTTATGATAGCTGTAATACCACAGCAGCGAGTGGTGGCAGTACCATTGATATTGATTGTGGCTGGTTCATCCAAGCAACATCATCTGATTGCAAGCCTGCCCCATTGCCTTGGTTGCTACCACCATAGCAAGCAGCATCACTATTAAATAGCTCCTTGTAATAGCCAGTGGCAGGTACACCCAAGCGGTAGTTCTCACGCAGTACTGGCGTGAAATTCAAAACGACTAACACAAAGTTGCCGTCACGATCTCGCCGTATAAAACTGACAACCGATTGATCGCTATCTCTGCAATCAATCCAATCAAAACCTTCTTGGTCAAAATCTAAATCATGTAAAGCTTTTGAATCCGCATAAAGGCGATTAAGGTCTTGATTAACTTGCTTAATGCCTTTATGCCACGCCCCACCTGAATCCTGGTCATCTAACAAATGCCAGTCTAAGCTCGTATTCTCATCCCACTCTCGCCCTTGTCCAAACTCATTGCCCATAAAGTTGAGCTTTTTGCCCGGCGCCGTCATCTGATAGCTTATTAATAAACGTAAGTTAGCAAATTTTTGCCAGGCATCTCCAGGCATTTTATCTAACAAAGATCCCTTACCATGTACCACTTCATCATGCGAAAAAGGCAGCACAAAGTTTTCACTATAAGCGTATAACTGGCCGAAAGTAAGTTGGTCGTGATGATATTTACGATGGACGGAATCCTGTTCCATATAAGCCAAGGTATCATTCATCCAGCCCATATTCCATTTCATATTAAAACCTAGGCCACCTGCGTATACAGGGCGAGATACTCCAGGCCAAGCCGTTGACTCTTCAGCAATGGTTAAGACGCCAGGAAATTCCTCTCCCACCATCATGTTCATTTGCTTTAAAAACTCAATAACATCTAAGTTTTCTCTGCCACCGTACTTGTTTGGCAACCATTCATCTGCCTTACGTGAATAATCTAAGTAAAGCATAGAAGCCACAGCATCCACACGCAATCCATCAATATGGAATTCACTGAGCCAGAAGTGTGCATTGCTCATTAAAAAATTAGCAACCTCATTACGGCCGTAATTAAATATATAAGTACCCCAATCTTGATGCTCACCCAAGCGAGGGTCTTCATGCTCATATAAAGCTGTACCGTCAAAACGCGCCAACGCCCAATCATCTTTAGGGAAATGGCCTGGCACCCAATCTAATATGACACCAATATTGGCTTGATGGAAAGCATTAATGAGGTAACGCAAATCATCTGGCGACCCAAATCGATTGGTAGCGCCAAAGTAGCCAGTTGTTTGATAACCCCACGACGCAGCCAGCGGGTGCTCAGTAATAGGCAACAATTCAATATGGGTATAACCCATATCAACCACATGCGGCACCAGCGTGTCGGCCAACTCGCGATACGACAGGAAATGGCCATCATCATTACGTTGCCAGCTACCTAAGTGCACCTCATAACAATTAAACGGTGCATGCAACCAATCGTTTGATTGCCTCGTTTTCAACCAGGCATCATCGGTCCACTTGTGCTTGCTCTGGCTGATTTTACTAGCGGTGCTTGGCCTTGGTTCAAACTCAAAACCATAAGGGTCTGTTTTGGTCATCACTTGGTTAGTGTGCCGATTGCGAATTTCGAACTGATACAAATCGGCATCAGTAAGGTGCGGAATGAAAATCTCCCAAACACCACTACTGCCAAGCGAGCGCATAGAATGAACACGTCCATCCCATTGGTTGAAGTTGCCAACCACGCTCACACGCTCAGCGTTTGGTGCCCAGACGGCAAACCTAACGCCGGCCACGCCTTGTTGTTCACATAGTTGCGCGCCGAACGTCTTGTAAGCCTGCTTTAATTTGCCTTCAGCAAATAAATGTAGTTCATTCTCAGTAATCGTACTTTGAAAGGTATAAGCATCGTAAACTTCATAAGTTTTTTGCTGATACTCAACCTTTAGCAAGCAAGGCGTATCTATTGCACTTTTGCTATTTAATTCAAACAGGCCTGCTGCGTTTACTTTATCTAGTGCTAGCCATTTTTTACCATCTTTAAGCCAAACTTTATCGGCTTGCTGGTTAAATACACGCTGCACATAAGCACCATTTTTAGCATGCTGGCCTAAATAGCTAAACGGGTCGTGATGCTGCGCATCAAGAATTCGTTGCATATCCTCTGTATTGTCATTGGCAACGGCAACCGGCTTTTTAACGACTGTCTTTTTAACGACTGTCTTTTTTACAGTACTTTTACTTTTCACCAAAATATTCTCTCAAATAATATTCAATTTATTTAGCCGACCAGCAAGCTTAAACTCACAATCCATATTATAATGTACTTTGGTAGTGACTAGCTGATTTAATCGAATTCGATAGGAATAAAAATGTCTGATACAAAACATATTGAGCGTCGTAAACACAACATCCAACAAGAAGCATCCTCAGACCGTTATATTAGTAACTTAACTAAAAATACGGTTGCTATTATTTTGGCAGGTGGTCGAGGCAGCCGATTAAAAAATCTGACAGATTGGCGCGCTAAACCAGCTGTTCAATTTGGTGGGAAATTTAGAATTATTGATTTTCCATTATCAAATTGCATTAACTCAGGCATTCGTCGTATTAATGTCGCCACCCAATATAAAGCGCAAAGCCTTATTCAACACATACAACGTGGTTGGGGTTTCTTGCGTGGTGAATTTAACGAGTATGTCAACATCATTCCTGCACAACAAAGAATTGGTAACGACTGGTACCAAGGCACCGCCGATGCTGTTTATCAAAATATCGATTTACTGCGCGAAGGCGGCGGCGAGTACGTTTTGTTGCTGGCCGGCGACCATATTTACAAAATGGATTACGGCAAAATGCTAGCGACACACGCTAAAAGTGGTGCTGACATGACCATTGCCTGCATTAACGTATCGTTAGAAGATGCCAAAGGCTTCGGCGTATTGGCGGTTGATGAAACAGACCGTGTTATTGAGTTTGCTGAAAAACCAGAACAGCCAAAACATATGCCGGGCGACCCATCACAAGCTTTTGCCAGCATGGGCATTTATATTTTTAATGCTAAATTTCTATATGAACAAATTATTAGAGATGCAGACGATCCGAAATCATCACACGACTTTGGCGCTGACATTATTCCCCATGTGATAAACAAATATCATGTGCAAGCACACCGATTTACTGATAGTTGTGTAAACGTAGAAACTAATAATTGTTATTGGCGCGATGTGGGAACGATTGATGCCTACTGGGAAGCGAATATGGAACTCACCAAAGTGATTCCTGAATTAAACTTGTACGACAATATATGGCCAATCTGGACTTACCAAGAACAAAACCCACCTGCTAAATTTGTCTTTAATGAAAAGGGTAGGAAAGGTAGCGCTATTGACTCATTAATCTCTGGCGGTTGTTTAATCAGTGGAGCATCCGTCATCAATTCAGTGTTGTTTTCTGATGTGCATGTAGAAAACTACGCGACGCTTGACGGTGCCGTTGTATTACCTAAAGTCACCATTGGTAAGAACGTTACGTTAAAAAATGTCGTCATTGATCGCGGCTGCCTTATCCCTGATGACATGCAAGTTGGTGTCGATTTAAAATTAGATGCGGAACGTTTTTACGTGTCTGAAAAAGGCATTGTCTTAGTGACACCAGACATGCTTGGACAAGATTTATATAGAGCACGTTAATTATAATAATGAACAGAATTTGGACAAAACATCGATGGACAAACAACCTAAGCTATACCTCAATCTTTTTTGGCACATGCACCAACCAGATTATCGTGACTTAAGCACCCATGAATATGTACTACCTTGGACTTACCTACATGCAATAAAAGACTACAGCGATATGGCTTACCATATCGAAGCAAACCCTCAAGCACGCGTTAGCTTTAACTTTGTGCCTATCTTGCTTGAGCAACTAGAAGACTACATGCAACAGTTTGAGATAAATGATATACGCGACCCGTTATTAGCATTACTCATCGAGCCTGATTTAACTGGTATTTCAGAAACGCAATGCCGCTTGGTAGTAGAAAGCTGCTTCAAAGCACATCATGAAAAGATGTTAACGCCGTTCCCGCATTACCAGCGTTTATTGCAGATGTATCAACTAGTAGAACCGATCATGTCAGATGATACTGACTTTCATTATCTTTCTGCACAATATAAGGCTGATTTACTGGTTTGGTATCATCTAGCTTGGTTTGGTGAAAGCATCCGTCAAGAAAGCAGTATTGTAAAAGCGCTAATTGCTAAAGGCGTATTTTTCACATTAGAAGACCGCCAGCAACTATTTAGCGTCATTAAAGAGACGGTTAATGGCCTAATTCCACGATACAAAAAGCTAATGGATGATGGCCAAATTGAGCTGACAACAACGCCTTATTATCATCCGATATTACCGCTACTGTTAGACTTTAACTCTACAAAAGACGCAATGCCCGATGCACCGTTGCCACAGAATGCGCAGTACCCAGGCGGCATAAGCCGTGCTGTTGCACATATTGATGCCGCAAAAACGTATCACACCAATTTGTTCGACCAAGCGCCTACTGGTATGTGGCCCGCTGAAGGGGCTGTTTCACACGCTGGACTATCGCTACTCGCCGAGCAAGGGATCAAGTGGTCGGCAAGTGGTCAAGGGGTATTAGCCAATAGCTTGCATTTATCCAATATAGAAGCTGATGGTGAGAACCATTACCTATACCAGCCCTACACAGTCACCAATGGAAAAGATAACATTGTTTGCTTTTTTAGGGATGATGCCCTCTCGGACAAAATTGGTTTTGAATATGCCAAAATGCATTCGAACGATGCCGTCAATAACTTCATCGCGCATCTTGAAGCGATAGAGCAAAATAAATCGGACCACGCTAAAGTCGTGAGCGTTATTTTAGACGGTGAAAATGCTTGGGAATATTTCCCCTATAACGGGTTTTATTTCTTAAAAGAACTCTATGCCGCTTTAGCAAGCCACCCAACGATTGAAATGACGACGTTTAGTGACGTTCTGCAAATGCAAGAAGCTGGCAAGTTGCCACAGCCTAAACTATTACCACAAGTCGCAGCGGGTAGCTGGGTATATGGCACCTTTAGCACCTGGATAGGTGACCAGGACAAAAATGCGGCCTGGGATTTACTTTGCGAAGCAAAAAAAGTTTATGACAAGCATGTTCATACATTAAGTAGTGACGAACAGATTGCGTGCGAGCGTGAACTAGCCATCTGTGAAGGCTCTGATTGGTTCTGGTGGTTTGGTGATTACAACACATCTGAGAGTGTAAAAAGCTTTGATCGCCTTTACCGTCTAAATTTAATTAACCTGTACAAACTGCTGAAGCAGGCCGTGCCAGAAAATTTGAATCAACCTATTAGTCAAGGTGGCGGAGACGCTGAAAATTCAGGGACGATGAGAAGAGGCCAGGACGATTAATG
>JBJPGD010000008.1:0-8332 GCA_048595445.1 Methylophilaceae bacterium
CAAAACCTTGTCCTAAATATGGCGGACCATGGTTACACCGTTGCTGTGTATAACCGTAGCACTGACAAAATGACAGACTTCATTGAAGAATGCAAAAATAATGAACCTTCACATGAGCGCGTGGTTGGCCATGCTGATTTAGCGACATTTGTTTTGAGTATTAAACGCCCACGTAAAATTGTCTTGCTCATTAAAGCTGGCAAACCTACTGATTTAACAATTAATGCATTATTGCCATTTTTAGAAGAAGGCGACATCATTATTGATGGCGGTAATGCGCTGTGGACAGATACGATTCGTCGTGAAAAAGAATTAACTGCTAAAGGCATTGATTTTATCGGTTCTGGTATTTCTGGCGGCGAAACAGGTGCCCGTTTTGGTCCGTCATTAATGCCATCAGGTACACGCAAAGCCTGGGCAAGTTTAGAGCCTATCTGGCGTGATATCGCCGCTAAAGTAGACCCTGTAACAGGTGCGCCTATGGAAGACGGAGAGCCTGGTAAGCCTGTGGAAGGTGGCTTCTCATGTGCTGAGTACATTGGTCCTGACGGGGCTGGTCACTATGTAAAAATGGTGCATAACGGTATTGAATACATTGATATGCAGTTGATTTGTGAAGCTTATTGGCTCATGAAAAACTTGTTAGGCATGAAGTCTGACGAAATTGGTAAAATTTTTGAAGAGTGGAACAAAGGCGAGCTATCAAGTTACTTGATAGAGATTACTGCTGACATCCTGCAACAAAAAGATCCTATGTCTAAAGAGTTCTTAGTCGACATGATTTTAGACGCAGCAGAACAAAAAGGCACCGGCCAGTGGACAGCAGCTAATGCGCTTGAACTTGGCGCACCTGCTAATGCGATTGCTGCAGCGGTTTATGCACGTGGACTTTCTAGTGTTAAAGAAGAACGTGTTGCAGCAAGTAAAATTCTTAAGGGTCCTAAAATCACACCATTGGCTGGCAAAGAAAAAGAAGCGGTGATTGATGCAATCAAGAATGCGCTTTACTGTTCTAAGATTTGTGCCTATGCACAAGGTTTCCAATTGATTGACAAAGCACAAGTGGCTTATAACTGGAAATTGAATTTTGGTGAGATTTCTCAAATTTGGCGTGGTGGTTGTATCATCCGCGCACGTTTCTTACAGAAGATTACAGATGCTTACGCACAAAACTCACGCTTGAAGAACTTAATGCTAGACCCACATTTCACTGAAGAGATGAATAAAGGGCAAGAAGGCTGGCGTAAAGTGATTTCTTTAGCTGTGACGAATGGTGTACCAGTGCAAGGCTTTGCTGCTGCGTTAGCTTACTACGATGGCTATAGAAGTGCGGATTTACCAGCGAACTTGTTGCAAGGTCAACGCGATTACTTTGGCGCACATAGTTATGAGCGTAAAGATAAGCCACGTGGCGAATACTTCCATTTAGATTGGCCGGAGCCAGGTCGTCCTCAGATTGAAATTGAGTAGCGTCTCCTAGCCTAGTCGTTTAAAAACGATTAGTTAGGCGGTAGCTTAAAAAAAAGGGGGTGGCTGATGCCATCCTCTTTTTTTATACTGCTTTTGTTAATACTTAGGCTAGTGTTTAAGCCTTAAGCAATTAAACGCAATCGCAACTAGCTTCTAAAAAACGGCTATTTAGAGTTGTTTTGTCTAAATGAAGCGCATCTACTTTTTTAGCTTGGTCTGCTTTAGTCGTGTTAGTTGTTTTATGTGTTGATGCTTTTGTATTGCTATCTTTTTTAATGTCTTGTTTCATGATGCTTAAGTTTCCTTTTGGGAGTTAAAATAACTGAAATTTTGTTTCAGTTATGTAGTTGATAGTAATCTAGCAAAAAAGTTCATGTTTTAAAAGAGCTTTATTCGTTAAATCATTAAAATCATTAGTTTTTATTAGTTATATATCTTATGTGTTGCGAAATTTCACACATGAATTTATTAACGACAATGTATTTGGGTACTTTAACGTTTAAAATAGACTATGGTTTACATTAGACGACTGCTGATTTAGTTAGCGGACTAAAGAGCGTCTGTCAGCGGATTGCAGTAGAATGTATAGATAGAAAATGAAAATAATAGGCATGATTGATTAATGGCAAACGAATATATCTTTTCAGTCAGTGTAGAAACCACTTACTTGCCTGACCAGTCTAGCGAAGAAGACGATCGCTATGCCTTTGCCTATAGTATCACTATTGTTAACGCAGGGAGTGTTGCTGCGCAGCTGATTAGTCGCCATTGGATTATCACCGATGCTGATGGCCATCAAGATGAAGTCAAAGGCTTAGGTGTTGTCGGTGCACAGCCACTATTACAGCCTAATGAAGCATTTGAATATACCAGCGGCACTGTACTGAGCACCACTGCTGGCTCAATGCATGGTACTTATCAAATTGTTGCTGTTGATGGCACACCATTTGAGGCAATCATCTCTCCTTTCACACTAGCAGCGCCTAGAGTGCTACATTAAGATTTAAACCATGAGATTTAAAGCATGAAAAAAACGTTATTATTTTTAAGCATTCTCTTAATAATGACGGCATGTTCAAAGACCGCTGTAAAGCCAGTGCCACCCACTCAGCCGCCAGTTGAGCCAGTAGAAAACCCTATTGAAAAGCCCTGTGTGTGTCCAGAGCAGCCTACACCAGTGCAGCTGCCAAATAAAGGAACAGATAAGCCACCAGAGATAACGCCACCGACAAGCACATCAAAGACCTTGCAATACGATTTATTGCAACCGGCGAGTTGGGAAGCTTTAGATGGCCTACTAGGAGATAACCTAGTTACCGCATGGCCCGCATGGTTGCAGAGTTGCACTAGCTTGATTAAGAAGGCGCAATGGAAGCCTGCATGCGAAGCGGCAACGGCTATTAGCAAACCGAATAACGCAACAATTATTGATTATTTATCGACGCACTTCGATGTTTATCAAGCACAAAATGAAGATGGTTCTACCACTGGTTTGGTTACCGGCTATTATCAGCCGCTGCTCAATGGCAGTCGAAAAAAATCCGCTAAATACCCCTATCCTTTATATCGGGTGCCAGATGATTTGATTACGGTTGAGTTAGCTGATGCTTATCCAGATCTTAAATATAAACGCGTGCGTGGTAAGTTGGCGGGTAAAAAATTAGTACCATACAGTACACGTGCTGAGATTGATGCAAAACCTTCACCCTTAGCTGGCTCAGAGCTTTTCTGGATTAACGATATTATCGATGTCTTCTTTTTACAGATTCAAGGCTCTGGTGTCGTACAGTTAGAGAATGGTGAACAAGTACAGGTAGGCTATGCCAATCAAAATGGGCATAGCTATCACTCTATTGGGCGCATTTTAGTACAACGCGGTGACTTAGAATTACATCAAGCTTCAATGCAAGGCATTAAAAACTGGGCGCGCAATAATTTAGATAAATTACAAGCCTTACTCAATAGTAATCCTAGCTATGTGTTCTTTAGAGAACTACCATCAGGCTTGCCCGGCCCATTAGGTGCACTTGGTGTGCCGATTACCGCAGAGCGTAGCATAGCAGTCGATCGAAAATTTATACCATTAGGTGCGCCAGTTTTTTTGTCGACAACACAGCCGAATAGCACAAAGCCACTTAAGCAATTAATGGTCGCACAAGATACCGGTGGCGCCATTAAAGGCGGTGTAAGAGCAGACTTCTTTTGGGGTGCGGGTAATAAAGCTGGGGCGAAAGCAGGATCGATGAAACAGGAAGGTAAAGTTTGGGTGTTGCTACCTAAAGGCTTTAAGTTGGCTGAAGAGAAGTGAAGGTAGTGTTATTAGTAAGTTATACACCTATTTCGATGACTGTTTACGTTAGGTAATTATGATCACATTACTTTACATAGCAGCCTTTTTTACATTCACTATTGGTGTTGTGCACTCAGTGTTGGGAGAGCGTTACATTCTTGTTCGTTTGTTTCGTCGCGACAATCTACCAAAACTTTTCGGGGGCACTAAATTTACTGTCCAAACTTTACGGTTCGCATGGCATATAACAACAATTGCATGGTGGGGATTTTCTGCAATTTTAATCCTGCTTGCTAACCAGTCATTTACTTTCCATAGTCTATCAATGGTTCTGGCAGCTACATTTTTAACAACAAGCGCTATCGCTCTTGTTGGCTCTCGTGGTCAACATGTATCATGGATTGTGTTTCTATTCATAGGTGGCGTAAGTTTATATGCAGCGACCACCTAACAAGTCGTTCGAGAGCGATGGCGCAATAAGCTCCTCAACTCGAACGTTAGGCATTTAAAACTCATGGGATTAGATACTGTTGAATTGGTTATGTCGGTAGAGAAGCTCTTCGATATTTCTATACCAAATGAAGTGGCAGAAAAACTTGATACAGTTGGGAAGCTGCATCAATATATTGTCTTGGAACAAAACAGATTTAATCGACCAAACATTAATTCAGACGTTATTTTTGATCAATTAAAAACCATTATTTGTGGCCAATTAGCCGTAGAGCCAGAGCAAGTAAAACCAGAGGCAAGGTTCGTCCAAGACCTAGGGGCAGATTAATGTTTAATTCAATCTCCCTAGGTGGTATACCCGTTAAGCTCGCGAGGGGCTTCCCTAAACTCGCTAGATGGCATACCCGTAAAGGGCATCACCATTCTCGCTAACCGCTGAAGCGGCAAGTCGAATGAGAAAGTGGCAAGTAAAGAGTGAAGGGTGTCCCCAACTTCGCTAGGTGGTAAACTACCAAGTCAGTTAAGAAAGCGGCAAGTCAGTTGAGAACGCGGGGCGCCCAAGGTCACCGCTTAATTTAAACGTTATGGAAAAACAATGCAAAAACTATTAAGAAAAATTATGACCATTTCAACCTTATGCTTTTCTGCGCTAACGATAGCGCAAGAAGGCGTGTACCCACCACTGCCTACTGAGGGTTTTGTCTCTGGGCGCATAGCCACGCAGGAGGATGTAACCAATGGCAATGCTGCTTTTGCAACGCTTCCTGAACAGAGAGTCATGCGTCAGCCAGTGCCCATTCCTATTCCTCAGTATGCTATTTACCGTGGCGATGGAAAAAGTAAGCTGGTGTTTGTTATTCAAGTTGAAAAGGTTAATGGCAAGGTTACAATTGGCGCTAGGTATCCTGAAGGTGGTGATGTTATCGGCATAGCGACAGACTTTCAGCTATTAGGTAACACACCAAGGGACTAAATGACTTTGTTGAATAAAGTTGGTTTAATTGCGACGTTGCTTATTGTTTCTTTTAATTGCGTCTCTGAAGAAAAAGAACCGCTTAGGTTCTCAACTATAGAAGTTGCCTCTGGACTCTATATGCTAGAAGGTGTTGGTGGCTTTGCAGGCGGCAATATTGCCGTATCTGTGGGTGAGGATGGCGTTGTGATGATTGATGATGCTATGCCAGAAACGCTAGGTATTATGAAGGTAGCCATTAAAAGTATCACAGATAAACCCGTAGACTTTCTCATTAATACGCATTTCCATTGGGATCATGCTGGTAATAATGATGTAATGAAAAAAATGGGTACAAGGATTTTCGCACATGAGAATGCGCGTAAACGTTTGAAAGTAGAGTTAGGAAAAACAGAAAAAGACGCGTTACCCGTGTTTACTTTTTCGAACCAGATGAATTTTCATTTAAATGGTAATGACACGCAACTATTTCATGTTGCAAATGCGCATACGGATGGCGACATTATTATCTATTTCAAGAATTTAAATGTTATGCATGCAGGTGATGTTTTTGTAAATGGAATGTTTCCATTTATTGCGCTAGAAAATGGCGGTACTATTACAGGATTAATAGCAGCGCAGCGTGAAATGTTAAGCCTTGCAGATGCCAAAACTAAAATCATCCCCGGACATGGTGCACTTGCTAATATAGAAGATTTAAAGGCATCTGTTGCCATGCTGGAAGAATCAAAGAAATTGATTAGTGAATTAATCGCACTGAATAAAAGCGAAGAAGAAATCGTTACGCTAAATCCTTTATTACAATACCAAACATTGAGCCGGGAGTTTATAACGACGGAAAAAATGACTCGGCAGGTATATAGAAGTCTAGTAAGTGAGGGTGAATAAGCAGGTGCAAAAGCAGGTTTTATTAAGCCGCTAGGTCAAATTTGAGCGTTAGAACAACTCATTGATATCTATAGGCTTGCTAACACCGTATCCTTGGGCATAATCTACACCGATGTCTTTTAGCATCTCAAGTATTTCTGTATTTTCAACATATTCAGCAATGGTTTGCATGTTCATTAATTGACCAATCTCGTTTATGGATTTCACCATTGCGCGATCAATAGGATCATTAACCATGTCCTTAACAAACATACCGTCAATTTTCAAGTAGTCTACAGGTAGGTTTTTTAAATAGCCAAATGATGATAACCCGCTCCCAAAATCATCTAATGCAAAAGTACAGCCCATGTCTCTTAATGTTGTAATAAACTTAATTGCACTAGTTAAATTATGAATCGCTGCAGTTTCTGTAATTTCAAAACAAATCTTCTCCCCTGGGATTTTGCTATCTAGTAATTTTGCAATAATAGAAGCTAAAAAGGTGTTGTTTGTTAGTGATTGTCCTGATAAGTTAATTGAAATATGTTTAATATCATTTAAAAAAGAAGGATTGGATTTTAATAAATCAAACGCAGCATTTATCACCCAACGATCAATTTTTTCTATTAGGTTGTAGCGTTCAGCAGCAGGCAAAAACTCACCAGGAACAATAAGGTTGCCATTCTCATCTTTTAGTCGAATTAAAAACTCATAATATTTTTCAGTATTATCATTTAGTGAAACGATACGCTGGGCATATAAACAAAAAAGATCATTTTCTAACGCATGGTGTATACGTGTTACCCATTGCATCTCACCATGTCTTTGTGAGAGTTCGATGTCATCACTTTTGTATATGTGGATTCGATTACGTCCAGCATCCTTAGCGCTATAGCAAGCGGCATCTGCATGACTCATCAATTGTGCTAAATCGGTTATTTCAGAATTAATCTCGACCAAACCAATGCTAACACCAACTTTAGAAGTGCTGCCCTCCCAGGCAAACTCATAACCCTGAACTATTTCCCAAACTGACTCTGCAATTCGATATGCGCTTTCGAGCGAACAATTTTCTACTAGCAATCCGAATTCATCCCCGCCTAATCTAGCCAAGGTGTCTGTTTTTCTAAGTGAGAACTTTATTACATCACTAAGCTGGCGAAGCATCTGATCCCCAGCGCCATGGCCATGGGTATCATTTACGATTTTAAACTGATCAAGGTCAATAAAAAGCATTGCATGTTCATTTTTGAACTGTATGGCATTATTAAGCAATCCCTTTGCGCGATCTTCAAATTCGCGTCGATTAATCAGTTCAGTTAAACCATCATGGCTTGCCTGGTAAATAAGCTTGTCACGTACTTTCTTCTTTTCTGTGATATTTTCTATGTTGGTACACTGATATAAAGGATTGCCATCATCATCAAAAACTGCTGCGATACTTGTTATAGCATCAACGATACTGCCATTTTTATGGATATATTGTTTCTCTATAGATATAGGGCCTTTACCCGAAAATACATCTTTAATTGCTTCTTTACTTTTGCTGATGCTGTCAGGGTGAGTTAACTCAACAATATTCATACTTAGAATTTCTTTTTCAGAGTATCCCAGCATTTCTCTAAAACTTGGATTTACATAGACAAACTGGTTCTGCATGTTAGTTAAGACAATCCCTACAGGGGAATTTTCAAGAATTATTTTCAGTTCTTTTTCTAAATTACGAGTTGAAGACATGGAGCGCACCCTGGACAATATTACATTCATTCCTTTTTAGCATAAATCAAGAGTTGGTGGTGAAACTTTTGAGTGGGTAGTTATATAGACGGAGGTGTTAAAACATTAATGACGATACTTGGTTTGTGTAATCCTAAATCGCACTTACCAAAAAAAGCCTAGTATAAACTTAACCATTGATAAGGTGCTGAAAATATTAGTGGCGGCTGGAACGGGAGTCGAGCCTGTAATACGCAGAGCTTTAGACTTGAAAAGCAAAAAGGCGCATAAAGCGCCTTTTTAAATACATAGGAACAAAAATTATTTGTTCATTACGTACATAGTTACTTCAAAACCGAAACGCATTTCTGTAGCTGCTGGTGTTGTCCACATAGTAGTTCTCCTTTTGTTTTAAATTCGTAAAGCTTATCGCATTACGTGTTATCTATACTACTTGGCAGACATAAAACGTAGCTATTTAATCTGCGTAAAACCTGGTCATGATTTTCATTAGATTATGGCTGCTGTTTAAGGCGCTTCATCAGCTTTTTTATCCCTTTTCTGCC
>JBJPGD010000009.1:0-7992 GCA_048595445.1 Methylophilaceae bacterium
ATCACGCATAATTTTTCCGCAGTACCAGTGGTAAGCAACTAAACCGATAACCAAAGTCAGTTTTGGATGCATCCATTTTCCTGTAATGCCATAACCTAACCATAGCCAACAACCAAAGCCTAGTGCTAGTAAGGCAAGCGGTAGCATAAAGCAATACAGTTTTTGCTCCATTAAAGTTAAACGCGCTATGGCCTCGGGGTTGGTTTCTATCGCGTGATTGACAAAGATGCGCGGTAAATAAAATAAGCCGGCAAACCAACTGGTGACAAAAATAAGATGAAAGGCTTTAACCCACAACATTAGCTAAGCTCCTGATCTAGTAGTACATGTAGTTTGTCGAAGTTTAAAGTGCCAACAGCTTTTTGTATACGTTGACCTTCCTTATTGTAGAGGTAAGCAGTCGGTGTGACGCTAACGCCACCAAATTGGCGTGTGATGTCACCAAAGCCATCATGCATGACAGGAAAAGGTAAGTTTTTCTGTTCGGCAAAATTGACAACTTGTGCAGGTGGGTCGTAGGGCATGGCGACAGCAATGATTTCTAGCCCTTTGTTTTGATATTGATGGTAGGTTTCAATGAGCGCTGGCATTTCCGCTACGCAACTAGCGCAGTTTGTAGCCCAAAAGTTTATTAGCACCACCTTCCCTTTGAGGGATGACATGCTGATTTCTTCACCTTTGATTGTAGTAAAGACTGCATTAGGTGTTGGCTGGGGTTTGGACAAAATATATCCAAGTATCGCGATTAGCGATAATAAGGCTAAGGCGATGGCTGTTTTTTTGATGGTTTGCATGGCTAAATTGTAACGCCTTTATACTTTTTTTAATATGGCTCATGAAGTTTAGTGGTGGCCCTAACCATTTTTGGCATGCTAGCCACATGCTATAATCTGTTTTATTCGTAGTGAGTTTTTAGCCTGTATCATCAACTAGTTATTGCTACATATTTTCGAGTAATGTTGAATATTTAAAGCCGAGATTAAGATGTCTGAAATGACAGCCAAAACAGATTTAATTGATGCACTAAAAGACATTGTTGGGGTGTCATACACCTTGACAGGTAGTGCAAAGACACAACCTTATAGTAAAGGCTTTCGCTTTGGTTCCGGTGATGCTTTGGCGGTTGTTCGTCCTGGTACATTAGTCGAAATCTGGAAAGTATTACAGGCTTGCGCAAGTGAGGATGTTGCGATCATTATGCAGGCGGCAAATACGGGTCTAACTGGTGGCTCTACACCAGATGGTAACGACTATGACCGTCCTATCGTGATTGTGAATACCATGCGTATTGACCAAATTCAATTGATTGATGATGCTAAACAAATTATTGGCTTGCCAGGCAGTACATTATTTGGGCTTGAAGAAACCTTAGCGCCTTATGGGCGTGAGCCACACTCAGTGATTGGCTCTTCATGTATTGGCGCCTCGATTGTCGGGGGTGTGTGTAATAACTCAGGTGGTGCGTTAGTCAAACGTGGCCCTGCCTATACCGAGCTATCACTCTACGCGCAGGTGCATGATAACGGTGACGTTGAGTTAGTGAATAATTTAGGTATTGAGCTTGGCGAGACACCTGAAGAAATGCTGAGCAACTTACAAGCCAAAAAATACACGACCAAAGATATTAATTTCTCTGATAAGCGCGCTTCAGATAATGAGTATCACGAGCGCGTCAGACAGGTCGATGCAGATACGCCGGCCCGTTTTAATAATGATGGCCGCCGTTTACATGAAGCCTCTGGATGTGCGGGTAAGTTGGCTGTATTTGCAGTGCGTTTAGATACTTACCCCATTGCTAAAAAACAGCAGGTTTTTTACATTGGCACTAACGATGCTGAAGTGTTGGCAACGATGCGACGTGACATTTTAACGACGTTTAAGAATTTACCTGACTCAGGTGAGTACTTGCATCATGACTGTTATGCAGTGAGTAAAAAATACGGTAAAGACACGTTCTTAGTCATTGAAAAACTCGGTTCAAAATATATCCCTAAAATGTTCAGCCTAAAAAGAACGGTGGATCGAATGGCAGATAACCTTGGATTTTTACCAAGCAAGTTGTCGGACCGCATGATGCAAGCCATAAGCTATTTGTGGCCTAGCCATTTGCCTAAGCGTATGGATGATTATCACAAGCAATATCAGCACCATTGGATTTTAGAAATGAGTGGCGACGGTGTTGATGAAGCGTCTAATTATCTTAAAACGTTTTTTAAATCCCATGAAGGCGATTTTTTTGAATGTACGCCAGAAGAAGGTGAGAAGGCGGTATTGCATCGTTTTGTCGCCGGTGGCGCGATAGGGCGTTACCACGCGATGAAACGTAATGAGGTGGGAGCAATGATGACGGTTGATATCGCATTACGTCGTAATGATCAGCAATGGTTTGAGCAACTGCCGGCTGAAATTGATGACTTGATTGAGGCTAAATTTTATTACGGACATTTGTTCTGTCACGTGATGCACCAGAATTATGTGTTGAAAAAAGGTGTTGATGCTACAGCGTTAAAACAAAAAATTCTTGATTCGTTTGATGCACGTGGTGCGGAGTACCCGGCAGAGCATAATGTTGGCCATGAATATAATGCCAAGCCAGCATTGAAAAAATTCTATCGCAAATTAGACCCAACCAATACCTTTAATCCAGGTATTGGTAAAACCAGTAAATTAAGGGGTTGGGCTGAGAGCAAGTAAATGGCTTAAAGTTTCACAGTAATTTGCGAAGACTGCTGAACTTTAGATACTTACTTCTGTGGTACTTCAACCCTATTCCACTCACCACTTGTATTAACTGACATAAGTGCTTTAAAGTTGGATTTAGGAAGGCTCTCATAGAGCTTAACAAACAAAAAGCCTTGCAAAAATGCAAGGCTTTTTGTTTGCTGCGTATCTACTTAGTACAACAATCTCAACCTAATCGTACCCTCAACCGTATCTAACTGTTCAAAGGCTGATTGAGAGTCAACATCAGCAACATCCATCACTAAGTAGCCTATTTCATCTCGCGTAATTAAGCTTTGCGCCAAGATATTGATGTTGTTCTTAGCGAATAGCGTATTGATATTGGATAACACACCAGGTTGGTTATGGTGGATATGCAGTAAGCGATGTGTTTCTGGGCGCTGCGGCATGCTAATTTCAGGGAAGTTAACAGAAGAGATGGTCGTGCCGCTAGTGCCATACTGCACAAACTTCTCAGCGACCTCTAAACCGATATTCGCTTGCGCTTCAGCAGTAGAGCCGCCGATATGCGGTGTTAGGATGACGTTGTCATAACCACGCAATGGTGAATCTAATGCTTCATCATTCGATTTTGGCTCTTTAGGAAACACATCAATTGCCGCGCCTCTTAGTTTCCCATTTTCAATCACTTCCGCTAAATCTTCTAACACAACACAAGTGCCGCGAGCTGCGTTGATAAAGATCGAGCCTGCTTTCATTTCAGCAAATTCTTTTTTCGTCATCATGTTCTTAGTAGACTCTAACTCAGGGACATGTAAGGTCACTACGTCAGCTTGGTTTAATAGTTCCTTTAACGTGCCTACCTGATTGGCATTGCCAAGCGGCAACTTAGTCACTACATCGTAATAAATCACGTTCATGCCTAAACTTTCGGCTAATACCGATAGTTGAGAGCCAATGCTGCCGTAACCAACAATGCCCAAAGTTTTACCACGGGCTTCGTTAGAAGCTTTAGCCGATTTAGGCCAAGTGCCTTTATGCACTTGTCTGCTCTTAGCAGGGATGCCACGTAGCAATAGAATGAGTTGACCAATCACCAGTTCAGCAACTGAGCGTGTGTTTGAGTATGGTGCATTAAATACTGGGATGCCTTTTACTCTAGCAGCATCTAAATCAACTTGGTTGGTACCAATGCAAAAGCAACCAATCGCCGCTAGTCTTTCAGCCGCGTCTAATACTTTCTGGGTTAACTGCGTTCTAGAGCGAATGCCAATAAAGCGCGCATCTTTAATTTTCTCAATTAAAGTGTCTTCGTCTAAAGCATGCGTAATAAATTCAATATTGTTATAGCCCGCTTTGTTCAGTGTATCCACTGCATTTTGATGTACGCCCTCTAGCAAGAGAAAGCGTGCGTCAGATTTTTTGTTTGCCTTTAATTTCATGTGAGGTGTTCTACCTGATAAGTTAATTTATTTTAATGGTTAGCTGAAGCGCGAAATTTTAACATAATCAATGACATGTAAGTGGTTATATGTCATTCAGAAAGGGCATACCATTTTAGTAAATTGAATGGCTTTGGTTGGTGTTAGGCCTGCCGCTTAATCACTTGTTAAATGAGGGCAGCTAACTGCTGTTTTATGTGTTCTAGTGGCTTGCGTTTAAAACCGCTTGTTGCATATTGATGCCATCGCCCAACCACAAAACACATCATCAAGTTGGCTTGGCTCTCTGGCAATATTTTTTTACCAGATTCGGCAACGGTGATTTTAAGACATTGCTTAAGTGTCATTTCTATGCGGTCGACCAATTGATTGATGCGGACTTGTAAGCGTTCATTTTCGTTGACCAGTGCGTCACCAATTAGCACGCGTGTCATACCAGGGTTTTTCTCTGCAAACCTCAGTAGCATGTCGATAATGAGGAGGACCTGTTTGCTACCATCTTCTTCTTCAGCCGTAATCTTATTAATCACACCGAAAATGCTGATTTCGATAAACTCAATTAAGCCCTCAAACATTTGCGCTTTATTCGCAAAATGACGGTAAAGGGCCGCTTCTGAAACGCCTAGTTTAGCGGCGAGTGCAGCTGTGGTAATTTTTTCTCGTTTTGGGCTCCCTAACATTTTCGCTAGTGCCTCCAAAATTTGTTGCTTACGTTCCCCTGCCATGCTAATCCCTGAAATAATCTATATTTAATTGTTTGAATAATTATAGCTTAAGGTGCGTGAGTGCTAGCACTGAAGTTAACCTAAAATCCACATAATTTGGTTTATGGAGTTTTTTGCTAATCCAAATTGTTTTCATGCCCAGTCTTTTGGCCGTCATTAATGCCGCTAAGTTATCTTCCACCATGATGCAATCACTTGGTTTTTTATTGATGCTTTTTAAAAGCGTTTGAAATCCACGTACTGAAGGCTTCGCATGGAACCGAGTAGACTCCACACTGAAAACCAATTCAAATAGATCAGCAACCTCAAGGAGTTCCAGTACACGTATTGCATAGTTGCGAGGTGCGTTGGTAAAGATGACCTTGCGTCCAGTTAGATTTTTTAGCATATGACGTAAACACTTGGTTTGAATCACCATGTCAGATAGCTGGCTGAGCTTATGCGTTTCCGATAAGAAATGATATGGGTTAGTGTCGTGATGACGCATCAACCCTTTTAGCGTTGCACCATAAACTTTCCAATAATGTTGGCGCAAAGCATTCGCGCCATTCTCATCTAGATGGATTGTGTCTTGAATGTATTGCGTCATGGCGCGATTCATGACTGGAAAAATATGCGCAGAAGCGTTATGTAGGGTGTTATCTAAATCAAACACCCAAACTTTGGTCATGACGGTTTGGCTAAGCCTTATTTAGCTTTAATCAGCGTGCCAACACCATCGTCAGTTAAGACTTCAAGTAACAAAGCATGCTCCACTCTACCATCGATAATATGCACGGCTTTTACGCCACCTCGGGCAGCGTCTAAAGCAGAACTAATTTTAGGTAACATACCACCTGAAAGGGTTCCGTCAGCCACCATTGCATCAATTTCTTTTGGCGTGAGGCCGGTGAGCAGTCCCCCATTTTTATCTAACACGCCAGACGTATTAGTGAGTAAGACTAGTTTCTCCGCATGTAGTACTTCAGCAAGTTTCCCTGCTACAACGTCTGCATTGATGTTATAGGTCTCGCCATCTTTACCTACACCGATTGGCGCAACCACTGGAATAAAGTCATCCGTATCTAAAAAGTTGATAATGCTAGGGTCGATTGCGGTAACCTGGCCCACTTGGCCGACATCAATCATCTTGGATGCGTCGTTCATGTCTTCCATGAGTAATTTTTTGGCATGAATAAAGTTACCATCTTGGCCAGTTAAGCCAACTGCCTTGCCGCCGTGCTGGTTAATCATGTTGACGATTTCTTTATTCACCTTACCGCCCAGCACCATGCCCACCACATTCATGGTTTCTTCATCGGTTACCCGCATACCTTGGATGAACTCACCTTTTTTGCCAATTCTATCTAGCATCTCATTAATCTGCGGCCCGCCACCATGCACCACAACTGGGTTCATACCGACGAGCTTAAGCATCACCACATCTTGTGCGAATGATTGTTTTAGATGTTCATCTGTCATAGCGTTACCGCCGTACTTAATGACGATGGTCTTACCAAAAAAACGTTTAATGTAAGGCAGCGCCTCGGCAATGGTCCTGGCTTTTTTGGCAGCGATCGATTCAGTTATCATGCTTAATGCCTCAAATTTCTTTAATGTAGAGATTGTATATAAAAGTTAGAGCTTTTTCACAAACACTTTGGATTTTCTTTGCAAGTTGTAGATTTTCTTTTTCTCAGTCGGTAGATTTTCCACAGATTCCTCTACAAAGCCGCGTTCTATGAACCAATGCTCTGTTCTGGTCGTTAAACAGAATATTTTGGATAACCCTAGCTTCTTAGCTTCAGCTTGGCAGAAATTAAACAATTTATCACCACGACCACCACCACGAAATTGCGGATCGATTGCCAAGCACGCGAACTCTGCCATCTTCTTACCAATGGTCGGATAAAGTGCGGCACAGCCGATTGCACGATTGTCATGCTCCATTACATAGTAGTGCTGGATTTCCATTTCAATCCGCTCACGTCCTCGTCTGACTAATACGCCCTCGTTTTCAAGTGGTTCAATCAGCTGCAATATGCCGCCTACATCATCAATCGTTGCTTGCCGCATGATTTCTAATGGCAGCTCAGTCACCATGGTGCCAATGCCGCTGGCCGTAAACAGTTCTTGAATAATCGCACCATCCAAATGCCGTGAGATTAAGTGCGTCCGTGTGATGCCACCTTCACTCGCTTTGACTGCAGCTTTTAAGTAATACTCAATGTCTTCAGTAAAGTGCTTAGGCGCATCATTTTTATACGCGCTTGCCAGTAGGTTGTTTGCTTTATCAGCAGTCATTTCACGCAAAAATTCACCACGTAAGTTTTTAACGCCATCGGTGTCCATTAAAAAGATTAGTTTTTCTGCTTTTAAAGCAACGGCAGCACTTGCTGCGACATCTTCTAACGTTAGGTTAAAGGTTTCGCCAGTAGGGGAATAACCCATAGGGGAGAGCAAAACTAGTTCACCATCATCCAACCGTTTTTGGATGCCTATTGCATCAATCTTCCGCACCTCACCAGTGTGCTGTAAATCCACGCCATCTATCACGCCGAGTGGCTTAGCCGTGACAAAGTTACCGCTAGCCACCCGAATATCCGCACCTGCCATCGGTGAATTAGCAATCCCCATGGAGAGCAGGGCCTCAATTTCCACCCGCACAGCACCATTGGCTTCTTTTACCGCTTCCATCGCCGCGTCATCGGTAACCCGTAAACCATTATGGTAAGCGGGTTTCAAATTTTCCCTAATGAGCCGCTTTTCAATTTGCGGCCGCACCCCATGCACTAACACCAACCTGACATCGAGGCTGGCCAGCAGGTTTAAGTCATGCGACAGTGTGATAAATTGCTGTTCACTCACTACTTCACCACCAAAGGCAATGACAAATGTCCGTCCACCAAAAGCATGTATGTAAGGTGCGGCAGAGCGAAACCAATGGACAAAATCTTTGGTGTTGTTAGCGTTAAGCGTTAATGTTGGCGTTTGCGGTAATTGGCTATCGTTGGCAGATTCCTCAAATAGCTTGGCTGGCGTCGTATCAAGTGCCAGTGCAATCTTGCGTAGCATTGTTTCAGAAACGCCCAACTCACCACGTTCAATGCGTGATAAGTTGCCTGCATCAGAATCAGTAGCTAATGCAAGTTGTTGCAATGTCA
>JBJPGD010000010.1:0-1831 GCA_048595445.1 Methylophilaceae bacterium
TGGTAACAGCCTAAAGCGCATTAGGGTCACTCGCCAAGGGCCACTTAAAAGTAAGCCCAACTTAGAGCGTCCACACCACAACTTGATGAGCCGAAACCTATAACAGAGACTAGTTCAAGGAATATTCAACTCAGGCAACACCAGAAAAAACAAAGAGATGATAAAGCAGAAATATGACAGATTTTGATGGGTTAGATAATTAAATTAACTTACTTTAGTCTGCAATTACTTCATCTATTTGACGATGCATTGCGCTAATCCTACGCTTATAATCACCTATGTCAACATCACCTGTTTTGGTGTTGATGACTTCGTGAGAAAGGTTTAACGCTGCCATAATGGCAATACGCTCTAAACCAACCACTTTACCAGAATCACGGATATCACGCATTTTTGTATCTAGATAGTCAACCGCATCTAATAAACCTTTTCGCTCTTCCTCAGTACATGAGATTGTAAACTCACGCCCCATAATTTCTACATCTATTGGCTTAGCTGCAGTCATACGACCTCTTCTCTTTGCGGCAAGTTATCCAATAAGCCCTCAAGTTTGACACTTGCTTGCTCCATATTGCTTTTTAAAGTATCTGACTTTTCACGCAGCTGCGTATTTTCTTCGCGCAGAGAGCCACACAAAGCAATAAGTTTAGATATTTTCTCTTCTAAATTTTTTAAATCTTCATCCATTGACCCACTATAATTGAAAAAAATCATATTAGTCAATAGCTAACAGTAACTATTCAAAGTAATTTGACACATTTAAGCGCTATTGTTGTATAAAATTTTGATTGTCTTTTAAGTTACAGCACTTATAATTGCCTCTGTTGTCAGGTGCCGACATTGATTCTCAATCGATTAAGGTGAAACTGGGAAATAGGTGCATTAAATGTTTTTTAATAAGTCCTATGCTGCCCCCGCAACGGTAAGTGAGTTTTAATTGATGATTTGCAACCCGCCACTGAGCATTAAGCTTGGGAAGGCGCAAATCATTTCTCACAAGCCCGGAGACCGGCCTCGCAACAACCTGCCTAATTTAGGCGCGCTAGGAAATATCGCGGGGAGCGGTAATCAAAAGCTGCCATGCTGACATTTCTCAGTACGCATTTTTGTCTACTTACCCTGCTCTATTCCCTGGTTTTAATAATCTACATGCGGGGTCGCATGTCATTAGGGAAAATATAATGAACAAAACACTCATCGCTAGCCTAGCCGCGCTAGCATTTACGCCACCTGCTTTTTCTGCTGAAGACATTGAACTTGATACAGTCACGATAAAAGCCAGCCGTTTTGAACATAAAGAGTCAGAAACTACTTACGCCTCTGAAATACATACATCCAAACAAATTGAAGCCTCTGGTGCTGCCACGCTGCTTGATTATCTAGCACAACAAACCTCACTCAATGCTTCGTCAACCAATAAGGCAACTGCCTCCATTAATTTGCGTGGGTATGGAAGTGAAAATGGCAATCAGAACGTAGTTATTACTATTGATGGTCAAAAGCTCAATAATATCGACCTTGCCTCTCAACTACTTGCTGGCATACCACTATCAAATATTGAGCGTATTGAAATTAGCAAGGGTAGTGGTTCAGTTATATATGGTGATGGCGCGACTGCAGGTGCGATACAAATTTATACAAAAGCAAAAAATGGTATTACCGTCACCACATCTCTTGGTAACGTTGGGCAGAAGAATCATGCTATTCATGCTGGCATATCAGAACAACATATCGATCTATCCGCAACACTAGCGCATGACAGTCATGATGGTTTCAGTAAAAAAGATGAAACTGGCCATAAGGACCAATTCACAAGTAACAGTCAACATGT
>JBJPGD010000011.1:0-10065 GCA_048595445.1 Methylophilaceae bacterium
AGATTTACTTAAACGCTTTATTGGCTTTACCATTGATAGAGACTTCGCAGATTGGCTCCCACAAACTGGCTTACCTCTCGATACAAACAGCCCATCTCCTGAATTAATTGAAGCTTGGTTTAAAGAAATCTGCGAGCGCACAGCTGTTCTCATGGCGCAATGGATGCGCGTAGGCTTTGTGCATGGTGTTATGAATACCGATAACTTATCCATCATTGGCCTTACCATTGATTATGGCCCATACGGTTGGGTAGATAACTTTGACCCCGGTTGGACACCAAACACCACCGACGCACAAGGCAAACGCTATTGCTACGGCCGCCAACCAGACATTGCCCGCTGGAATATGGAGCGCCTAGCCGATGCACTTGCCACCATACTGCCTAATACAGAAGGCCTAGCCGGTGCCATTAGCCATTATGACCATATCTATATGCTAGAGCTTACACAATCACTCGCGGGTAAATTTGGCTTAGATAACTGGCAAGATAACGGCCAAAATAACGACGGCGAAATGGTTAACCGCATTTTTGAGCTGATGACTCGGGCCGAAGTGGATATGACGCTATTCTTTACCCATCTAGCCGAACTGGAAATAAAAAAACCCGACATCAGCACTATTAGTAACGCCTTTTACTCTGAAGATGGTTTGAAGCAATTTGGCGACGAGGTACAGCAATGGCTTAATACTTATGCACAGCGCGTGCAGCAAAGCACACTTTCACTAGAAGAGCGCCAAGAAACCATGCGCACTCACAACCCGCGCTACGTATTGCGTAACTACATGGCGCAAGAAGCCATTGATTTAGCAGAAAAAGGTGACAACAGCCGCCTACTCACATTGCTAGACTTACTAAAACAACCTTACACCAAACAAATGGGTATGGAACAGTTTGAACAAAAGCGCTCTGATTGGGCAAGGGATAAAGCAGGCTGCAGCATGTTGTCGTGTAGTTCATAGTTGTGACGCTAGGCTCCAAACAAGCATTGTGAAAATACCATTAGGAATAAATAGTCCAAAATGTCTAAAACAACATCACTAAAAACAACTTGCTGCATTGCTGGCGGTGGGCCGGCTGGCATGATGTTAGGCTATCTACTCACGCGTAGTGGTGTTGAAGTGATCGTATTAGAAAAGCATGATGATTTCTTCCGCGATTTTAGAGGCGATACCATCCACCCTTCTACGCTAGAGCTCATGCATGAGCTAGACTTGTTAGACACATTCTTACAGCAACCTCATCAACAGCTATCTAAGCTTTCAGTGATTATCAATGGGCAAACAATCCCAGCGATAGACTTTTCTCACTTGCCTACAAAAGCAAAATTTATTGCCATGATGCCACAATGGGATTTTTTGAATTTCATTGCAACACAAGCTTCAAAACTCCCGCATTTTGATTTACATAAAAGCACAGAGGTCACCGATCTAATTGAGGAAGATGGCACAGTCAAAGGTGTCATTGCCAAAACACCTCAAGGACAGTTACGTGTTTTAGCTGATTTAGTCATTGCTGCCGATGGTCGAAGTTCTACAGTAAGAGCCTTATCCAACCTAAAAGTGATTAACACTGGTGCACCAATAGATGTACTTTGGTTCCGTTTAAATAAACCGCAATCAGCAATTCAAGGTGCACTAGGTCGTATCAAAGATAGTAACTTTATGATTACGATTGATCGCGGCAGTTATTATCAAACCGCATTGATTATTCAAAAAAATGGGTTTGAAGTGATCAAAGCGAAAGGCATTGCAGCGTTTAGGCAGTTAATTACATTTATAGAACCTAATTTTGAAGAAGTCATTACGGACATTAAAAGCTGGGACCAAGTAAAACTATTGAATGTGCAAATCAATCATTTAGAAAAATGGTATAAGCCCGGGCTGCTCTGCATTGGTGATGCTGCTCATGCCATGTCACCTATGGGTGGTGTCGGTATTAACTTAGCCATTCAAGATGCTGTTGCAACCGCTAATATATTAGCTGAAAAGTTAAGTAATCAATGCTGCAGCATACAAGACCTAGCTAAAGTACAAGCACGCCGCACATGGCCGACAAAAATGACCCAGCGTTTACAGGTAATGGCGCAGCGGCGCTTTTTCAGTAACGCCAAAAGCAACCAAGCGCTTTCCGTTTCAAAACCAGTTGCCTTTATCCTTAAAATATTAGCGCCCTTATTGCGTAGAGTACTCGCAAGAGTTGTAGGTATTGGGTTTAGAGCTGAACACATTCATAAGAAATAAAGTGTTAGTGCTTTCAAAGCGATAAGATTAAAACGATATAGTTAAAAGCATACGATTACGTAAAATCATTAGATGTTTTTACGTGAGTCACTCAGACCAAAAACGAAACACCCATGTACTATAGTAACTAGACAAACACATCAGCAATGATGAATGTTTGAACCAACAACCCAAGGAGAATTATTATGTGGACAACACCAGCAGCTACAGAAATGCGTTTCGGATTTGAAGTTACAATGTACGTAATGAACAAATAAGCTTAACGCTTAAATGAAAACCCAGCCATGTGCTGGGTTTTTTGTTGTCTAAAATTGATTTATTCGGCACATTTCGGCGTTACGTGGTACTCGGTCAATCGCCGTACATCATGTACGCCTTTCGCCTTGTGTTCCGTGCGCCTTGAACTGCACTCGACTAAATCAATTTAACTAAGTAAAAAACCTACTTAAGATATATATCTTTACTAATGTAACTACTATTCAACCAAAAACAGTGCTTAGTATATTCAAGCTGCTTTGTAAGCTTATCTTTTACTGGCAACGGTGATGTATCTTGTGCGTTTTTAGCATGCGGCCGGACATGAGAAACATCATTAAATCCCTTACCTGGGAAATTTGTTTGCCTCCGTTTCCCCTTAAACTCTTGAACAATATCTCCATTACTGACCACCTCTCTAACTTTTGTCCACACTTTAAAAACCTCATCCAAATCAGAGTTAGGCATATTCCAAAACTTAACCTTTTGCAAAAAAAGTTCGCCATCTATTTTCTTTAGAAAAATAAACAGAAACTTGCTATCAAATATTGTTTTAATTTGTGAATTATCCCAATCCTCAGCAACTAAAGTTTCATAGTCAAAACAAGGGAAAGATACATCTTCTGCAGGCAAGTTGTTTTCATTAAGTCTAACTGTTCTAATTTTTATGCCTGCTTTTTCAAACTCTTCAATTTTCTTTCCTAGTTCTACGTTCAATATTTTTTTAGTTAAGTTTGCATAAAAGTTTTTAGATGTCGGATTAGATTTAAAATCAAATGTACCTACAATTTCATTTACTGATTTACTTAAAAATAGTGAAAATTTTGTAACGATATAACCTTCTAAAGTTTGCTTCTCAAGAAGGTCTGGGGATTGAATTGCTTTACCGTAATTTCGGCGTGACTTACCAGCAATATTTGCTATTACATGGTTTAAATAGCTTGGCTTTAATGAGTATGCACGTTGTTTAGCTGGTTCTTTTGATTGAAATTGCGCTCTAGGGTTGCCACCTTTTCCACCTTTGGTACAGGCTGCAAGATACAGCGTGTCCCCTTCAGAAATTTCATGTGCTTGACCATTAGCAATCTTACTCTGTATAACTGACCAATCATGTTTAATAACTGCCAAATCTTCTTTGGGGAAATTCCAAAACCCAACCAACTTAATCAACAAATCCAATGCATCTACATCTTTTTCATACAGATAGAAAACAAGCAATAAATTTGCATTTTTTTTCCAAAAAGAGCTTGTCTCAAACTTATTGTTTTTTGCTTCGTTAATGAAGTCAATTATATTTAACACCAAACGCTCTTTTGCTCGGTACTCTTTGTTTTTTAGCTGCTTCAAGCCTGAGCTTTTCAACTCTAATTCAGCCTCTGGAAAGTCAGGCTCTGAATCAGAGTTTGGGTTATATTGAAAGTAGAGCTTCTCTAAGTACTGCCCAAAATTACCTTTCCCTTTGTAATCATTAGCCAAATTGTCCTGCCTCAACACATTCAATCCAGCTGAACAAGCATTTTCTAATGTTTGACCTTCTAATCTTTTTGCATACTGAAGAATTGAGTTTTTATTGGTTGGGTCATATTGCAGCATAATTTAAACTCGTCCACCCAAGACTTGTCCTATTTTCTCAACAACACCTACGACTAATGCATTGCCCATAAAAAAAGCACGCTTATTAGGAGTTACTCCATCAATGTTTGTATGATTATCTGGGAACATATTTAATCGCTCAAGCTCCAGTGGAGTCAACCTTCTAAATCCTTTCTCAGTCTCAACTACATGTTTGAAACGCGAAGGTGATTTTCCACCTTCACCTGTAATAACTGTGCGTGATGGTTTATCTAAAGAATCAGGGAAACTCATACCGCCTTCACTGTAGTTATATTCAAAACCATCGGCTGTTTTTCTAACTTCTTTCTTAGAGCCTTTTAAATATTTCCAGCGCCCGTTGTCTTCATCACTAATGTAATAATCTTGAGCAACATCTCCTTGTTCTAAGACATCTCTCAAACAAACTTGATTACCATCATAATCAGCTTTAGTTTTAAGTGTAGTAACAACACCTTGAATCATCATTCCTGAATTTTGGAACACAAAAGGGTTCTGCTCTTTATTAAAATTCTCTGAAATCTCCACCATGTCACCGTCTAACTCAACCTCATTGTGAGGTGTTTTCTTATCCATATTACATGGGAAAGCCTCTGCAAGAACTCCTTGTTTTAGAATCCAATCCTGAACTGAAGCTTTCTTAATATTTTTATAAGTCTTAGTTGAGTTATGATATGCCAGAATAAATACTCTTTTCCTTTTCTGAGGCATTCCAAAATCTGCCGCATTAATAACTCTCCACTCAACTGCATAGTCCAATTCATTTAAGCTTTTTAGAATAATGGCGAAGTCACGTCCTCTTTGTTTAGAAGGAGATATTAACAAGCGGTCTACGTTCTCAAAGATTAAATACTTAGGCTTTTTCTTTTTCTCACTGAGAATCTTATTAATGGACCACCATAAGACGCCTTTTTTTCCTATAAGGCCTTTAGAGTTCTTAAGTGTAGTTGCTACCGAATAATCTTGGCAGGGAAAACCACCGACTAAAACATCGTAATCTGGGATTTCGGAGACATCAACAGTCTCAATATCTTCGTTACTATGATTACACTCACCCCAACGATGCTCATATGTAATTGAAGCATGCTGTGCTTTAGTTGATGGCTCCCATTGGTTACTCCAGACCACCTCATACTTAGTATCAACTGGTTTAGTATATTTAGAAGATGCTGACATACCTTTCCAACCCTCGAGACCTAAACGAAAACCACCAACGCCAGCAAAGAGCTCCACCACTTTTAACTTTTTAGTCATTTAACTGCTTTAAACGAAATCATAAACAGCAGCAATAGTACCAATATTTACGTAGTTCGCGCGAGTGATTATTACCAATAATGATGATGTTTCTATTGAGCCATAGTTTATCTAGGATAAAATATTGCTTTATCTCTTTAAAATATAAACAGAAAATGGATTACCGCATACCCGTTACCCTACTCACTGGCTTTTTAGGCTCAGGCAAAACCACCTTACTGAACAAGCTACTCGCGCACCCAGGCATGAAAGATGCCGCAGTGATCATTAATGAACTGGGCGAAGAAGGCTTAGACCATATACTGGCACAGAATGTGGATAGCAGTTATGTGGCAGACAACGCGGTGTTACTACAAAACGGCTGTTTATGCTGCACGCTAAGTAATGAACTAGCTGACACCATGCGTGATTTGTTTTTTAAACGCTCGATGGAGGCGATTCCGCAATTTAGTCGCTTGCTGATTGAGACCACTGGCATGGCTGACCCAGGGCCAATTATGGCAAATTTGATGAGTGAGCCTGTGATTGAATCGGTTTATCGCTTAGATGCCGTTGTGGTGACCATCGATGCGATGTATGGCTTGCAACAACTAACTGAGCATCAGGAAGCACGTAAGCAAGCGGCTGTTGCCGACGTGTTATTGCTCACCAAAACAGATATTGCAACGGCTGAACAAACCAGCGCATTAAAAGAAAAACTTATCAGCATTAACCCTGGTGCAACGCAGCACAAAGTGCTGCATGGCGAAATAGCGCCTGATTTTATTATCGATGTCGGTTTATTTGACCCATCAGGCAAACGGGCAGAACCTGAGCGATGGTTGCGTGCGCCGCTGAAGCCAGCGAATCAAGCTGCTAGCAACCTAGGCGGCAAGTTACCGACCAGCGGTAACAGCCATGAGAATGACATTACTAGCTTTACCGTGACACTGCCAACTGGCATAGCATGGAAAAGTTTTAAACCTGTGTTGCTGAAGCTATGCCAAACACATGGTGAGCAACTATTACGCTTAAAAGGCATACTGCACACCACTGACCAAGCACACCCGTTAGCGATCCATGCGGTGCACTTTACGCCCTACCCTGCGACCTTATTAGCTGACTGGAAAGAGGATGTACCGACTAGCTGTGTAGTGTGTATAGGAAAAGGTTTGGATGAAGAGGCAATCAGAAAACTATTAACCCAAATTTAGGTTAATCCATTCCAAATCTTATCCAAACGCTTACTAGAAACAGGAAACGGTGTTTTAAGCTCTTGCGCGAAGAGTGATACACGTAGCTCTTCTATCAACCAGCGGAAATCTTGCAAGTCTGGCGACACATCCCCTAGTTTGTTTTGTTTTTCTACTTCAGCTTTCCATTTATCCCAATGCACACCAACACTAGCGGCGTGTTTACCATCTCTATCTGGGTTGCTCGGCTGTTTTTCTATTCTTAAACGTAGTGCTTTTACATATCGCGGCAAGTGCTGCATATACTCCCATGGTGTTTGGCTAAAGCAGTTTTTATAGAGCAATTGATTGGTTTGGCTTTCTACATCTTTACTGAGCCTGTTTGCCCGTACTGGCATTTCTGCGCGCTTAGCGGCTAGTGCGTGATATTCAGCAGCAACGATGGTGACAATGCGGCATAAGGCATCTTTAACCACTGGCAAGCGTGTTCTAGCACGTTGTTTGAGTGCCATAAATGCATCGCTAGACCGTGGCAGATCATCTTCCCCTACAAAAGCACGGTCCGCTAACGCTGTCAGCATATCTTCTGTTAATGCATCGGCATCCATGACATTGCGTAGCTGCATGGCGTATTGATTAAAGTTAGGTAGGCCTTTTTGCAGTTGCTTCATTTGCTGTTTAAGCTCAAAGCGCATAAGTCTGCACACCCCAGCACGATGCGAAATATTCGCCGCTTGCTCTGTATCAAACAATTTGATGGCAACGCTATCAATATTGTCTTCTAGCGCTGGATAGCCTGTGAGTTGATGGCCTTCTTTGGTAAAGGTCAATGTGGCGGGTAAATCGCCAAAGTCCCATTGTTTAATATCGGATTTTTCAATATCATTGGTCGTGCTGCTTCTAAACGTCAGTTGTGCAGCATTGCCTAATTGTTTTTTCAAGCCATGCCAATCACGTCCCATGCCTAGCTCACGCAGCTCTTCATCAATCACACTAAAGTTCATGAAGAAATGCTCTGGCAGCTTATCGATCATAAAGTCATCAACGCCTAGCTTTAAGCCGGTTCTCTGTTGAATATAATCCACCAAGGCTGGCAAGATAGGTTGCGCGCCTATTTTAGCTTGATCTAAGAAGCTTGTAACGAAATCGGGCACTGGGACACAGACACGGCGGAAGGTTTTCGGCAGTATTTTAATTAGTGCAGTGACCTTCTCACGTAGCATGCCCGGTACTAACCATTCAGCACGCGTGGCATCCAGCGGGTTGAGTAATGCCAGTGGGATAGTGGCCGTGACACCATCTAATACATGGCCTGGTTCAAAGCGATATTTGAGATTAATGGTGACGCCATCCATTTCCATGGTTTCAGGAAACTGCGCTTCGGTCACACTATCGGCTGTGTGGCGCATTAAGTCGCCTTTGGTTAAAAAGAGTAGCTTAGGGGTTTCTTTTTCTGCTTCTTGTCGCCACGCTTCAAAACCAATGCCATTGACGATTTCTTGCGGCACGATTTTGTCGTAAAAAGCCACCAGCGTATGCTCATCCACTAGCACATCTTGCCTTCTGGCTTTATGCTCTAACTCTTCAATTTCGGCTATTACGTGTCTATTTGCATTTAAAAATGGGGCTTTTGTCTCTAACTCCATATTAGCTAGCGCTTCACGCAAGAATATCTCATGCGATACTTGCGCATTAATTGGCCCATAATGCACACGACGTTTTGGCACCACCGTTAAGCCATATAGGCTCACGCGCTCCCACGCGGTGACTTGTGCTTTTTTACGATCCCAGCGCGGGTCGGTATAGGTGCTATTGGTTAGCTCGCGTGCTAGTGGCTCTATCCAGTCTGGTTCTATTTTTGCCACACAACGCGCATACAGTTTAGAAGTGTCCACCAGCTCACCGGCCATCACCCATTTTGGTCGTGTTTTCTTTAAGCATGATCCCGGCGCAACATGGAAGCGGATACTACGCGCCCCTGAGTAGGCATCGTTATCGCCATCTTTAAAACCAATGTTACCGAGCAAACCAGCGAGTAAAGCGCGGTGAATTTGTTCGTAGTTCGCCTCTTTGGTGTTGAGCTTAAATTGCATCTCTTGCACAATTTCTAAGATCTGCCGATACAGCTCACGCCATTCTTTTAAGCGTAAAAAAGATAGAAAATTTGCATGACACTGATTGAGTAAATCTTTATTTGATTTTTTATTTTTAAATGCGTCTTGGTACCAATCCCAAATCTTAAGGAAGCTCATAAAGTCCGAGCCTTCACCTGCAAACTTAGCATGGGCATTCGATGCTGCTTCCCGCTTATCCATTGGGCGCTCGCGTGGGTCTTGCATGCTAATCACACTGGCGATAATTAAGACTTCTTGTAAGCAACCTTCTTTCTTTGCCGCGAGTATCATTCGGCCGACTCGCGGGTCTAGTGGTAGCCTAGCCAGCTGCAAGCCGATGTCTGTTATTTTTCGCTCTGCATTAACAGCACCTAGCTCTTGCAGCTGCAAGTAGCCATCAGCAATCAAACGTGAGCTAGGCGCCTCAAGAAATGGAAAGTCATCTACATCACCCAATCGTAAAGCGGCCATACGCAGAATAACGCTAGCAAGCGAGCTGCGGATAATTTCTGGGTCGGTAAATTCAGAGCGATTATTAAAGTCATCTTCTGAATACAGGCGCACACAAATGCCGCTAGAAACGCGACCGCAACGCCCTGCTCGCTGCTTAGCTGCGGCTTGGGATATCTTTTCTATTTGCAGCTGCGCCACCTTCGCGCGCGTGCTATAACGGTTTACCCTGGCTAAACCAGCATCGATGACATACTTAATCCCGGGCACTGTTAGTGACGTTTCCGCCACATTAGTTGCTAACACAATACGGCGTTGCCCTTTGGGCTTAAATATCTTTTGCTGGTCCGCAATACCGAGGCGTGCGAATAGCGGCAACACTTCAATATGCTTTAACTTCGTCGAACGTCCTTGATATTTCCTTAAATGGTCGGCAGTATCACGTATTTCCCGTTCACCGGGTAAAAAGACAAGAATATCGCCATCGCCTTGTCGCAGCAAATCATCAGCCGCATCTAAGATGGCTTCTTCTATGGCCTCCTCTTCTTCATCTTCTGCCAGCCAGCGCGCCTCTGTTTTGCCTTTGCGCTTAATGCCATGCAGCGACTTAACGTTTGGTTTTGCGTCAACGTCTTCTTCTAGCACATCGTCATCTGGTACGTTGTTGTGTGAGATGTATCCAGCCTTACCCAATGGGCGATAGCGCACTTCTACTGGGTAGGTTCTACCGCTCACTTCAATAATCGGCGCATTCACCAACTCACCGCCTTTATTCTGCGTTGCAAAGTGCTTGCCAAAACGATCCGCATCAATCGTGGCAGAAGTCACAATGACTTTTAAATCAGGTCGTTTTGGCAGTAGCTGCTTGAGAAAACCCAGCAAGAAATCAATATTCAAACTACGTTCATGCGCTTCATCAATAATGATGGTGTCATAAGCATTTAAGAATCGATCGCCCTGCGTTTCT
>JBJPGD010000012.1:0-6014 GCA_048595445.1 Methylophilaceae bacterium
CGTGACAGACCAAAGTAAGCAAAATAAGGCTTCTTGGTTAACAAAAAAAGAACGCAGCAATATGCTGATGCTACGCATCATGACGTGGATTTCACTCAAACTAGGCCGACGAATAGGCCGCGTGGTCCTACACCTTATTGCCAGCTATTTTTTGCTGTTTGCGCCATCAAGCCGTCGTGCTTCTAAACAGTATTTAGCACGTGCGCTCGGTCGCAAAGTGCGGATTGCTGACCAGTATCGACATTTTTATACATTTGCATCTACTATTCATGATCGCATTTATCTCATCAACCAACGTTTTAATTTATTTAATATCAACATAGAGGGCGAAGATGCCGTACATCGCCATTTAGAAACGGGTAATGGCATGTTTTTAGCCGGGGCGCACATGGGTAGCTTTGAAATCATTCGTGCTTTAGGTCGAGATGAAAATTTACGTGTCGCCATGTTTATGCATCAAGAGAATGCAAAGAAAATTAATGCGATGCTAACGGCTATCAATCCGAGTGCTGGGCAAGACATTATTGGGCTCGGCAATGTAGATTCTATGATACGCGTGAGTCAGTATTTAGACGAAGGTTATGCCATTGGCATATTAGCGGACCGGGTCTTTAGTGAAGATACACTGCAAGCTGTACAGGTATTGGATACAGAAGCGCATCTGCCCGTGGGGCCATTCCGTTTAGCCGCCCTGTTAAGACAAAAAGTCATGTTTATGACCGGGTTATATTTAGGGGAAAATAATTACTCAGTTCATTTCCATCAATTAGCTGATTTTAGCAATCTCAAACGAGGGCAGCGTGATGATGCCGTTAAGGCTGCAGTAGTAGAATATGCTGCACTCATTGATTATTATTGTAGAGCAGCGCCTTACAATTGGTTTAACTTCTTTGATTTTTGGCAACCCACCTTTAAAAAAGGTCCATAAAATATGTTTTATTTAACTGCACCATTTTTCTGTTTTAAACCGGCAGTGCGTTTGGGGTTGGCGCTAATGCTGCTCGCTTACTCTATTTGTCATGCTGATGGCTGGGATGTAGAACAACTCATGCAAAGCCTCGCTGAAGCAACACCTGATCACGCAAGTTTTGTGGAAAAGAAATATATTGCAATCCTTGATAAACCAGTAGAGTCATCTGGCGAGCTATTCTTTACAGCGCCTGACCACTTAGAAAAACGCACGCTATTACCTAAGCCAGAGTCATTGATTGTGACAGGGAATAAGCTTATTGTTGAGCGTGGTAGCAAGAAATACAACCTGTCATTACAAAGCTATCCAGAATTGGCTATATTGCTTAATAGCATACGTGGCACACTTGCTGGTGACCTAGCATCACTTAGACAGCACTTTCAAGTGGCGGTAGAAGGCTCCGCGCAACAATGGACATTACACTTATTTCCCTTAGATAAAAAAATGCAATCATTATTAAATCGCATCCATATCGTGGGTTTACATAGTCAAGTGCTAAGCATAGAAATTACGCAAGCGGACGGTGATAGCTCATTGATGTCCATCAAGCCTTTGGATGGTAACAGCACAAATGATTAATCACCGCCGTACAAGAACGATTACGGTTACGGCTTGGTTTGTATTTCTAATCATCTGTGGCTTTATTATTAGCCGCACTCAATTTGCGACAGACTTATCAGCATTTTTACCAAAAAATCCGTCAGCAGAACAACAGCTACTGCTAGATCAAATTAATGATGGCCTTTCTTCGCGACTCATTTTAGTCGGTATTGAAGGTGATGAACCCGCTATACGCGCTAAGCTCTCTAAGCGCATGGCACAGCCTTTACGGAACAATCAAGCTTTCATCGCCATCAATAATGGCGAACCTATCTACACGAAGAATGACCAAGCCTATTTGTTTGATAACCGCTACTTATTAAGTCCAGCAGTCAACCCAGAACATTTCAGCGAAAAGGGTTTAAACCAAAGCATCAACGAAAGCATTGAGTTATTAGCCTCGTCCGCGGGCTTAATCGTTAAATCTATCCTGCCCAATGATCCGACAGGTGAAATGTTACAACTACTCGATCAATTTAATAGTGATCGTCAGCCTACGCTAATCGATGGGGTCTGGGCTTCACGCGATGGCAACCGTGCACTATTACTGATTCAAACACGTGCATCTGGCAGCGATATTGATGCGCAACAAAGTGCGATGATGCTGATTCAGCAAGCTTTTGAACAGGCCTCTACAGCGCTTACTAAAACAGCGCCTCATCACTCGCTCGATGCTAAATTGCGCATGGCGGGGCCAGGCGTATTTTCCGTCAATACACGCGAGACTATCAAGCACCAAGTCTTGAGCTTATCAATGATTAGCATCATACTCATCACGACACTCTTGCTACTGGTTTATCGCTCTTTTAAGGCGCTTTTACTCGGGCTGCTCCCTGTGTTAAGTGGCGTCCTAGCTGGCATTACTGCTGTGAGTCTAGGCTTTGGTACAGTACACGGCATCACCTTAGGCTTTGGTACTGCACTTATTGGTGAGGCAGTGGATTATTCCATCTATTTATTTATACAATCAGAACAAGGAAGCGCAAACCAACAAAGCTGGGTTAAACAATTTTGGCCAACGATTCGACTCGGCGTATTAACCTCAATATGCGGTTTTGCTTCATTATTATTTTCAGGCTTTCCTGGGCTTGCACAACTAGGCCTATACGCAATTTCCGGGTTAACCACTGCGGCTATCGTCACACGCTTTGTATTACCGCAATTATTGCCTGCGAATTTCCGTATTCATGATGATGCTCCCACGGGCCGAAAGCTGGCTGGCATTGTCAATCTAGCCAGTAAAATTCGTTGGCCAATCATTGTGCTATTACTCATTGCTTGCACTATCCTTTTTAGCCATCGCAACGATTTGTGGAGTAAGGAAATTGCTTCATTGAGCCCCATCTCTAAAGAAGATATTGCATTAGATACCAGTTTACGTGCTGATGTAGGTGCCTCTGATGTACGTTACTTAGTTGTGGCCACAGGTAAGAGCAGAGAATCCGTTTTACGGACTTCTGAACAAGTATCAACGCTACTACAACTTCAGGTTGAGGAAGGCACAATCGCCAGTTTCGAGACTCCCAGCCGTTACCTACCAAGTGAAGCAACACAAAGAACACGTCAAGCAAGCTTACCTACGACAACTGACCTCAATGAAAAGCTCATTCAGGCCACGAAAAATTTACCCGTCAAAGTAACATTATTCGCACCATTTTTAGCTGATGTTGAGTCGGCACGACAACAGCCTCTTTTACAGGCAAGCCAATTAGAGAAAACCTCGATGGCGATGGCCATTGACGCACTGCTTTTACAGAAAGGTGAGCGCTGGAGTGCTTTATTACCATTAACCGCACCCAAAGGTATGGAAATTAATGCGCATAAAATCCAACAAGTATTAAACGCTAGTCAGCTACCCAATGTCACCTTTATCGACATGAAAAAAGAATCAGACCGCCTATATTCTGGCTATATGCAAGAAGCGATTATGCTGTCACTTAGCGGTCTGGTCGCGATCATTATTCTTTTATTGTTTACGTTCAAATCAATCACTCAGGTATTGCGTATTATTGCGCCTTTAGCAGCTGCCGTTGTGACGGTGACTGCGAGTTTAGCCTTTCTAGGTCAGCAATTAATCATCTTGCATTTAGTTGGCCTATTGTTAGTCGTAGCTGTTGGTTCTAATTATGCTTTGTTTTTTAATACTTCAAGTAATAGCACACCCAATACACCTCGTGTTCTTGCTTCTATGTTATTTGCCAACCTCACCACAGTCATCGGTTTTGGTTTGCTCGCTTTTTCTAATGTTTCAATATTACAAGCGATCGGTGTCACCGTCGCACCAGGCGTCATATTGTCGCTTATTTACTCTACCGCTTTTGCAAAAAAACCTAATGCATAACACGCGACCATATCAGCCAACACTCTTTATACAAATGACGGTTTGCCTGCATTTTCTGTGCTTAATCATCACCATCCTTTTACCTCAGTTATGGGTGTGGACTTTGGGTGCCATTATTTTTAATCACTTCATTATCACGATCAATGGCCTTTGGCCACGTAGTCACTGGCTGGGGCCTAACTGGACGCAGCTACCAACTAGTGCTGTGACAAAAAACCAAATTGCCCTAACCATTGATGATGGGCCAGACCCAGAAGTGACGCCTAAAGTGCTAGAAATACTCGACAGCCACAATGCTAAGGCGACATTCTTTTGCATTGGTGAAAAGGCAGTACGCCATCCTATTCTATGTCGAGAAATCATACAGCGTGGGCATGCGATTGAAAATCATAGCCAACAACATCGTCACAACTTTTCACTGCTTGGCATGAAGGGTTTTAAACGGGAAATTGAAGCCGCTCAACATACCTTGACCGATATAACTGCACAATGCCCACTATTTTTCCGAGCGCCTGCTGGGTTCCGCAATCCTTTTTTGGAACCTGTGCTTGCCCAGTTAGGGCTCACATTTGTCAGCTGGACAGCGCGTGGCTATGACACGCAAACAAACAATGCAGGCCAAGTTAAAAACAAGTTATTAGCTAAGCTCCAGGCAGGGTCTATCTTGCTCATGCATGATGGTAACGCAGCACGCACGCCTCAAGGCGTACCGGTTATTCTAGAAGTTTTGCCCGACATACTCAAATCGGCTAAATCACTAAAGCTACATTTTGTCACGCTCAGGCAAACGCTTTAATGTCATTAAAAAACAAACATAACCCCGCTGAAGCCAACTGGCTGCATCATATCAAGGCCACATTCACCAGCCATATACTTCTAAAAATAGTAGGCTTTACATTATTCATCAGCTTGTTCTTCATCGCATATTTTCATGTGCTTAAACACCCAGCTTACCCAATCACATTAATTCCTTTATCGTTTGTAGATAACCTGATCAGCTTCCAGCCAATCGCTTTGCCGCTTTACCTATCTCTATGGGTTTATGTTGGAATACCACTAGTATTAATGGCCTCAAAACGTGAGTTATTCGAATTTACAACTGCAATATCATTAATGTGCATCACAGGGTTAGCCATTTTTTACTATTGGCCGACAACGATAGCACCCGCTAATATCGATTGGCGTTTACATCCTAGTGTTAGCTTTCTTAAGAGTATTGATGCGGCTGGTAATGCTTGTCCATCTTTACATGTTGCCAGCGCTTTTTTTTCAGGGATATGGACTGCAAGGTTACTGAAACATTTTAAAGCACCTCACTGGACAAGAGCCCTTAATGTCATCTGGGGTGCCGGCATCATTTACTCAACACTAGCAACTCGCCAGCATGTTGCACTAGATGTATTAGGTGGACTTATACTTGGCTATATCGCGATATTATTGGTATCAATAACGTACTGGAGGAGAGGTTAAGCTTAAATAATTTATATTAATTTAACTGCTAAAACGTCTGATCAATAAAACCGGTAAGCGCAGCACGAAACCAATAAACAAGCGCGTATGCATCCAAGTGAGCAACACGTTATCGCGCAAATAGCGAAAATGTGAAACGCCACCTTCTTTAATACTAAAATAACGTACAGGTGCTGGTAAATTAATAGGCCTAATACCTCGCCAGCACAAGCGTACAACGGCTTCTGGATCGAAGTCAAAATGGCGCATCCAAAGTTGTTTGCGCATGATTTGTCTCAAAGGTTCAATTGGATAAATCCGAAAGCCAAATAATGAATCTCCAATTCCCATCCACAAGGTTTCTAAGTTAGCCCACCAATTTGATATTTGCCTACCTTTAACACGTAGACTAGGTGCGCTTGCATCAAATACAGGTACGCCTAATATCATAGAAGAGGGTTGTGCAATAGATGTTGCCATAAATATTGGAATCCGCTCCGCAGGGTGTTGCCCATCAGCGTCCATTGTTAGTACATGACTAAAGCCAGCTTGCGCAGCCGCATTCAACCCATGCAATACTGCAGCACCTTTACCTTGGTTAGTAGGGAGCACAACAACGTGTAGCGCATCATCTTCTTTTGCCATGGCTAACAA
>JBJPGD010000013.1:0-28637 GCA_048595445.1 Methylophilaceae bacterium
CTGAATGTATGGCACGTAAACCAGCCGCCTTTGGGTCACTGTCCATCACATCATAAAAAGTTTCTACTAGCTGTTTCACGGTTTCTTTACCGCTGACGTCACCGCCTAGCAACTCATAAAACGTAGACTTATTAGTGCCGACTTCATCAATTTTGTCTAGCATCAACCAGCCTTTGGCTTTACGAATCCTGCCACCTTTTGCGCGAGCTCTCTGGCGGTATTGGTATCTGATGCTGTTGCTAATGCAACCCCCATACGTCGACGTGCGAACGACTGAGGCTTGCCAAATAAACGGACTTCACTATTAGGTACAGTTAAAGCAGCTTCTAAACCTGCGTAAGTTAGATTCTCGCTGTCTACACCACCGTAAATCACGGCACTTGCTCCTGGCTTAGCCATCGACACATCGACTGGCAATCCTAATATTGCGCGCGCATGTAATTCAAACTCATTTAAGCGTTGGCTACACATCGTTACCATGCCTGTATCGTGCGGGCGTGGGCTGACCTCTGAGAACCAAACTTGATCACCTTTCACAAAGAGCTCTACACCAAACAAGCCTAGGCCACCAAGCGCATCAGTAATAGCTTTAGCGACGGCTTGCGAAGCTTTTAGCGCACTCATCGTCATCGCTTGCGGCTGCCAGCTTTCTACATAGTCACCTTGCGATTGTCTGTGACCTATTGGTTCACAAAAGTACGTTTGCGTTTCACCTTCGGCATTTTTGGCTCGCACAGTAAGCAAGGTGATTTCAAAATCGAAATCTATTTGTCCCTCTACAATCACAACACCTTGATTGACACGCCCACCTGATGCAGCATAATCCCAAGCGGTTTTTATCTCACTGGCTTGTGTAATGCGCGATTGTCCCTTACCTGAAGATGACATAGTCGGTTTGATATAACAAGGGTAGCCAATACCCGAATCGATACTAGCAGCCAATTCTGCTTCGCTTCTTGCAAAAGCATAAGGTGATGTAAGTAGATTCAGCTTTTCGGAAGCTAAACGACGAATGCCTTCTCTATTCATCGTTAACTGTACTGCTTTTACTGTTGGAATAATAGTGGATAGTCCAGCTTGCTCAATTTCAGCCAATGCATCTGTATTTAAGGCTTCAATTTCTGGCACAATAAGATGTGGCTGCTCTTTTTCGACTAAACTTTTTAATGCGTCTCCATCGGTCATATCAATCGTATAAGCGCGATGCGCAACCTGGTGACCAGGGGCGTTTTCGTAACGATCAACAGCGATGACCTCCACCCCAAAACGCTGCAATGCGATAATGACTTCTTTGCCTAACTCGCCACTGCCTAATAGCATTACTTTAGTTGCGGAAGCGGATAACGGCGTGCCTAAAACGACATGTGCACTCATGAAAAACTCCAGTATCTAATGACTGGAATCATACCATGCCAGCAAAAAGATATTAAATGCTGATGTTATGTTTTTCCATACGGTAACGCATTTTCATCCGTGTGATTCCAAGATGTCGTGCGGCTTTAGAAATATTATGATTAGAAGACTCAAGCGCCGCAATGAGCATGCTTTTTTCTGCAGCATCTAATGTAGGTGATATTCGACTTTCCATATTCAGCTGACTTGCAATCTCAGACGTATTATTTGGCAAAGCAATGTCCGCCGCCGTAACTATACTTTTATTGCTTAACAGCACTGCACGACTAATTTGGTGTCGCAACTCTCTCACATTGCCTGGCCATGCATATCCTTTGATAGCCTCTTCTGCACTTAAGCTTAATGTATGTTCTGGCAAACCGTAACGTTTATCAGTTAATTGCATAAAATGTTTAGCCAGTTGCACCACATCTCCTTCACGTTCGCGCAAAGCAGGCATATTCAAACTCATGACATTCAATCTAAAATATAAATCTGACCTAAATTGGCCTGCGTTCGACATTTCATGCAAATCCCGATTGGTTGCCGCAATAATGCGAGCTGGCACATTACGTTCTTTTGTCGCGCCTAAACGGCGCACTTGTCGACGTTCTAACACATTGAGCAGCTTCGCTTGTAGCGCTAAAGGCAACTCACCTATCTCATCCAAAAACAAAGTACCGTCTTCAGCTGCCTCAATCAAGCCAGGCTTAGTTGCCACTGCATTGGTAAACGCCCCTTTTTCATGTCCAAACAGCTCGCTTTCAATCAACTCAGCTGGTAATGAAGCACAATCTACATGGACAAACGGCTTTTCTTTATGTGTGCAAGATAAATGTAATAAACGCGCAGCAACATCCTTACCTGTTCCAGTTTCACCTGAAATTAAAACCGTTGGTGGAATAGCATCAACCAAATGGCCAAGCTGTGCAATTTTTGTAATTTGCTCACGTATGCTCTGCATCGCAGGACTATCACCTAAAAGTTCAACGCCCTGGCTAGCATGTGAACTTGCATGTGAGTTACGTTGTTTTGCGTGGTCCAGACTTATTTGCAACTCAAATGTCTTCTCATTTTTTTGAATAATAAGTAACAGTTCTTCTAAGTCTATCGGCTTTTTTAGATAATCATTAGCGCCAAGCTTCATCGCTTGCACAGCATCACTGACCTCACCGTAAGCCGTCATGACAATGACTTTGATATTTTTATCGACTAGCTCAGCGATTAAATCTAAACCATTGCCATCAGGCAAACGCATATCCAACAATACAAGGTCGGGGGAGAATTGCTTAGAAAGTGCTCGTGCATCCTTTAAGGTGGCTGCACACTCACAATCAAAGCCAGCTTTCTTTAAATGTTTAGCGACTGCACGCGCAAACAAATCTTCATCTTCGACAATAAGTACTTTATTGCTACGCGTTTGATTAAAGTTTTGAAGATGTGTTTTTGCTTGTGCAGTCAATTAACTTTCTCTATCTATTATTTCTTTTTACCAAACGCATAACGCACGCCTATCCAACCCGCTAGTGGAGCTCCTGGAGCTACTAAGAAAGCCGCTTCGTCATCGCCATTATCAAATGCACCTGTTTCATCAAAGAAGTTTTCGCCTAATAGACCTGCACTATAATATTCTTTGTCTAAAATATTGTTAACACGTCCAAACAACTCCCACCCTGAATTATTGAACACATACCGCGTATCTAAATTCATAATGGCATAACCACTCACTTTAGCGCCTTCACCTTGATGCTTGTTATTCTCATTACCAAATGAGTATTGCTCAGAGAATGCTAGGATATTTGTGCCTATAGCCCAGTTTGGCGTCGCTTGCCACTCACCACGAAACTTCAGTTGGTGATTAGGAATCCCTGGCAACTCGTTGCCGGGTGAAACTTGAATTTCATCGCTTACCGCACTTGAGTTTACTTCGCTTGCAACTTTAAAAGCTGACTCATATGTCGCCTTAACAAAGCTGTAGCCAACGTTCCATTTAAATTTAGACCCTGCTTTTCCATTCAGCCCTAAGTCTAAACCTTGGCGGCGGGTTTTACCCACATTTAAGAAGTTGCCTTGACCAGTACCCGGGTTGGAGGAGATGAACTGTATGTCATTTGAATTTTGAGATCGGTAAACACTCGCTGAATAGCCAATGCTATTTATTAATTTACCATTAACGCCAGCTTCAAACGTCTTAGAAACAACTTGGGCTAAAGGTGGATCACCTGCTAAAGCATTAGGCAAACGACAAGGCGTATCACCTATACCGTCATTGTCTAAATCTTGGAATGCACAGCCTAGCTCAATGGCTGTTGGTGCACGACTACCTTCGTTATAACTACCATAGAAAGAAAAATCCTTACTTGGTGTTACGCTTAACCCTATCGCAGGATTAACCCGATTGAATGTAAAATCTTCAGTCAATGACTCAGGAACACCCTTAGGCGTCAACTTATCTTTATTATCGACTTTAGTATAGTTATAGCGTGCTGAAACAGTTAAATGATACATATTTGACAGTGATAAAGTATCAGTGGCAAATAGGCTATAAGTTTCAGTCTTTGCCCTCAAATCTACAGGAGCCTCATCATCATTAAATTCACCGATACCGGCTACTCCGCGACTAGCGGTGATGTTACCATATTCGGTACTTTGTTCAAATTTCGTTTTACCCTGATTGTAACCTGCCCCTGTAATAAGCTGATTTGTCTTACCAAACAAATCATCACTAAATGTCAATTGACCTGCTAAACCAAAGCCATCTCGTTTGGACTTGCTGCGATTGATAGCACCACCACATTCCTCTTCAATATTGGCGCCTCCAGTACAATCTGCCAAAAATTGCGCATCATCTACATCATCATTCACATCTCCATTCAGTGTAGATGTCCTTACTTTCCGATAATAGGTGTTGCCGCTGAAAACGGTATTATCATTAAAGTAATGATTTAAATTGAAGTTTAAGAATGCCATCTCATTTTCGGTGACATCTGGCTTAGTGTTAATAGACTCATAGTCTAGTTGGCTCAGAAAGTCTTTTTGTACGAAGCCATTCCCGATCAGTTCATTATCCGCCAAAGTAAGACTCAAATTAGCATCGGTGTTTTCACCTTGCCAACCCACTTTACTAAACATCTGACGTACATCACTTGGTGAAGCATCACGCCAACCTTGCTCGTGAAATAGGTTCCCTGAAATAAAAAAATCAACACCATTATCAGCAACTGCGCCATATTCCGCCTCGGTTGCAGCCCTACCCCAAGAACCACCTTGTACCTGAACTGATCCACCTGGGTTTTTTCTACCACTTTTTGTTTGTAATGAAAGTGCGCCGCCCAATGTATTCAAACCAAAAACTGGGTTAGACCCAGGAATCAAATTAATTTTAGAAACGGCATTCAAAGGAATTAAATCCCAACTCACAACATCACCAAAAACCTCATTCACACGCACTCCATCAACAAAGACAGACAAACCTTGTTGTGTACCTAGTAAAGGTGAAGCGGTAAAACCGCGGTAGTTAACATTAGGCTGATATGGATTATTTTGAACATGGTTGATATTGACACCAGTGATGCTGTTACTCAAGGCATCTGCAATCGTCAGGTTGTTTTCATCTTCAATGTCTTTTGTATTCAGTGTTTGAATACTTGAAGGGATAACCTCTTTAGGTAAGCCCACCCCTTCTAACGGCGTGTTACTAATTACCTCAATCGCGTCTGTCGTAATGTCAGCTTCTTCCGCCAATATCGTAACTGGCAGGCTGTAAACAGTCAAAATGGCAATGGCTATTAGTTTGGGTTTGAATGCTTTATTCATGTTAATTCCTTTTAAAAATTTTGATACTTTTATAAACGTTCATCCCATACTACATTGCAAGTTGCATTCCAACATTGACTCATTATAAAAAGTACTTATAAATCAAAAAGGTATGGTAATTTTGAAGTCGGTAATGAGTATTCTATGCGAAAAAATGGTTGCATACAACCACCGAAGGTGAATAATATAAACCAATTAATGACAAATTGATGTATCAGTGTACTTTAGGTAAAGAAAACTAAGTAAGTGATCAGCTTATAGCTGCTTGCCAACTAACGACTAAACCAGGCTCATGACTTTTGGCTATTAGGTTTGCATCTACACCTACATTAGGAATGATGGCTAAAGTTTCATCCATAAAGATAAGTGGTAATTGTTCACGTTGCCAAGGCGGCATTTCAATGGATTGCATAATGGTTTTTAAGCCGCGCCTAGGACGTCCCAATTCAGGTAAAAAACGCTCACCACCTTCTCTATTTTTAATCCGCAATTTCAAATCGCTACCACCACGCTTATATGCAATACCCTCACCTATTTTCTTTCTAAAAAACAAACGTGACAGGTTAGGTAAAATGACAACTTCTTCGCCCTGCCAAAGCAAATTAATGGGCGTTAAGCTTTTAGGCTCTTGCACAAGAAAAGCCAATGCTTTATAGCGCATGACATAAAGGCTTTCAGTCACTTTTACTTTGATTGCTGCATCTGTCTTTTTAGACTGTAACTGTTTCAAAATTTGCGTCAGTAAAGCTGTACTTGGCATATCAATCTGATTGTTAGCTAGCCACCAACGGACTAGGTTGGCCTGCCTAGCTTCCCTTAATACATTTAGACCATCCAACCTTAACGCGCCATACTGATGTGATTGATCTATAACAACTTCAGCATCTAGCTTCGCCAAATCATCTAATAGTTCGCTAGCCTGAGCCATATGGGATGCAGAACGCGCTAATGTTTGGCTAATACTTGGGTATTGTCTGTTAAAAACAGGCATGAGTTCATGACGCAGAAAGTTGCGATCAAACCTGGTATCCGCATTACTGTCATCTTCAATCCATTGCAGTTTATGTTGCTTGGCATAAGCCATCAAATCAGCACGCGATGAGCTTAATAGCGGCCTGATGAAGCGACGCTTAATATCCACTTTCGCCATCCCTGCTAGGCCTTTTACACCGGCTCCACGAGCTAACTGCAGCAATAATGTTTCTGCTTGATCGTCTTCATGATGGCCAAGACAGACGTAATCAGAATCTTCTACGGATAATGCCTGGTAACGTGCAGCTCTAGCTGCAGCTTCAACACCTAAACGGCTTTCATCATCAATACGTACTTGACGCGTTTTAAATGGGATATTTAAATCAGCACATGTCTGCTTACAAAAGCTTACCCAATTGTCGGCATTTTCACTAAGGCCATGATGCACATGCATCGCACGTAATTGTATTGGCAATTCAGTTTGCAATTGATGGAGTGCATGTAATAGTACGGTAGAGTCTAAGCCGCCACTATAGGCGACTAAAAGACTAGGTTGGATACGCTTTTGTTGAAGTAAAAAGTCTCTTAAAAAAAGCTTAAGCTGACTTAATAATGAAGTTTTCTTGCCTGCTGCCAAGTTATTTTTTGGCGGGTTCTTTGAACTTGCCATAACTCATCAAGCGCTCATATCTTGTTTCTAGCAATTTTTCTATGGTCATTTTCTGCAAAGCCGCTAAGTTTGTCTTAATAGATTTCTTCAGCGTCGCTACCATTGCTTCAGCATCACGATGAGCACCGCCTAAAGGCTCAGGTAAGATTTGGTCGACCAATCCAAGCCCTTTTAATCTTTCAGCTGTAATACCTAGCGTTTCCGCTGCTTCTGGCGCCTTACTAGCGCTCTTCCATAAGATAGATGCACAACCTTCTGGCGAAATCACGGAGTATGTAGAGTGTTGTAACATTAACAGTTGATCAACAACACCTAATGCCAAAGCACCACCCGACCCTCCTTCACCGATAACAACACCGATGATTGGCGTTTTAAGCTCAGCCATCACATATAAGTTTTTAGCAATCGCTTCTGATTGGCCACGTTCTTCTGCACCAATGCCTGGGTAAGCACCAGGTGTATCAATCAGGGTAACAATCGGCAACTTAAACTTTTCAGCCAGTTTAAGTAAGCGTAATGCTTTACGGTAACCCTCTGGTCTTGGCATGCCAAAATTGCGATATTGACGCTCTTTTACGTCACGCCCTTTTTGCTGGCCAATCACCATCATAGGCACATCATCTAAGCGCGCTACACCACCAACAATAGCAGGATCATCATGGAAAGCTCTATCACCATGCAATTCTTCAAAATCAGTAAAAATAGCTTCAATATAATCAAGTGTATAAGGGCGCTGGGGATGGCGCGCGACCTGCGATACTTGCCAAGCTGTTAGGTTTTGATACGTCTCAGTTAGCATCTGAGCACTCTTCTTCTCTAACTGTGCAACTTCTTTCGCAACATCTAAATCATCGTGCTCGTCATGCGCTTCTTGCAATGACTCAATTCTCTTTTTCAGCTCAGCAATAGGTTGCTCAAAGTCTAAGTAGCTTAATTTCGCATCTGTGGCTCTTCTATAACTCATATTCAACTCTTAATTTAAGTTTTTCAATGGTGCTAATTATAAATGATTTTTACATTTTCTTTTGACAACCAACCCTCTAAGTGACGAATCAAGTCATCTTGCAACTCAACACGCCAACTATCACCTAGCATTAAACTCGCTTGGCTAGTTTTATTGTGGTATTCAATTTTGATTGGACACAACTTTTTATCAGACGCTTCGCCTTTTCGATAAGGCGCTAATATAGTCGTTAACTTAGCGGCATCGGATTGCCCATTGCAAGCGATTTTAAGCATACTCGCATAGTGGCTTCTCGCAGCTGGTAAGTTAAATAATTTCCGCACATTCACGCGATTACCTCCCGAAAAATCATCGTGGCTGATACGACCTTCTACTATCAGCAATTGATCCTCTTTTATTAAGTGTGCATGCTCAGCTAATAACTCGCCACCTATCACCACTTCCACTCTGGCTACCGCGTCATCTAGAGTCACAATGGCCATTTTTCCTCGTTGCGTCATGCGAACACGCACACCCAAGACCACGCCTGCTAGCAGCTTAGGGTGTTCTTGTGGGGATATATCTGCCAGCGTACCATGCACGAACTGCGCAATTTCATCTTTGTATCCTAAGTAAGGATGGCCACTAAGATAAAAACCTAATGCTATTTTCTCCTCAATCAACTCTTCTTCAGGCGACCATGCCGAAACCGCTGGCAATTGATGTTGAATACCCAACTCTTCACCAAAGAGATTGTCTTGACCTACATGATTGTTAGCATGCTCTGCTGCACCAACTGCTGCACTAACACCGGCTAATAAGGCCGCACGATTGGGCTCCAATTGATCAAATGCACCCGCACGAATCAGCGACTCAATCACTCGGCGATTCACTTTGCGTAAATCTAAACGGCTACAGAAATCAAATAAGTCTTTAAAAGGCCCTCCCTCGTTACGCGCCTCTATCATTAAATCGATGGCTGCCGCACCAGAACCTTTTACCGCACCCAGCCCGTATAAAATTTGCTTATCACTCAATGGTTTAAATTTGTATTCGCTTCGGTTGACATCAGGTGGTAATACTTCCACCTCATTCGGTGCACAATCATCAAAGAAGATACGAACACTATCAGTACTATTCATGTCTACGGACATGGTCGCGGCTAAGAACGCCGATGGGTAATGTACTTTTAGATAAGCAGTTTGGTAGGCAACCAATGCGTAGGCAGCTGCATGTGATTTATTAAAACCATAGCCAGCAAACTTCTCTAGCAAGTCAAACAGTTCGTTTGATTGTTGTAAGCTTAAGCCATTTTTTTGTGCGCCTTCATTAAACACCTCACGCTGTTTAACCATCTCTTCTGGCTGTTTCTTACCCATAGCACGACGCAACATATCCGCAGCGCCTAGGCTGTATCCAGCAACCACCTGTGCAATCTGCATCACTTGTTCTTGATAAACGGCAATACCGTAAGTTTCTTTTAGAATGATTTCAGTTGATGGATGTGGGTAATCTACACGTTGCTGTCCATGCTTACGACGGCAATAATCCGGGATCAAATCCATTGGTCCAGGGCGGTATAACGCAACCAAGGCGATAATATCTTCAAAGCAATCAGGCTTCGCTTGTTTTAGCATATCCTTCATACCTTTAGACTCTAACTGGAATACGGCAGTAGTATTCGACCTTTTCAACAGGTCAAATGTAGCCTTATCATCTAACGGTAACGCTTCTAACACTAATGGCGGCTTACTCTCGCTTGCTCTCTGCGCATTCGCGTTATCAATCGCCATATCCAGTATGGTGAGTGTTCGCAGCCCTAAAAAGTCAAACTTAACCAGCCCAACGGCTTCAACATCATCTTTATCATATTGGCTGACTAAGCTATCACCATTAGCCTGACAATATATGGGTGAATAATCAGAAATCTTACCTGGCGCTATCAACACACCGCCAGCATGCATCCCAACATTACGCACCACGCCTTCTAGCCTGAGTGCAAGTTCTAATAACTTAGCAACTTCCTCCTCTTTTTCTCGACGCTCTTGTAGCTGTGGTTCTTTAACTAAAGCATCCGTCAATGTAATGCCGAGCTCTAATGGGATTAGCTTAGCCACACTATCTACAAAATTAAACGGTAAATCTAGCACTCGACCTACATCACGAATCACGGCCTTAGCCGCCATCGTGCCGAAAGTCGCAATCTGAGAAACAGAATCTAGGCCGTATTTATTCTTCACGTAATCAATGACACGGTCACGCCCTTCCTGACAGAAATCGATATCAAAATCAGGCATTGAAACACGTTCAGGATTTAAAAAGCGCTCGAATAGTAAGTTATACTCAAGTGGGTCGAGATCTGTAATACCTAGACTATAAGCAACTAAAGAGCCCGCACCAGAGCCACGTCCTGGCCCTACTGGCACACCATTACTTTTCGCCCAATTAATAAAGTCAGCAACAATCAAAAAATATCCAGCAAAACCCATTTGATTGATGATTTTGCATTCAAACTTAAGCCGTTCCTCGTATTCTGGTAACTTTTCTGCGCGCAACACCTCATCTGGATATAAATGTGCTAAACGCTTCTGCATACCCTCCATAGATTGCTCAGCCATGTAAGTAGCCAAGTCTTGTCGATTTGGGGTCGGAAAGTCTGGTAAGTAATTCTCACCAAGTGTTAGCGTCAGATTGCAGCGTTTGGCAACTTGTATTGTATTGGCCAATGCCTCAGGAATGTCTGCGAACAACTCAGCCATTTGTGACTGCGTTTTGAAATACTGTTCATCCGTAAACTTTTTAGGTCTACGCCTATCAGCAAGCATATAACCTCCAGCAATACAGGTGCGTGCTTCATGCGCTTGGAAATCATCTTGTTTTACAAACTGAATAGGCTGCGTTGCCACCACCGGAATATTTAAGTTACTCGCAATTGACAGTACTTGTTGTACGGTAGACTCTTGTTTTTTCTCATTCTCTGGCTTTGCAATACGCTGCACTTCAAGATAAAAGCGATTAGGAAATAAGTTAGACCAATATTGAGCCTGTTCTGTTGCTGAGCTGATGTTATTTTGGCTCAGCGCAACGCCAATATCGCTTTCATTATTACCTGAAAGAAAAATCAGACCTTCTGTACCACCCGCATTGTGTTCAAACCATTCAGCCTTTAACTCAGGTCGCTCTCTGGTTTGGTTTTCTAAATAAGCTTTACTTAACAACTCACAAAGTAGCTTATATCCTGCGTCATTTTGCACCAACAACAATGCGCGCGTTGGTTGCTGTGGCTTTTTGCCATTCTCTAACCAGACATCAGCGCCAATGATGGCTTTAACACCTTGCTTTCTCGCAGCTTTATAAAATTTAACGGCACCAAACAAATTACTAATATCAGTTAATGCCAGCGCGGGCATAGCATCAGCCTTTGCCGCATTCACATAATCATTAATCCTAACGGTGCCATCCACAATAGAATACTCACTATGACAGCGCAAATGAATAAATGATGGGGTATTGCTTAAATCTTGCATGCGGATATTCTACCCTTGCTAATAAAAAAATGATGCCATTAACATAAAAAAAGCCGCTAAAATTTAGCGGCTTATTGTTACCTATTGGTTATTCTATTTTTTTCGTTTTAATAACGCATTCATTTTAGTCACTAACTCTTCATCTTGTACAGGCTTGCCGAAGAATGCATCCACACCAATTTCTTTGGCCATATTTTGATGTTTATCTGCCGTACGTGAGCTAATCATAATCAATGGTGTATTGGTAGTACGTTCATCATCGCGAATATTCCTAGCCAAGCCAAAACCATCCATTCGAGGCATTTCAATGTCCGTTAAAATGATATCTGGTGTACTAGTTTGTAGCAACTCCATCGCATCCATGCCATCTTTTGCTACCTGCACCTCATAACCATCGCGCTCTAACAAGCGACCAAGCACTTTCCGCATAGTTAGCGAGTCATCGACAACTAGAGCACGTGATTTTCTAACCTCTTTTTTCGCTTTAGTTTTAACGGTTTTTGCTGATACATTTTTAACTGAAAGCACTTCTCTATTTGCAATTTGTACAGGATTCAAAATCAATACGATACGGCCATCACCAGTAACTGTTGCACCAACGATTCCTGGCACACGGGCTAGCTGCGTACCAATTTCCTTCATCACAACCTCTTGGTTACCAATAACTTCATCAACGTGAAGTGCAACCATATGTTCACCACTACGCAACAATATAATGGATGAATAAGGAAGGTCGTCAAGTTGATGCTCTTGGTTACCTAATAATCTAGCAAGATGATGTAGAGGATAATTAACATCTCCCCATGTAATTTTACCATCAGCATAAGCAGCCATTAAATCATTGTGTTTAACTTTTTGGGCTTGCACAATCATTGCCACAGGTAACGCATAGGTATTCTCTCCTGCACGCACTACTAGCACTTGTGTCACTGACTGTGTTACCGGCAGGTAGATATTAAATTTTGCACCTTTGCCTGCTTCAGTTGCCATATCAATACGACCACCAAGACCACTAATATCATTTCGTACAACATCTAGACCGACACCTCGCCCTGCAATTTGAGAGACATCAGCAGCAGTAGAAAATCCGGGCTCAAAGATGACAGACAGCAGTGCATCTTCAGTAATATCTGCAGTTGCTTCTAATAGTTTTTTGTTAATCGCTATTTGTTTTACTTTTTCTAGATCTACACCAGCACCATCATCAGTAACAACAATATGAATTTCATCATTGACTGTCTGTATGCTGATATTAATGCTGCCACTCTCGGACTTGCCATTGGCTTTTCTTATATTCTTAGCCTCTATACCATGTGCCACAGAGTTTCTTAACAAATGTTCTAATGGTGCGCTAATTCTATCTAATATACTACGGTCAATTTCTGTTCCTTCACCATTAATAACCAAATCAACAGACTTATTAAGTTCTCGTGCCGTCTGCCTTACAATACGTTGCATACGTTCAGAAATTTGCTGGAATGGCAACATCCTTACACCTAGCAAACCTTGTTGAAGTTCACGGTTCATTCGGTTTTGTTGCTGTAGCGCTGCTTCAGTTTGGCCTAGATTAGACAGTAGGCCAGTTTGAATGGTGCCAACGTCATTCACGCTTTCGGCGATCATACGCGTCAGTTCTTGCAGTCTAGTAAAACGGTCAAACTCAAGTGGGTCAAATGATTCATTAGCTTCTTGCAATATGCTCATTCTGGATTGCATTTGCGTTTCTGCTTCAATTTCCAACTCTCGTAAATAACTACGCAATCGAACCAAACTATCTGTTAAATCATTGGAGAACTGCTTAAAGCCAACCATTTCTCGGTCAATACGAGAACGTATAATCGACACCTCACCAGCTTCATTAATCAATTGATCCAACATTTCTGCCCGCATACGTAAGAATTGTGATTTACGATCCGTTCCACGTGCAATATGTAATGCATCTTCATCTTCAAGTGTTGCTGCACCGTCCTCGCCCACTACTTCTACTTTGGTATCAAAGTAACTAGACATTTTGTCTAATTCTAAGAACATCACGTCAAAGTCATTATCTGCTGGTGTTTTCTTGCTAATACCTAAGATGAATTCTTCGAGTTCGTGCGCGATAGTGCCAATTTCAGCTTGAGATGCCATCCGTGCACTACCTTTTATGGTATGCAATGAACGTTGTAACGCCTCAGCATGTTCTTTACTTTTTGGCTTAGATTTCCATGCCCTTAGTTCAATACCAATTTCTGGCAAGATTTCATTGGCCTCTTCAGTAAACATCTCCAGCAGCTCTGGATTTACATCTTTTGTGTTAATTCTATTATTTGTGAAATCTGTTTCTAGTTTAGTTGCAGCAATCTCTTCAACCATTGCATCTTCAGTTGCCACATCTAAAACCTCCTCAATGATAGGCTCTTTGTTTTCTTCATGGTCTTCTTCACTCGACAACGCATCCATCACTTCTGAAGCTTCTTTATTTTGGCTTATTTTTTCTGATGCTTCATTAAGTAATTTTATTAATAATCTTTTAGCTCGCGGTGTTTTTTGTTCAGAGGCCGCTTGCCACATTTTTGCAATAGCTTCTGTCACGTTTGAATAAAGTGTTAAATCTTCTGGTGTCCAGTTGTGAGCAGCTTCATCAAGCCACCTTTCCAGGGCGCGACTTAGCTCTCCTAATGGTGTAAAGCCGGCCGCTAAAGCATTGCTTGCTAATGTGTGAACAGCACGGTTAGCCTCTTTTTCAGGAATCGTCGTTTTATTTTCTGTTAGCTTAGCTACATCTTGCTCTAGTACAGTCAGGTTTTGCATGCTTTCGTTTAAGAAAATCTCATACAACTGTCGACTTAGTTTTCGCTTACCACCGATAAGTACATAGGCTTCCTGTTCTTTATCAGCATCTTCTTTTCCTGTTGCTTCTGAGCTATCTATTGTAGATAAAGCATCAGCCTCACTTAACCAAAATGCTTGATCAATACTGACACTATTATTAGCTTTAAGCTCTGCAGCCCAGACAGCAAAAGTCTCAGTGATTTTTTCTAATTTTGTGATTTGTTCAGCATTCAACGTTTCTATATTATCAACAATACCATTCAAAAATATTTCTACTTTTGCAGCTACTTCAGCTTGTCCAGCCAAACCGACGGTTCGTCCACTACCCTTAAGCGTGTGATAGCTTCGTCTCACGTCTACTAAAGGTTCAACATCTGTTGCGTTAACTCGTAGCGCCTGTAGGTTCTGAGCAATTTGTGCCAGAACCTCTTCCGCCTCAGTTAAGTATATGTCCAACAACTCTTCATCGTGGGCTTTATCTAGTATTTTATCTTCACTACTTACTTGTTCTGCCGGCACATTATTAATATTCTGCTTTTCAACTTCTTTAATCACTTCAGTAGGTGTTAACGTCTCTATTTCACCTTTTTCAAATGCAACACCGGTTAAGGCTAATGCTGAATCTAAGCGCTCTAATGCACCTTCCAGTGCTTCAGTCGATTCCGGCCTGACATTTGGCATCTCTTCACTATATAAACCAACCATGCTCAGGCTCTCTGCAAGCAACTCAAAATCAGCTTGATTCACAACATAATCATCTTGTTGGAAATACTGAACCAAGTTTGCACAAGCTTGCACAATCTGTGTTGGTGTAGGCAAACTAAGCATGTCAAAAATTGACTTAATTTGCTGAATAGGAGTTGCCACTAATGATAAAGTGGATTTATCCTCTGGATTTCTAAAGTAAGTATCTAATGATTGTTCTATTACTTTTAACGAAGCATTTACATCATTAACTACAGCCGTAATAGTCTCTTTATCTAGTCCGCTGATGAGTCTGCCTTCAGTTTGATCTAGCTCTACTCCTGTAACAATAGCATTAAGCACCCTTGTTTCAGATTGTAAGTGTTCAATAGTATCTGCATCTAAATTTTGATAATTTGTCGTTGCACTATCTAGCAAATGCAACGCTGAAGCGACCTCTATTAAAGCGGCATGTGTTGCTTTGCTTTTATCATCACGTAGCATAGCGCTGACTTCTGACAACCCATCATATAAACCAGTGACAGCTCGCTTACTTAAGCCCTTTGTTAATTCTTTTGTTTCATTTAGCTTGTCAGTAAATTTAGTGATCAGTACATTATCCAAATCAACTAAGGCATTGCTTGCACTGCTGCCAGTTTTTTCAAAATCAATGCTACTTGATACTGATTCCCAAATATCACGTAATTTTTCAAGTGTTGATCTAAAGTCAGCGACCAAGCCTAACTCAGATTCTCCAGACAATAAAATATCATCTTGTTGTGATGTGTTCTTATCTACCATACCTTCAAGCGAAAACACTTCTTTTACTTTTAGTACGTTCTCTTTATCTGTATCACATATGGCAATAAAATATAAAATATCGCGTAGCAAGTCTGGGTTAGCCTTGCTTTCTCCTACCGTTAACTGGCGAAGCTCTTGATCTAACTTTCTGCAAAGTTTTTTAGCAGCCACATTGTCTGAAATTTCTGACAGATTTAACGTCTCAGCAAATGCACTTGCTGCCCACCATAATGTCTTGACATTTGGTTTATGCTGCGCCAAAGCAACATTACTTAAGGCCTCATGCATTGCAGTCAAAGCATCACTATCCTTAGCCTGAATCCATTTCAATAGTGCCTTTTGATATTGCAAACGCTGCTGAGCAATGAAGGTTATGTACTCTTCCTCACTAAACTCCTTACTTTCCACTTCTGCAGGTAAGGTATTACTTGTGTCAGGAAAAAACAGTTCACTTTCATCAATCGTTTCACCAGTTGCCTCTACCAACGGTTTTAGTGCTGAATATAAGCGTAAAGGGATGTCTGCAGAGCCATTAAGCAACGCTTGAATGTAGTATTTAAGGGTGTTAACGGCTTTTATGATTAATGCTGTGAGGTCGGAATTTACGTCCAGTTCTTTTTTTTCAAGCTTTACCACTAAATTTTCTAATCGGTTGCAGAATAATTTACAGCCTTCTAGACCAACCATATCCAGCGCACCAGAGGCTTGGTATAAATGCGTTTGAGAAAAACGCAAACCAGAAGTGTCTTGAGGGTTTGCTGATAAAGCCTCTACACTCTCTAATACTGAATCTAGCGATTGGTTAATATCGTCTTTTACCCAAGTTAATGGGCCTATGTCAAAATCATCAGGCACTTAATTTAAACTCCAATTGTTTACTGATAAAAATTATGACAATTTAAAACCAGCAACCGATTTACGTAACTCATCGGCTAGAGATGTAAGCTGGATAATTGACTCCGTTGTTTGTTTGGTACCATCGGTAGTTAGCGTCGTAATCTCTTGAATTTGCTGCATATTTTGAGTCACCTGTGAAGCGGCTTCTGTTTGTGCTTCCGATGCTGTTGAAATAGACTGAATCAATCTCGCCAAGTTATTCGTCACAGTCTCAATCTCAGTTAGTGCCTGACCCGCTGCATCTGATAGTTGTGCCCCTTCAACCACACCCTCTGTACTTTTCTCCATCGCAGCAACAGCACTATGGGTATCGGTTTGAATCGTCTTCACAATCGCACCAATCTGTTTTGTCGCTTCAGATGAACGTTCCGCTAATCGCTGCACCTCTTCCGCAACCACGGTAAAACCTTTACCAGCCTCACCAGCAGATGCTGCTTGAATCGCGGCATTCAATGCCAAAATGTTAGTTTGTTCAGTAATATCCGAAATCAGCTCAACAATCTCACCAATCTCCTGCGAACTTTCTCCCAAACGTTTAATACGTTTTGATGTTTCTTGAATTTGTTCACGAATACCATTCATACCTGCAATCGTATCTTGCACCGCTTGCGAACCTTGTGAAGCGGCTTGTAGTGATTTTTGCGCAACCTCCGCAGCCTGACTCGCATTGGTAGACACTTGTAAAATAGATGTGGTCATACCGTTAACCGCTTTTGTTGTATCAGTAATTTGTTGTGACTGCATTTCCGCCGCTTCTAACAAAGCAGTTGATGTACCTTGCGCATCACCGGTTGCTGAGGTCACTTGCTCTGACGCTCTATTAATCTCGGTCACCACATCACGTAGACTATCAATCGTATAGTTAACAGAATCTGCAATCGCGCCAGTAATATTTTCTTTCACTTGCGCACGCACTGTCAGGTCACCTTCAGATAGGTCACCCATCTCATCCAATAATTCCAAAACGGCTAATTGGTTATTTTGCCCATCATCTTCTAGCAACTTCATCGCAGCACCAGTTTGCGCAATTTGTCTCTTACCAATCAAATACATAGCCAATGCAATAATCAAAGCCAATAAACCCAAACCGATTAAAAAGTTTTTCAATAGTGTATTCGCGTTACTCTGCGTTTGCTTATTCTCTTCTTCCAAGCTTTTCACGAAAGACTGCACAAGCTCATTGTTTGCCACGAACGCTTTTTCCATTTCAACTAGCGCACGTGAAGACGTGCCTACAAAACCTGTTTTCAGTGCCGGTAATAATTGATCTTCATAAATAGTAAAGAAACTTTCACCTGAGGCAACAACCGCTTTATATGAGTTAATTAAACCTGTAGGCAATGCTGTAGCATTCCAGCGCTTAACACTATCGTCATACCGTTTTTTATTGACGTTAAACTGCTCTTCTAGCGTAAGCAAACGGTCGTTATTACCTTCCACTAAAGCCAAATGCATATTCTGTGCTAACGCATAAGGCTCCACAACGAACAAAGGCGGAGGCGCCATATCACCACGAAGGTCATCGACCGTTTTAATCTGGTTAAAAATGGGCCCGTTAACTTGTACTTGCGTAATCGCATAATATGCAACCGCCACAAAAATAATCAAGCCTATAATCGGCGTAATCAATTGCACAATGCCACTTTCTCCGCCGCTAGCTTCAGCTGCATTACGAGAAAATTTACTTTTCAATTTTTGTATTAAGTTTTGTATCGCTGCCATGTTATTTCCTTTAGCCTAATTTTCAATAATTACTAAGCATAAAATTGATTAAATTCTATTAATAAAACAAATTCACTATCAAGTGTCCATTGCTAAGCTGCGTAAGGCGTTTCAAATTCTTTTGAGCTTATTAATCGTTCACAATCAAGTACATACCAAACTTTTTTTTCATCATCTTCGTAAACGTCTTGTTTAAAGCAGATGCTTTCTGGCGCCGACTCGTCACGCTTATTAAGCACATCCAAGCTTCTCAAGCCAATTAACCTATCGGCCAAAAATCCTACGTTTGAGCAAATAGTATCGTTTATCAACAGCATCCTAGTACTCGAAGAGACCTCTGTATGTTTATGGTCAAGCAAATGTGCCAAATCGTTAATTGCATACAAAACGCCTCGAACATTAGTCATTCCTAAAAACCAAGGATTGACGAGTGGAATAGGCTCAATATCGGCCACTACCAGCGTCTCACTAATGTCCAACAATTCGACCAACACATTTCTTCCGCTAATTTCCACACCTAAGTAGTTTGCGCTCGTATTCGCTGCGCCCGTTCTAACGTCTTCTAGTCTATCTAAAATACTTTTTTGATAGTCCCTTAATTTTACTTTTTCTGCCATATCAGTATTTTTTAAACGTTATTACAGATTATCAATGAGCTCTTTTAGAGCTGCCACTTGAATCGGTTTTTGTATGCAGCCTTTAGCGCCCATTTTTTCCGCCCAAGCATGGTCTGTTACTTGCAATTTACCAGAACATAAAATCACTGGAATATCAGCCGTCGCAGGATCTTTGTTGATCGCGCGAGTCGCTTGAAAACCACTTAAGCCAGTCATAATAATATCCATAATGATTACATCAGGCTTAATTGCAGCAGCTTCTTCTACACAAGCTTCACCACTCTCTAATGCCACCACCTGAAAATCCTCACCTTCCAGCAACTCTGTCAGGTAAAATCTATCCGTTGCTGAATCATCTACAATCAGTACTTTATTTATCGCCATTCTTTTCTCCTAAAAACCTTGTTTCACTTACTTATCATGTCTTAATTTTATTTATTTACGTAAGCGTTAACCGCCTCTACTAAACTTTCTTTTGTAAAAGGCTTAGTCAAATACTGATCTGACCCTGCCATGCGTCCACGTGCCCGGTCAAACAAACCATCCTTACTGGACAGCATAATAACTGGTGTAGATTTAAACCGATCGTTTCTTTTAATCATTGCGCACGTCTGGTAGCCATCAAGCCTAGGCATCATAATGTCAACAAAAATCAATTGGGGGTGCTGGTCTGCAATTTTACCCAAAGCATCAAATCCATCTTCTGCCAATATCACCTCACAACCTGCAGCCTTCAAGAACAGTTCTGCACTACGGCGTATAGTATTGCTATCATCAATTACCATGACTTTTGTATCAGCAATATTTGCTTCAGCCACTATATACCCCCCATTCATTCAGAAACTAAAATAATTATTTAGTTATATAAATGTTGTTTATTATAATTAAAAGAACTATTATAGCGTCTGCATTATAAAAAACAACACTAAAAACAACAAAACGTTCAATTAATAATACTCATATTGTAATAATTTGCAATAGCTAGCAGTAACTTAGCACCAACTTATGATAATATACTTTAGAAATAGTACATAAAAACGACAAATATGTAACAGTGCTTGATAGTTGACTGTGACCCATCTTAATTAAAGGTTGATATAAAATGATAATTGCTCAAGAGTCTTTAGATTCAAAATCATCTATAAAAGATTTAACAGGGCCCTCGCCATTAGTGGCAGCTAATTTAGTACTAGTGTTTGGCTCCGTTAAAAGGTTTAACGAAGGAAAGTTGCAATCCACCCTAAAGGGTCGATATCCATCCGCACAAATTGTTGGATGTACGACATCTGGCGAAATTAGTCCGGATGGCGTATTTGACGATAGCATTCAAATTACTGCCATTCAATGGCAAAAAGTGATACAGCGTGTCGCCCAAAGTCAAGCTTCAAGTATGCAGGATTCTTTTGAAACTGCAGTTAATCTAGCAAACCAATTAAAAGCTGAAACGCTGCGTACTGTACTGGTTATCTCTGACGGACTGAATGTCAATGGCTCTGAACTGGTTAACGGCTTCCAGTCTGTACTAGGTGATACACCTATCATAGGTGGCTTAGCAGGAGATGGTGGCGCATTTGTAAAAACCTTACAACTATTTAATGAAACCATATCGGATCATATGGTCATTGCTGTTGGCTTATATGGTGATGCCCTGGTTACATCTAGTGGTGCATTAGGCGGTTGGAGACCATATGGTCCACCACGCAAAGTTACTAGATCAGAGAAAAACGTCGTTTATGAACTTGATGGGAAACCAGCATTGCCACTTTACCAGATGTATATCGGTGCTGCTTTTTCAAAAGGCTTGCCTGGTAGCGGCTTAAAATTTCCACTTGCCATTATCGAAGAAGGTAAGCGCGAAGTAGAAAAAATTCGCACCTTATTAGCAATAGACCCAAGCGAAAACAGCTTAACATTTGCAGGGAACGTAGATGAGGGAGAAGTAATACGCTTATGCCAAACTAATCATGATAGATTGGTAGAAGGTGCAGGTGCGGCTGCAAACTTAGTTCTCGATGGTTTAGGCGATCACAACACCAACCAAACTGGCTTGGCACTTTGTGTGAGCTGTGTCGGCCGAAAAGGCGTGATGGCAGAAGACGTTGTTGACGAAGTTAAACTAGTGCAACAGATTTTAGGTGCGCAAACAAGCGTAACAGGCTTCTATTCTTATGGTGAAATTGCACCGCGACCTAAGACAACAGATAGCGTACTGCATAACCAAACAATGACAATAGGCTATTTAAGCGAAACACTTTAGCAAAAGTTTTTTCAATTATTTTGTCATTTTAAAAAAAGCACCTGCACTATTCAGGTGCTTTTTGTTTTATGATGCTATATCTATGTATAACAGATCATCAAAAAGGAGGGAATTATGTCTAGCTCAGTAACGCTCAAAGGGACCCCTGTCGATGTTGCAGGCAATTTACCTCAAATAGGCAGTGCTGCACCTAACTTCACGTTAGTCGATGCGGCATTACAAGATGTCACATTAGACAGCTATGCAGGCAAACGCAAAGTACTTAACCTGTTTCCTAGTGTAGATACACCAACATGTGCAAACTCTGTACGTGCATTTAACAAACTTGCTAGCAGCTTTGACAACACAGTCGTCATCAATATTTCTGCTGATTTACCTTTCGCACAAAAACGTTTTTGTGCCGCAGAAGGAATTGAGAATGTTGTTAACCTATCAACAATGCGCGGTCGTGACTTTTTAATGAATTATGGCGCATTGCTTTTCAGCAGCAAACTTGCAGGCTTGGCAGCACGCGCTGTCATCATTTTAGATGAGAACGATGTTGTTCAATATATTGAATTAGTGCCTGAAATTACGAGTGAGCCTAATTATGATGCTGCGGTGGCTGCATTAGCGTAGCAATATCATTGCTCAATTTAAAAAGCCCAGTATTGCTGGGCTTTTTAAATTATCTACTGTACCAATTTATTCTTTGACGAAATGACCCTGTTCAGCGCCTGCAAGTAACTTAAGTAGGTCTGCGCCTTTTAACGCAAGTGCATAACCCAGTACACCGCTACCAATAATTACCATCTCATAATCATTAACACTAGTATCAACCAATACCTTCACATTGTCTGGCAATGCAATCGGTGGCACTGCACCCACCACATACCCAGCCACTTCTGGCACCTCGTCATACTCTGCCATCCGCAACTTACGTTCCCCAAGGTGCTTACGTAAAATACCCCAATCAGCACGCCCAGCACCAGCTACTGCTAGCAATGTAAACTTTCCTGACATTCCTCGAAACACGACACTACGCACGACTGATTTCGGATCAAGGCCCTTGCTTGAAAGTAATTCCTCCAAACTTCGAATGGGTTTCTTATCTTCACTTAATGGAATTTCAACTACTTCAAAAGAAATCCCTTGGTTTTCTAACAAATCTGTTACGGGCGAGGTTATTTTGTTTCCCATCACACACTCCTAATTGCGTTCATGCACTTTATTCATAGCTTGTATATTTTGCGTTACTACCTTTAGCTTTGTCTACTGGGTATTTCTTAGCATTTAAATCGATCTTCTTATTAGCAGCATCAACCAAATCAATACCACACACTTCAGCAATGCGTAATAAATAAACAAATGTATCAGACAATTCCTGTCCCACTTGTACTGTGGTTTCTGCATCTAGATTCCGGCTATCTTGTTCGGTCATCCATTGAAAGTGTTCCACCACCTCACCTGCCTCGACAATCATTGCCATTGACAAGTTTTTAGGTGAGTGAAACTGCGCCCAGTCACGCTCTTCTACAAAAGCATTTACACGTGCACGTAGATCATCTAAAGAATCAGGCATTTGGCTTTTCCTTTCGCTCTTTACGGTTACTACCCGCCACCATTTTAATCTCAAATAAACGGCACTCTAATGGCCCGTTGAATAAAGGTGTTTTTTTGCTTGGAGATAGGCGCATCAGTTTTGGCATACGCAAGTCATTGGTTAAAAAGTAGGTGTTCCAACCCGCAAACTTTCGTTTTAATGCCTCGCCTAACTTAGGATACAACTCAGTTAAATCTTCATCCTCACCAATACGCACGCCATATGGTGGATTCGTTACCAACACGCCACTATCAGCGGCTGGAGGCACTTCTATAATGTCAAATTGTGATAGTTGTACCGCTTCTAAAAAACCAGCCTCTTCCAGATTGCGTTTCGTAATACGTACAGCGCGCAAATCTTTATCACTACCATATATTTTTTGAAAGGTGACTGGTTGCACATGTTTAAGTGCTGCATTCTTCACTTTTTTCCAAGTGTCAGATTCAAAGTTTTTCAATCGTTCGAAACCAAAACCCCTATTCAAGCCTGGTGCAATATTTAGCGCCATCATCACCGCCTCTAGTAGAAACGTACCACTGCCACACATGGGATCAAGTAGTGGCTGTCCAACTTGCCAGCCAGAAAGTTGCAAGATGCCTGCTGCTAAGTTCTCACGCAAAGGTGCTTCTATACTAGCTTTACGGTTGCCACGCTGATACAAAGCATCACCAGAAGTATCTACGTACAAAATATATTCATCAGCAGTCAAATAAGCATGAATGCGTACCGCTGGCTTTTTAGTGTCGATATAAGGTCTCGAGCCGACTGTCTGCCTAAACCTGTCGCACACTGCATCTTTAATCTTTAGCGTCGCAAACTCTAAGCTTTTTAATGGGCATTTAACGCCGGTAACTTTCACCATAAAATCATGTTTTACATCAAACCAGTTTGGCCAATTCGCTTTATAGGCTGCTTGAAACAAATCCTCTTCATTCAAGTATTTTCCGCGCACGACTTGCCACAACACGCGTGTCGCAATGCGCGAGTGCAAGTTAATCTTGTAACAAACAGCGATGTCACCTAAAAAAGCAACACCGCCATCAGTCTGTTTAATGTTTTTTGCGTCGCTAGTTTGCAGTTCTTTTACAAGCAAAGCTTCTAAGCCACGTGGGCAAGTCGCAAAAAATTGTTGATTCATTATGATTCCAATATTGAATAAAGTTTTTGATAGCCATTGTGCTCATGCAAGCGATCCAAAAACTCAGTAAAGTCGATTTTGTGTACTTTGTTTAACGCATGCACGCGTTCTCTTAATTTTTTCTCAGTTATTTTCACTGGGTCTTTAAACGCATACACAATAATGTTGCCAGGCTTGCCTGTCGGCAGCACCAGCACACGCCCTGAAAATGTCTGCTCTACCCTTTGCAAATAAATATCAAAGTTTTTATCTGAGCCCCATAAATTAATCAGAAAAACACCATTGTCATGCAACACACCATAGCACTTATCAAAGAAATCCTGCGTACAAAATCCATCTGGTATGCCATCTGCATCGAAGCCATCAATAACCACACAATCATGGCTAGTAGGGTGCTCTTCCATATAGGCAATGCCATCGCCTTCAATCACGTTTAGCATGTCACCGTTCGCTTGCAAGTAGAAATGACTGCGCGCCACTTCGATCACTTGCGAATTGATTTCCACAACCGTCTGTTTAATGTCTTCGCAATGCACATGCATATACTTAGTGACAGAGCCACCGCCCAACCCTATTGTCAGCACAGTTTTAATTTGATCAGAAAATAATAAGAAATACATGATGGCACGCGAATAGTTAAACACTAACTTATACGGATCCGTGATAGACATGCCACTTTGCACCGTCTTTGTGCCTAAATGTAATTGTCGCACGCCATCTAGTTCTGTCACTTCTACTACATTATCTGCCGCCACACTTTTATGTACTTTACGCGTAAACAATCTCATCTTAACTATCTGACTCCTGCATTTCTGTTGCGGCGCTTTCTACTGTCAGCGTCTCTTTATATTTACAATTCAATTCCATCAGCAATGTATCAACATGCTTAATTTCCAAGCGCACCTGTGTTCCCACTTTCAACTCAGGCAAACTAGGCACCTTCGTGATAAAGAACATGCCATCAAGCCGCACTAAATTCTCACGCCAAACGGTTGCCGTCACTTCGGTTAAGCCCTCTTGAATCAAATACTGCAAGCACCAGTAACGCTCCATCCGTGTTTGAAAATCGTTATAGGTCTGATAGGTCTGATCAAAATCACGCATGATTGTCTGTAAATGGCCATCTTCCGCGGCATAAGGCGCTTCTTCATTGCTCAGCAATGCAATGAGTTGGCGTTGGTTAATTAAATCAACCGCACGTCGTAATGGCGAAGTGCACCAAGCATATTGATCCAAACCCATGCCTTGATGTGGCGTCGCTTCTATCGTCATAAATACTTTGCCACCTGTTTGTGCGCGATATATGCCAGCAAAACCACCTTTACTCAACACCTCACCCCAAGTGCTATTCGCGTAAATCATCAGCTCGGCAACTAGCTTATCCATTGGTGACCCGCGTTCACGCGCAACGATGCTGACAACGCCTTCATTGACATAAAAGTTGTAATCTATTTGTGGCGCGCGATCTGGCTCATGCTTGCCACGTGCTTTTTCTAACGATTCTGAAAAGTCATGTAAGAACTTCAGTTCCACCCATAATGGATGGCCGCTATCTTTATCTAGCGTATTCTCATTAAACAAAGGTTCTAACGTATCATGTCGTAAGTTCTCAGCCACCTTCACCATCTCAACTCTAGATTCATGCGAAACGATAGTCAGATCAAGCGCCACTTCACAATACAAACTCAACGCAGCCCGCGTTTCACCCGCATCCAAACTAAATGGTCGCACAACAGACTCAGGCAACATGGTAATTTTATTGCCGGGCATATACACGGTAGAAAGACGGTTAAGCACAATCGCATCCAAAGCACTATCTGGCTTCACAGCCAAAGAAGGTGCGGCAATATGAATCCCTACCCGTTTATTGCCATTGTCTAGTTCGACCAGACTAAAGGCATCATCAATCTCATTCGTCGTCGCATCATCGATACTGAATACTTTAACGTCCGCAATTGGCAAGTCAGCCAACAGAGGCGCGCAATCTGTTACTGCATCAAAAGCTGGGAAGTCAGTGCCAACGGCAAACATCTCACGTAAAAATGCACCTAAGTGATAATCGTGTGCATTTTTGATTAAACCCGCTTCAGCCATCACGCTCAAAGCAACACGGCCAGATGTGCGAGCAGCTTCTTCAATCGCCTTCCATTCCAAGCTATTTTTATCTGGGCTATAAATTAGGCCATCTGCTTTTCCTGCAAAACCTTCTGGCAATTGCTTCTGATTGAGTGTTTCAACCCATTCACCCATCTGTATCGCTTGCAGACGTTTACGCTCCACTGCGGCAAGCGCTAGCTTTAATGTATCTTCTGGCGCAGCTTTGTAGCGGCCTTTACCTTTGCGATAAAAATAAACAGGCGCGGCATGCACCTTAATGGCCGTTGCCGCCATCTGTACATTCGTTGGTTTGTCGCCATAATAAGCTTTGGCTAAATCTTGAAAGCCAAAATCAGCCTCTTCGCTACATTCCCATAAAAAATCGGTGTCTAGCATCTCTGCTTCTGTTTGCGCCAGCGCAATAAAGTCTTCTAGCGAATCCTCAAAATTGAGCAGTACATTCGCGGCTTTAATCTTAGAGCGCTTGCCCGAAGCTGCCTCTACTTGGAAACTTCCAGGGTTTTCCGTCTTGATAGTGGCCGCTTTAAAATGGCCATCTTCTTCATAAAATACGTTCATATCACTATTAACTTTATCGGTTGGTTTGATCCGTAAAAACAATACTTAACATTTGTTAACCCAAAGATTATTCATTTAGTGGTTCAATAATATCCATGCGGTTTTGATGCAAGGTTTTTTACTTTAATCAGCAAACCGCAATTTTAACAATTTAATGGTAGTGAATACCCTACTTAATTGTTTTTATTTTTCAGGAGAAGAAGATGACACATACTAATAAACTAGTCATGCTTGCAGTTGCAACTGCATTTGCAACAGGTTGTACAACGATGAACCAAACAAACCCAGTAACTGGCTTAGCAACTACAGATAGAGTTGGCGCTGGTGTTAATACACCACCATCAGCAAAACCAGGTGAGTGTTATGTTAACTTACATAATAAACCAGTCACAGAAGAAACATCACAACAAGTGCTTGCAACAGCTGCTAGCTCAACACTAGAAGTCATTCCAGCGACTTACGAGACTGTGGAAGAGCGTGTGATGCTAAAACCAGCAACGACACGCCTTGAAGTTATTCCTGCCGTATATGAAACAGTAACAGAACGCGTAATGGTTAAACCAGAAACGAAGAAACTAGTACCTGTAGATGCTGTGTACGAAGAACAGTCAGAGCAAGTATTAGTGGCGCCAGCATCAACATTCTGGAAGCGTAGCACGGTTGCTGAAGCAGCGGCTAGTGGCGCAACTGAGCAAATCGTTGGTGATGACGGTTATGTAATGTGCTTAATCGAAAAACCAGCTGAATATAAAACAGTGACATCAACAGTGATGGTAAAAGGTCCTTCTACACGTGAAGAGATTATTCCTGCTGAATACGCAACGATTGAAAAAACAGTACTAAAAACACCAGCAACAACTAGCGAAGTAGAAGTGCCAGCTGAATACGGTACAGTTCAAAAAACACAACTAGTATCACCTGCTTCTGAGAAAGTAACAGAGATTCCAGCAACCTATGACACCGTTACTTCAACTAAAGTTGTTTCAGAAGGTAGCTGGGAATGGCGCCAAATCTTATGTGGCACTAACTCTACACCAGAAAAAATATCTAGCATTGAATCTGCACTTGCAGCAGCAGGTCATAACCCAGGTAACGTTGATGGCGTAGTAGATGGCAATACATTAACAGCTATTCGTGAGTATCAATCATCTAAAGGCTTACCTTTAGATCGTGGTCGCTATATCAATGTAGAAACTGTTAAATCACTAGGTATTACGCCTAACTAAAATTTAAGGCTAGGATTCAAACACTAGCCTTAGATAATCCCTCTGAAGCATTTTATGACCGAGTTTACTCGGTCTTTTTTTTCTTTCTTTTGCCTACTTCGCACAAAAGTCTAAAATGAGACCTATGCGAACCTTAAACTTTGACAATCGCTTTACGCGTGAACTCCCGCAAGACCCAATATCAGAAAATACCCAACGGCAAGTATCTAATGCTTTATGGTCTGCTGCAGAACCTACACCAGTTAAAAACCCTCAAATACTCACCTATAGCCAAGAAGTTGCCACAATGCTTGGCCTAACTGAAACCGATATGCAAGACCCTGAATTGATTCAAACCTTAGGGGGCAACGGCGCACTCACTGGCATGGTCACTTATGCCACCCGTTATGGCGGTCATCAATTCGGCCGCTGGGCTGGGCAATTAGGCGATGGTCGCGCTATTCTACTGGGCGAGCTGTTGAACGGTGGCAAACGTTACGAATTACAACTCAAAGGTGCAGGGGTAACCCCCTACTCACGCAGTGCCGATGGTCGCGCTGTGTTGCGCTCTAGCTTACGTGAATTTTTATGTAGCGAGGCCATGCATCACTTAGGCATACCCACCACGCGGGCATTGAGTTTAGTCTCTACTGGCGATTTAGTCCGACGCGATATGTTTTACGATGGCAACACGCAAATGGAGCCTAGCGCTATTGTCTGCCGCGTAGCACCCACATTTACTCGCCCCGGCCATTTTGAACTCATGGCTAGCAATGGTGAGTTAGATTTACTTAAACGCTTTATTGGCTTTACCATTGATAGAGACTTCGCAGATTGGCTCCCACAAACTGGCTTACCTCTCGATACAAACAGCCCATCTCCTGAATTAATTGAAGCTTGGTTTAAAGAAATCTGCGAGCGCAC
>JBJPGD010000014.1:0-8877 GCA_048595445.1 Methylophilaceae bacterium
TCACACATGATGCATTAGCCCTAAAAGTAGCGCATGAGCTACACCAAGTTTTCCCTATACTGGGCAAACCACTTTGGCATCAAGTCATTGCTGAGAAACGCGCCACATTTTCCTGCGAGGTAAATTTAGCTAGGCCAGCCAACAAAACGCGCCAGCCGAATCTATTTATCGCTGGTGATTATACTTACCAAGACTACCCTTCAACCATTGAAGGCGCCGTGCGTAGCGGTATCAAAGCAGCGAATATGGTAATTAACTAGTTGCTTCTAAGATGGCTTAAAGCTTGATCTAGTCGATCTACGGGGATGACTTCAATCCCTTTAATTTTCGTTTTTGGGGCATTGGCTTTAGGAACAATTGCCGTTGTAAAGCCTAGTTTGGCTGCCTCCTTCAAGCGAACAAGGCCACCTTGAACTGGACGCACCTCGCCGGCCAACCCAACTTCACCAAACACAATAAGTTTACTATTTAATGGCTTGTTTTTAAAAGAAGAAATGATGGATAGCAACACGGCTAAATCAGTAGCTGGCTCGCTAATTTTCACGCCGCCCACCGCATTGATAAACACATCCTGATCAAAACAGGCCACACCTGCATGGCGATGCAAAACAGCAAGTAGCATCGCTATTCTGTTTTGCTCCAAACCGACAGAAAGTCTTTTAGGGCTAGGTGCATGACTTTCATCCACTAAGGCCTGAACTTCAATGAGTAACGGGCGTGTTCCTTCCATCGTTACGGTAATACAGCTACCAGATACTTCTTTTTCGTGATGGGATAAGAACAAGGCAGATGGGTTTGACACCTCACGCAGGCCTTTTTCTGTCATCGCAAATACACCAAGCTCATTTACGGCACCAAAACGATTCTTAAAAGCACGGATTAAGCGGAAAGATGAGTTTTGATCACCCTCAAAATACAATACAGTATCCACAATGTGCTCTAGCACGCGTGGGCCTGCCAAGGCACCCTCTTTCGTCACGTGACCAACCAATATTACTGTAATGCCTAGTTGCTTGGCTAAACGCGTCAGCTGCGCAGAACATTCTCTCACTTGTGCAACTGAGCCTGGTGCAGATTGTAGCTCTTCAGAATAAACAGTTTGAATAGAGTCAATCACAGCGATGTTCGGCTTGTTTGACTGTAGCGTTGCTAATATCTTTTCAAGGTTAATTTCCGCCAATAACTCAACTTCGCTAGCATCCAACCCTAATCGCTTTGCTCGCATGGCAATTTGCTGTGGCGATTCCTCACCACTGACGTAAATCGCTTGGCTGGCCTGACCTAAATGACATAGCACTTGCAGCAATAATGTCGATTTCCCAATGCCTGGGTCGCCACCAATGAGGATGACACCGCCTTCTACAAGCCCGCCGCCTAGCACACGATCAAACTCTGCTATGCCAGTAGGCTGACGTTCAATATCAGCAGCCTCTACTGCACTAAGCTTTTGTAAAGTAGCGCCTTGTGCTAACCCTTCAAACTTATTGGCATATCTGTTTGTACCGGTTGGTGATTCCGCAATGCCTTCCACCAAGGTATTCCAGGCCATGCATCCTGGGCATTGCCCTTGCCATTTTGGTTCACTGGTGCCGCACTCAGTACAGATATAAACACTTTTAGCCTTCGCCAATTAATCCACCACCTTCATTGGCACTCGCGGTGCGACAGCACATAATAATTCATAGCCAACTGTACCAGAAGCTTCTGCTACTACGTCTACCGAAATGAGATCACCCCATAACTCAACCGAACTGCCAACGCAGGCCTCTGGGAGCTCAGAAAGATTGCAATAAAGCATATCCATCGATACGCGTCCTAATGTTTGCGTAAGCTGCCCAGAAACGCCAATAGGCGTGCCACTAGGCACATGTCTAGGGTAACCATCTGCATAACCGCAAGCAACAATACCGATGCGTGTTTGCTTGGTCGCAGTAAAGGTGTTGCCATAGCCTACACCCTCGCCCTTCTCTATGGTTTGCACTGCAATAACCTCAGAAGCAAGTTGCATAGCTGGCCGCAAATCAAAGTCGGTAGCAGGCACGCCACCAATAGGGCTTCCCCCATACAGCATAATGCCAGGGCGCACCCAATCAGCATGCGCTTCTGGATAACGTAAAATAGTCGCTGAATTTGCCAATGATTTTGGCTGTGTAAGCGCCTTTGTGGCCGCTTCAAAGCATTTTAAAGGCTCAGCAATGCCAATACTTTCATCAGCTGTCGCAAAGTGCGTCATCAGCGTAATGTCTGCCACATTACCAATGGCTTTTAGTTGCTCAAATGCCACCTGATATTCTGCTGGCACAAAACCTAAACGATTCATGCCTGTGTTCATTTTAAGATAAACGTTTATCGGCCTTGCCAGCTTAGCTCTAATTAGTTGCTTGATTTGAAGCGCATGATGCACGACGATGCTAATGTCAAAACTGGCGGCAATACGTAACTCCTCTTCGCCAAATGCACCTTCTAGCAACATAATCTGTTGCTCAATGCCAGATTCTCGCAAATCAATTGCCTCACTCATGTTTAGCGTTGCAAAGCCATCAGCCTCATGCAGTGCATGCGCAACATGAATCAAACCATGGCCATAGGCGTTTGCTTTCACTACAGCCATGATTTTAGCTGTGTTGGCGTGTTGTTTTACGACATTAAGGTTGTGTTGTAACGCACCTGAAGAAATCGTCGCGAGAATAGGACGCATAATTTATTCATCTGCCATATAGTCGGCGTTAGCAAAGTCTTCAAAACGCGTATGTTCACCGATAAAGGTTAATCGAACACGGCCAATCGGACCGTTACGTTGCTTACCAATAATAATCTCAGCAGTGCCTTTGTCAGGGCTGTCTGGGTTATATACTTCATCACGATAGATGAACAAAATCACATCAGCATCTTGCTCAATTGCACCGGATTCTCGCAAATCTGACATCACAGGACGCTTATCAGGACGTTGCTCCAAGCCACGATTCAGCTGTGATAATGCGACGACTGGCACATCCAACTCTTTGGCTAGTGCTTTTAATGAACGTGATATTTCAGAAATCTCAGTTGCACGGTTCTCACCTTGCTTGCCTGCTGGTGCTGCCATTAGCTGCAAATAATCGACCACAATAAGGCCTAGCTTGCCCATTTGACGATGCAACCGACGGGCTCTTGCACGCACATCAAAACTACTCAGACTAGCCCCTTCATCGATAAAAATAGGTGCTTCATTTAGTCGACCCAATGCAGTCGTCAGCTTTTCCCAATCTTCATCCTCTAGGCGACCAGTCCGCATACGGTGCTGATCTAAACGGCCAACGGAACCAATCATACGCGTAGCCAGCTGAGTCGCGCCCATTTCCATCGAGAAGATAGCGACTGGCAAACCCGTATCGAGCGCAACATTCTCCGCCATATTAATAGAGAAAGCCGTTTTACCCATAGAAGGACGACCAGCTACCACGACCATATCGCCACCATGCAGCCCCGATGTCATCCTATCTAAATCAGCAAAACCCGTCGGTATACCCGTCACTTCACTTTGGTCTTCGCGTGAAAAAAGTTCGTCAATTTTTTCAGCGACTTGCGGCAATAATTCTTTAATATCCTGAAAGCCTTGGTTGTCTTTTTCACCACCTTCTGCAATATGAAAGATTTTGGCTTCCGCCTCGTCTAGTAACTGCTGTGCATCTCGACCATTCGGGCTAAAAGCACTTTCCGCAATGCCAGAGCCCACTGTAACCAATTGACGCATAATTGCACGATCTCTGACAATCTCTGCATATCGACGTATATTCGCAGCAGTTGGCGTATTTTGTGCTAACGAACCAAGGTAGGCAATGCCACCTACTCCTGATAGTTCTGCTGTGCTTTCTAACGACTCTGCTACGGTCACGATATCAGCAGGATGTGTGCGATCTATCAGCTTGACGATATGTTTATAAATCGTTTTGTGATCATGCTGATAAAAATCGTCCTCTTTTAAAAGGTCAGCAATTCTATCTAGGGCTTCATTTTCTAACAGCAAACCGCCGATAACGGACTGTTCCGCTTCGATAGAGTGTGGAGGAAGTTTAAGTGAGTCTAAATCTACGTCTTGTGCCATGAAAATATTATAACTGAAGGAATCAACATATTTATTTTGTTGCAATAAAAAAGGTAGCCGCAGCCACCTTTTTTATTGCTTAACTTTCAAGCATTCAATATCTAAGCAATACTAGGTATTGCGACGATATTATTCTTCAGCGATTACATTCACTGTTACATCAACAACGGCATCATGATGCAATGCAATTTTGATTGGAAACTCACCAACGGCTTTAAGTGGGCCTTCTGGCAAACGCACCTCTGACTTAACCACTTCAAAACCTTTGGCTGTAAATGCATCAGCAATGTCATGATTCGTTACCGAACCGAATAAGCGGCCATCTTCGCCTGCTTTTTGAGCAACCTCAATTGATTGACCAGATAGTTTCTCGGCACGTGCTTTAGCAACAGTCAAGATATCTGCCTGGTGCTTTTCTAATTCCACGCGACGCGTCTCAAACTCAGCTTTGTTGGCTTCGGTTGCACGCTTAGCTTTACCTTGAGGAATTAAGAAGTTGCGGCCAAAACCGTCTTTAACTTTTACAATATCACCCAACGAACCTAAGTTAGCGACTTTTTCTAATAAAATAATTTCCATTTTTATTCTCCTTAGCCTGAGTGCTTGTCTGTGTATGGTAACAGCGCCAAGAAGCGCGCACGTTTAACAGCTGTGGTTAATTGACGTTGGTATTTAGCTTTAGTACCAGTCATACGTGCTGGGATAATTTTTGCGTTCTCTGAAATGAAGTCTTTCAGTAAATCCACATCTTTGTAATCGACTTCTGTAATACCCTCTGCACTAAAACGGCAGTAACGACGACGTTTATACATTTCTCTTGCCATGATAAAACTCCTAATCTTTTTATATTTAGATATAAAATTAAATTTATATCAGCTCTATATTCTTTATATGCATTACCAGTTGTGTGCTTTTGGCACTGCGCTTAGCTAAAAAACCTAAGGCATTTAGTTTTGTACCAAGTTGAATGTTCGTTTTAGCTAAATCACCCATGGCAATCGCATTCACTTCACACGCTACTTTTCTTTTTAAACCAGCCTCTACAACTTCAGAAACATGGCTAATGACAAAACTCAACAACGGCAAACCTGCTGGGGTATAGCGTAGCGCCTCTAATTGAGTCACTTCTCCGCTAATGGCCAGTTTATTCACTTCTATTCTGCGGCAGCCTCTGCAGCAGGTGCTTCTTTAGCTGGCGCCTCTTCTTTAGCTGGCGCCTCTTCTTTAGCCGGGGCTACTTTTTTAGCTGGTGCCTTTTCTTTAGCTGGCGCCTCTTCTTTTGCAGGTGTCACTTTAGCTGGCGCCTCTTTCGCTTCTGTTTTAGCTGGTGCAGTTTTAGCTGGTGCAGTTTTAGCTGCATCACCACTCAACACTGATTTAGATTTTTCTTCTTTCATCATTGGGCTTGCATCAGTTTTAGCTATTTTAGTGCTGAATGTTAAATGACGTAATACAGCGTCGTTAAACTTAAAGCCATGCTCTAATTCTTCTAACGTTGCTTGGTCGCATTCGATGTTCATTAACACGTAGTGTGCTTTATGGATTTTTTTGATTGGGTAAGCTAACTGACGACGACCCCAGTCTTCTAGGCGGTGAATAGTGCCTTTATTTGTGCTGATTAATGCACGATAGCGCTCGATCATTGCAGGTACTTGCTCGCTTTGATCAGGATGCACAATAAATACTACTTCGTAGTGACGCATGAAATCTCCTTGTGGTTAAAGCCACCCGTGCTAGCCCTTTCATGAGGGGCTGTAACTAAAGCTAAAAGCCGTATAGTCACATTAGTGGTGTGGCAAGGTTTGTAAAGGCGGCAATTATAGTTAAAAAACGTTTATGAATCAAACGCTTTTTTCCAATTAGCCGCCATCACGCATTGCCTATGTTAAAAATTAATTAAAAATTTGTTTGGGATGAATGCATAGGCAGTGCATAATAGCTCCTGCTAGCTTCATTATCAATAGTGTTTAGATTGCAAAACAGGCTTTCATTGATGTGAGGGGCAACAATATAATAATAGGTAAAACAAGGCATATTAGTCCTTGTAATAAAATAATTTAAATCAAAATACATAAGGAATTTTAAAATGGCAGAAGCAAAAGGTTTAAGCGTCCCAGTAAAAATGCAAAGTGAATTGGCAGCATTAGTCGGCGCCGATGCACTTCCACGTACTGAGATTACAAAGAAAATTTGGGACTATATTAAAGCGAATAAATTACAGACTAAATCTGTAAACGGCGCACCGATGAATGCAGGTAAATACATTGTTGCTGATGCTAAATTAACGCCTATCTTTAAGAAAACTAACTCGACAAGTAAATCAGGTAAGTTAACTAACTTGACTGGCATTAAAGAAGGCGAAACAGTAGACATGATGCAAATGGCTGCAATTGTTGGTGCTAACTTAGCTTAAGTTACACGATAATAAAACGTACTAATGTACGTTGCAGTAAAAGATAAGCCATCATGTAATCATACTGATGGCTTATTTTTTTATCCTAAACGCTTCAAACTAAGATTCGAATAGTCAAATCACATGAAAATTTCTGCAGTTCTTTTTGATATTGGCGGCGTACTTATCGAACTCAACGGACTCCCCTCTATTGCCAAACTACTCGATAGTGACCAATCACTTGATGATATTTACCAATATTGGATGGCAGCTCCTTCTGTCATTGGGCATGAAACAGGCAAGTTATCAACGGACGAATTTGCAAAAGAAGTGGTCAAAGATTTAAAGCTAACGATTACACCAGAAGCCTTTATGGAAAACTTCGCTACCTGGATTGTCGGCACGTTTCCAGATGCTTTTGAGCTGCTTGATGCTATTCCTAATACGGTTAAAGTTGCAGCGCTTAGCAACACCAGTGGCGCACATTGGAAAGAGGTTGAAGCGACAGGCTTAACCGATAAAATCGAACATTTATTTTTATCGCATGAAATTGGGCACTTAAAGCCAAGTGCGCCTGCATTTCAAGCGGCTGTTGATGGTTTGGGTATCCCAGCAGCAGAAATCATCTTTTTTGATGACGTAATAGAAAACGTCAATGCGGCCAATGCTTTTGGCTTAAAAGCGCATCAAGCACTAAACCCTGCACAAGCCAAACAAACCCTTATGCAGTATGGTCTTATCTAAATGACAAATAACGTAGAACGCTTTAATAACACTATCGCTGCTTTTGATGCGCTCAATGCACAAGACCCCAATATGCAAAATGTGAGCGGCAAAGACAGGCCTAAAGAGCTGGTTTATGCTGAACGACTGAGTGAGATGCTTGACCGTTACGCACCTAATGCCTCAGAAGCACTAAAGTTGGCGACACGTGCACAGCATATCCAACGCTGGACGATTCCACGCTCAGACTTTCCCATGACTAAGCCAGGCTATATGCAATGGCGTGGCAAGCTTAAAATTTACCATGCCGAAGTCGCTACGCAGGTGCTACAAGACAATGGATATGATGAGGCTACGATTACAAAAGTCTGCGGCTTACTGAAAAAAGAAAATCTACGTTCGGATGCCGATATGCAAACGCTAGAAGATGTAATTGTGCTCGCGTTTCTAGAACATGATTTAGAGGCTTTTGTAGCAAAATATAAAGACTATAGCGAAGAGAAATTCATTACTATCTTACGTAAGTCCTATCTAAAAATGTCAGAAAAAGGCAAGCAAGCTGCCTTGCAAATTATCAAACTGCCAGCACACTTACTACCCGTTATTCAAAAGGCGATTGCTTAACAAGCTTGATGCAAACTAAATAACGATGCGACATTTACCTAACAATTATATTGGTTACCTGCTCTTTGCCTTGGCATTAAGTGCATGTGCACACCAACCAAATGCCACCAAACCTGCTTCTTCGAAATTCATTGTTGCATCGGCAGATAACCGCGCCACACAAGCTGGCATTGCTGTTTTAAAAAATGGTGGGGATGCAGTTGATGCTGCAATCGCAGTGCAATCTGTTTTATCATTGGTTGAACCACAATCTTCAGGTGTTGGTGGTGGTGCTTTTATGTTGTATTACGATGCAAGCACTAAGCAACTGCACAGCTTTGATGGTAGAGAGACCGCTCCTGCCTCAATACAACCCAATACCTTTTTAGATGCTGATGGCAAACCCAAACACTACTTTGACGCGGCATTTGGTGGTCAAGCGGTTGGTGTACCCGGTGTCATGGCTTTATTAGATAAAACACATAAACAGTTTGGAAATTTACCTTGGGGTGGCTTATTTGCTGATGCTGAACAAATGGCCGAACAAGGCTTTGCTGTTTCCCCTCGATTATCTAACTGGTTACAACGCTTTCCAAATAAAGGCGCTCACCCAACCATGTTGGATTATTTTTATGATAAAGCGGGCAAAGCGCGCCCTGCTGGTTTTATATTAAAGAACCCTGCCTATGCCGAAACCATGCGCACCACCGCCAAAGAAGGCGCGCAAACGTATTACACAGGTGCCATTGCAAAGCAGATTGTAGCGGCAGTATCAACATCCCCTATTACCCCTAGAAAACTAACGCTAGAAGACTTAGCAAACTATAAGGCCATCGAGCGACAAGCCGTTTGTGCGCCCTATCATGCATACAAAGTGTGCAGCATGGCCCCACCAACCTCTGGCGGCATTTTTATGTTGCAAGTGTTGGGGTTGCTAGAGACGTTTAACTTAAAACAAGAAGCGCCCTTTTCAGATAAAGCGATTCATTTAATCATTGAAGCAAGCCGCCTAGCCTATGCGGATAGACAGCAATTTATCGCTGACCCAGATTTTATTACCGTTCCTACAAAAAGC
>JBJPGD010000015.1:0-42934 GCA_048595445.1 Methylophilaceae bacterium
TTCGTATTAGTAACCGTATAGGTAGATAAGGCACCAGTCCAGTTTGCTTGACCTTGTGCTGAAAGAAATACTGCAGTTTCAATGGTGCCGTATTCAATTTCTAATTCCCAATCTGCAAATTCTGTGGCATGCCCAGTACGGTCATCACTTGCCGCAATGTCGGCTCCTGTAAGGTCGCCAAAAGCTTCGACTGCTTCTAGTCCATGCTCGCCTTGGCCAAAGTTACAGCCATAAATTAGAATATCGGCATTTTCCGTTAAGTGGTTGCCAATTTCTTTTAACGATTCGGCATATTGATTGTTAATAGAATCTAATGTAAGAAAGCTAGAGCCTAGATGCAGCTCAGCCTCTGTACCTTCGCCAACTAGGTGAATGGCGCTTACATCATCGTAGTTACTAAGAATCTCGCTAATTTGCTCAATGCCATCACGCTTATTGTCGAGCAGTAAGACTTCTATTTGCTTTGTGTCATCACGATTAGCTAAGATATCATCAATAAAAGTTTGATAGCCTTGGACATTGGTATCGACAATCACTAACTCATGTTGAAGTATGACTTCGGTGCTGGCTGCCTCTGTAGTTGTATCGGCTGATGCTGCAACCGTTTCCAGCACATGCACTTCTACATTCGGCGTTAACTGGTTTGTGTCGAGTAAGCCAGCGGCTGCATCCGCAGAATACATAATGCGTTGTTCAAGCTCTTCTACCAGCATTTTTTTGCGTGGTATTTGAAGCTGTGAATTTTTAGCGTGTTTGCTCATCGTTTTCATTATTGAATGATGCTACATCTTCAATCGGCTCTTCCGTATGATTTCTAGCTACTGGCTCTAAACCAAAATCCGCTCTGCAGCGCAAGCCCGCTGGTAGTGCTAGGTCTTCGTTTGGCAATTCGACTTGTACGCGGAACGTGTTACTTGCAGCATCGATGACTTTATCGATAAGGGTTGCTTGACCAGTCACCACTGGCGCATCCGGAAAGTCAGGGGTTATGGTGGCTATATCATTTGGTTTTATTTTGCCGTAAAAGGCAACGGGGACAACCACTTGCACCAACAGGCGATCGATTTTGGCAAGGCGTACGATCGGTTTTTCTTCAATCCTCTCACCGTCTGTCATATAACGATCGGTAATAACGCCATCAAATGGACTAAGAATTTTACGTTGTGAGAGTTGTGCAGAAGCAACACGAAGATCTTTTTTTGCAATGTCTCGTAGCTCACGAGCCTGATGGTATTTTTGTTCAGAGACTTTATGTTCCGCACGAATTTTGTCTGTCGCTTGTTTCGAAATAAAGTTCTTACCTTGTAACTCTTTGGCTCTTTTTAACCGCTCTTTATCAAATTCAAGGCTTGCTAAAGTGGCGTGTACATTCGCCTCTGCTTTTGCTCTAGTATTGGCAGCACCGACAGAAGCGCGTTCTACACCGGCCTTTAATATTGCTATTAGTTGTCCTTTTTTTACGCTTTCTCCTCGATGGACTTTAATCGATTCGATAATGCCTACGACTTGGCTGCCTACTTCGGCTACTCGGTAAGGCTCAATTAAGCAACCAAAAGTTTGCGCGCCATGTGCGGGTAAAAAAGCGGTGGCTAGTAGCAATGTTGCTAACCATTTAAATATATTTTTCATAGTTTTTTCAGTTTTGTGTGCGTGAAGTAGAAACATCTTAAATACCCCATTTCCAAAGCGTAAGCCTTATCCAATCCATAATGCGATGCGTGATGCGCCAAAGTACTGGTCGTTTTCCTGCCTCAATTTTAGCAACGCCTTGCAGGCCTGGTCTTAAGTATAGTTTGCTATTCGTTAATTTGGCCTCTGCTTCAAAAGTATTGCGACCATCTTTAATCGTAGCCATCGGGGTGATACGCTCTATGACAAAAGCCATTTTTTTTATCGGCTGTGCTGTGAGCGCTAGATAGCCTTTTTGACCGATACTGATATTAGCGATATCGCGTTCATCAATATTAATCATTAACCTATATTCGCCATTTGGTGCAATGATCATTAACGTATCGCCCAGCTTAACTGGCGCACCTAGAGATTGGCTAAGATCGCCTTCGAGCACAATACCTTCAATGGGTGAAATAATGCGAGAACGTGCTAATTGTTGTTTAATCAAAGCAAGTTCCGCTTTGGCTTGGCTTGCTTTAGCCTGGCTGATGGCGTATTGCGTTCTATCTTGTCTTGCTAATGCGCCGCTGAAGTTGTTTTCTTGTTGCGCGACTTCGCTTTCCCATTTATTTTTTTCTAGCAACAAATCTTGATCAGCAAGCCCAACCAGCACATCGCCAGCTTTAACAATATCGCCGGGACGCGCATTGACCTTCTGTATAAAGCCATCTGTCGGCGCAGCAAGTATCCGTTGGGTTGCACCCTCAATATGTGCAGGCGCACCAATATTGTAAGTAACGGGTATGAGTGTTAATGCCGCTAGCGCTAAGAGCGCCACACCTAGCACTATTTTAGGCATGTAATTATCTTTTTGTATAAACTTGCCCCAAGCCGCTTTGATCGAGGCTTTTGACCGTTGATACCAGCTTAATTCAGCACGCTGTTTAAGTGCAAACAAGGGCGCAACAAAGTTGGCGATGTGCTCATACCAAATAAGAGCCTCACTATTTGGTGGTGTTTCACCACGCTGCTCTAAGGTGATAACGCCCATCACTTCTTTGTTGGCAACTAATGGAATGCTGTAAACCGTGTGGCCTGTTTTATTGAGCAATACCTCATGTGCTCGGCTTATTTGAGGTTTTCCGTCTTCAAGCACAGGGAAGGCAATAGATTCTACTTGGTCAGCCGCTTCTTCCATCGCTGCTGATATGGTTTGAAGCAGGCCTTGATTATTATTAAAGTCAGCACTATTTGAAATGGCTGCTATGTTGATATGGTGGTTTTTCATTAGGCCGACACTGACGCGGTTAAATTTAAGCATGGCTGCCAGCTCATTAGCAAACGCACCAAGGGCATCATTTAGTTTGTCCTGGTCGAGTATGGCAGATTGCAGTTGCAATAGTTTGGCAATGTCTGCCGGACGGCTGGCGGCTGGGTTACCTTTAAGTAGCACAGTTAATGCTTTTGTCGCTTGCTCAAGCGCTGTCAACAGCTTGGCAGTGACTTCACTATCAGAAGTCCGACTTGTTAAAACAGCTACGCCTAAAACGCGCCTTCCGGACTGTATTGGGACGGCGATAATGCATGAATGCTCACTTCCATGCTCACTGACAGCAGGGATAATTGTGACAGAACGAAGTCTTTTGATGGCTGCATTAGCAGTATTGATCATTGGTGCACTAAGTTCACGCGGCTCAGGCCATTGTGCGGCCCTGTTTAGGGCTTGGCTGTCAGTTTCGAGCAATAGTATTGCACCTTCGGACACATCTTGTGTACGTTCACAAAAGGTTTGAAGGTAGCCCTCAACCTCTGGAATGTTTCCTAGTGTTTCATCTGTGCTATTCATTGTTTTCGACATATTTTTGATTATCATCTCTGACACTTGATCTACAAAAACCTTCCTTTATCTATATTCATCAAAATTCCTTCTATAAATCAAGTATTATTAAGCAAGAAGTGCGCCAAAACTCTTCGCATCAATGGCTTTGCTGTATAAATATCCCTGATAATAATCACAATTGTGTTGATCTAAAAAGTTGAGTTGCTCCACGGTTTCAACGCCTTCAGATACAACTGAAAAGTCAAGCGTATGGCCCATTGCAATAATGGCCAAAATAATCGCTTCAGTATTTTTTGCTTTACCGATATCCATGATGAATGTGCGATCAATTTTTAATTCGTCTATCGGTAATTGTTTTAAGTGCATAAATGATGAATAGCCGGTTCCAAAATCATCCATAGAAATCTTAGCACCCATTGCCTTTAAAGCATTGAATGTCGCAACGGTTTGATCTATGTCATTCATGACGACACTTTCAGTGACTTCAAGCGTTAGCTTATCAGCTTTTATTCCATGTTTGTTTAATGCCTGATTGATTTCTTCGATAATCAGATTGCTTGTAAATTGATGCCTTGAAATGTTGATAGAAACACGTGGTGCATTTAAATTAAGTGATTGCCAAAGGCTGATATCTTTACAAGCCTGATTAATGACCCAATTGCCAATGGGTATAATAATGCCCGATTCTTCGGCCAAGGGAATAAACTCTACTGGGCTAATATAGCCACGTTCAGGATGCTTCCAGCGGATTAAAGCTTCTACACCGGCTATTTTTTTGGTTTTAATGGATATTTGAGGTTGATAATAAAGTTCAAATTGTTTTTTTTCGATTGCTAAATGTAAATCATGCTCCATGGTTAGTCGGTGTAAAGACTGATCATTTAATTCTTTAGAATAGAACAGGTAGTTAGCGGTTAATTGTTTTTTTGTTTGGCCTAATGATACGCCTGCACCATGTAATATCGCATCGGCGTTGGCGCCATCATTTGGGAAAACAGAAATACCAACATTGCATGTTAAATGAATCTCTTTCTCTTTGATAAGGAACGGTTGGTTAATTTCTTCTTGTATTCTTCGTGTGACAATTGCGGCATCATCAACATGGCTAATGATAGGTAGTAAGGTTGAAAATTCATCCCCACTAAATCGTGACGTGATGATCCCTTCATGGTCTTCACCAGCCCTAGCAATCATATCGCTTTGGCGTAGTAAGTTTTTAATGCGGACTGCAATCTCTTTAAGCAGTTGGTCACCAGTCGCCGGACCGTATGCATCATTGACATTTTTAAACCGATTCATGCCTATCTGCAATACTGCGCCAGTAGTGTTATAGCGCTTCGAATACTTCAGCGCGAGCTCAATATGGTTAATAAACGTTTCGCGATTTTCCAGATTAGTGAGCTTATCAAAATTTGCAATATGATCGTGATAGGTTTTGACAGACAATATGTTACGAAGGCGTAAGGCAAGCTCGTTTGAAGAGGCTGGCTTAATAAGCACATCCATAACGCCTAATTCTAATGCTTTGAGTTTTGCACTTTGCTCGGCATATGCCGTTAGAATGAGTATTGGTACACGCCGCGTTGTTCTGTTGTTGCGAACCTTTTCTAAGATTTCAAAATCTGCTTTTGTAAAGGCTGAGTTTTCAAATAAAACAACATCTGGCCGCTCGTTGAAAATTAAATCAAAGGCTTCGGGTATTTCGCTTGAAAGAATGATGTTGGTGTAGCCAAATTCTTCTAAAAATGTACGCATCATTTCCGCATTAAGTGCGTCGTCACTAACAATCATAACCTTAGCGTTTGACAGAGCATCATAATGGCTTTTCGTCTCGGCACTTACACTTATTGCGGCACCAGTTACCTGCGCCTCATTCGCTTCGGCGGCAGGTGTAGAAGCTTCCACTAAAGCTAGCGAAGGCTTCTTGGCTTTACTTTCGATATCTTGTTTGTTTTTAATAGGCGACATATTTAGTCATGTACTCTTCCGAAAGAAAGGTGTTGCTCAAAAATTTTGTCTGCACTGAGCAAATGTTTTCGTAGCTGTAAGTGATAATTCTCCTCTGCTTTTTGCACAAAAACAATCAGGACTTTTATTAATTGACTAGGTAAAAGCTGAATAAATTTTTCTAAATAACTTAGCAACCATGATGGTAGATTTTTTTGTAACAACGAGGCTTCTAGTGACACCCACGTTTCTACGCTGCCGGAGTCACCTTGGCGCGCACATCTGCCGGCAAGTTGGCGATCAATACGGCGAGAAGTATTCACCTGGCAGCTAATGACATGTAAGCCACCTTCGAGATTAATATTCTGACCAAGTTTGATGTCAGTGCCTCGTCCAGCCATATTGGTGGTAACAGTCACAGCGCCTGCTAGTCCTGCCTTTGCGATCAGATCTGCTTCGTTTTGATCATTCCTTGCATTTAGTGCAACGTGCAATAAACCAGCTCTGTTAAGTTGTTGAGAAAGCAACTCAGATTCGATGACTGATTCAGTACCGATAAGCACAGGCCTACCTGCTTGTTGAAAGGCAGCTACCCTAGAGACGAGTGCTAACCTTAATGCTTCATTCGTTTTAAATAGTCGTGTTGGCAATACACTACGTTGGCTTGGTAAGCGCAAAGGGATTTGACTAATACGAAGACCATAAATATTTGATAGCTCGCGGCGTGACTCGTATAGCGTGCCACTAATACCGCCAAGACGTAAATATCTTGGGAAAAATCGTTGGTAAGTGATTTGTGTAATCGTCTCTAATGTAGGACTAGGTTTGCAAGCTTCTTTTAATTCGATGAGTTGATGTAAGCCTCGTGACCAAGTGCGGCCTTTAGCTAGGCGTCCAGTTGTTTCATCAATGATATGCACTTGATCTTCATCCACAAGATAATGCTTGTCTTGATGATATAAATATAATGCCGCGAGGGCTTGGCATATCGTTTCTTCTCGATGCAACCGATTATGCCAAATGGCGGATAAGGCTGAAGCTTTAATTTCAAGTTTTTCACGTCCTAGCTCTGTTAAGCTCACTAGCATTGTATTCGGATCTAGTTTGAAGTCTTGTGTCGCTATTAGTTGTTTTGCCAAAGCTAGAGATTGATTGTAATAATCATTCTCTTGCGTGTTGTTGACTGCCTTCGATAAGATAAGTGGTACACGTGCTTCATCAATAAGGATGCTATCGGCTTCGTCTACAATTGCCATGCATAACCCACGTAGCAATAGGGGATCTACAGGTGCGTCTGCTGATAGTCCTGTACTCCATTTTGCCTTACTTTGGTTGCGCTTAACACTGTCGCGTAGATAGTCAAAAACAAGTTCTTTGGCGGTGCAGTATGTGACATCGCATTGATAGGCAGCGCGGCGGCGTTCAGGTTCTTGTCCGTGTATCGCTGCATCGACAGAGAGGCCAAGTGCTTTATAAAAAACCTGTAGCGAATCTGCATCACGTTGGGCAAGGTGGTCGTTAGCTGTGATGACGTGAACAGGCATGCCAGCTAATCCAGCCGTTGCCGTTGCTAGGGCGACTGCAAAAGTTTTACCTTCTCCAGTGGCCATCTCAGTTAAATAATTATTGAGTATTTGATGTGCGGCAAAAATTTGTGAATCAAATAATTTAATACCCAATACATCAATACAAACCTTATTAACGATTGCAAAAGCATTTGCAGTTAATTGATCTGTAAATCCATCACGCTTTAAAGCAATTTGTAGCGCATGTTGCGCAATTTTTAATTCGTTGGTATTTAATCGGCTTGTGACGATCTCTTGCGCACGAACAAGGTCAATAAATGTTTTTGCTTTAGCTTTTTTGAAGGGGTTTATATGATCAAAAAAGACCCGGCCTGCAGAGAAAATGCGGTTTTTAGTATGGCTTTTTTCTTCTTTAAGCTCTGGGTACGTGCCATACAACAGACCAGGCACCGGTAATTTATTAGCAATGGTCATTATGTGGAAGGCTCAAAGGTTTGTAGAAATAGTTGTGTTGCACGTTGATATAATTGCATCGCTAATGGCATTGTGCTGTGTTTAAAGCGTACTAAAGCACGTGCACCAACACGTTCCATTTCAGTGTCATTGAGTATTAAATCAAATAAAAATACTGGCTCCAGTGCCGTCTTACCTTCTGAATCAGCAGGGTCAGTCACATATTCCCCACCTGCACGATCTCCTAATGCAGGGCTAGGTAATGAGCGTGTGGCAGCAGGCACATCTAAGGATAACCGCGCTGACCGCTTAACGTTAGGTGATTCAGTTAGCCATACGCTGATGTCTTTGGTGTCGTTTCGAACTAGATAGTTATCTCTCTCGGCAACGGCAGCTCTAACACTCACTTCGGTATTTTCAAATACATAGCCTATATTCTGGCCACGTCGCACATAAGTCCCCATTTTGTCTGCCTGCTTTGGGATAACAAGTTTCCCATCGACTTGGGCACGTATGCGTAGGTCGGCAATTCTTTTTCTAATACGTGTCAGCTCTTTTTCGGTATTAATAATATCTTCATTAATGTTTTGTGCTTGCGCTGGGTTGCTTAAAATTAATTGAAACTGGTCTGCACGCATACCGTTGAGCTTGCTCGTTATTTTGCGATACTTGTTTGTTAAGTCAGGGTTTTCTAATACGGCCAATAAATCTCCAGCTTTGACTTTTTGGCCATCTTGTACGGGCAACCTTTTTATAAAACCATTTTCCAATGGTTTAATTTGCGCCTGTTCAGGCAACCAAACGACCGCTGGAGCCACTGTAGAGTAGGGCATAGGAAACATAAATAGAAAGGCCAATATAGCTATACCCAATAGTGCAAGATGACGTCGTACGCGATCCAGCCCTTGCCCGGGAGCTTCAGACGATAGTAGCTGACTTGTCCATCTAAATACGGGTTTAATAAGCAAGGTGAATATCATGTAGAGCGCTGCAATTACACCCACCAAAAGCCATTTAGCTCCTAGCCAAAGTACGATAATAAGCGAGATGAATATACGGTAAGCAAAAGATAATGGTGCGTACAATAAGAGCCACTTTTTTTCGCCTTTAGCTAGTTGAGGCATCTCTGTTTTTGTTGAGGCGATATAGTTATGTAATTTTTTGCTCCAATACTGATTACTACGTGTGGCAAGGTTGGGGATATCCAGCAAGTCAGATAATACGTAATAGCCATCAAAGCGTAGCAGTGGGTTGCCGTTAAATAGCAACGTAGAAACTGTCCCAATCACCATGACAACAAATGCAACATCTTTGACTAAGCCTGCTTGGACGTTCATCCACACCAAAAATGCAATGGCAGCTAAAGTCGTTTCAACAACAATACCGGCGATGCTGACAGCAGCTTTTTGTCGGGCTGAAGGAAAGGCGTTAGCTGCCGATGCATCGACGTAAGGTGCCGGTACAAATACGAGCAAAGAAATACCAAACTCATGCACTTCACCACCCCAGCGCCTGACAGCCAATCCATGGCTTAGCTCATGTAGCGCTTTAATGATGGGAAAGCAAATCAAGGTGATGGTGAGATAGCGCGGGGTAAGCATATGCAAGCCTGCATGTGCAAATATTGTGTTCCATTCAGTTGCTGCTACTAAAACTGCAATCAGCATCATTGCGACCCAAATGTAGAAGGTTGCAGGCTGAAATAATATTTTAGCGACGTGATCGAGTCGATTTAGCCATGGGGCAGGATCACCCAGTGGCATGCGTAAAGAGAACGGATTGATTGCCATGCGACGTTTTTGTTTAGCACGTTCGTCTCTGCGTCGAAAAAGTGCCGCAGTATCCGGTGTTTCTTCGCACTGCAAAAGTTCGGACTGATTAATCTGGACAAGCAATTGAATCACTTCATCTTGTGTTGGGGCTGATTCTTTTTTATCTAAAAGAATGGCATCCCATACTTGCTGCACTGTTAGCTTTCCGTCACACCTGCCGATAAATTGATAAGCTGTGGCGTTAATGCGATGCTGCCGCCCGCTGGCCTCATCAGAAAGTAAATACCAGAGTTGGTCGCGCCAGTGCTGCCGCTTGACGGTCACAGCATCGCGCAGTCTAGGCTTTAGTTGCGCAACGCGATACCAGTTTGTGCTAAATAAAGATTGTGTCATGGAGCCAATATAGTTAAATGTATATGCATATATAAAGCAATTTTGATGCCTGAGTTATTGTTTCATATAAATCAGCTAGTTAGTAATTTTCAACCTATAAAATATGAATCTAGTTTTTTAATGCAACAAAAAGCATGAAAATGTGGTAAAAAAGTAACAAAATGACTATTTTTAACTAATATTCAATGTTTAATGTTTAGATTTAGATAATCGTCCTAACATGTTAATTTTAATTAAAAATTGTATTTTATAATATGCTTATTTTGCGTGATTTCATGTGGACTACTGAGAGTAGATTTTTATCAATCATTAGGGTTGAAAAGATGGCTTTATTCATTCGCTATCAGAAACAATAAAACACCTCAAAAAAAGATGATTTATTGCGCTCAGCTGATGAAGTGCTCTGCTAATTGTGCCAAGAGAGTTTTTTCATCTACTCACACTCTGCACATTAAAAAAGCACCCATAAGGGTGCTCTGTTAATTTACCCGTAAGACCGCAAGGGTCTTCCCCAACTTCACTAACCACTAAAGTGGTAAGTCAGTTGTGAAGGGGTGTCTCCAATTTCGCTAGGTGCTTTTATTCACACCCGCAAGACCCCAAGGGTCTTCCCCATTTCACTAAATCGCTAAAGCAATAAGCTCAATGCGAAAGCGGCAAGTCAGTTGAGAAAGCAGTAAGACCGCAAGGGTCTTCCCCAATCTCGCTAGGCAATAAATTGCCAAGTCGATTGTGAAGTCGGTTGTGATGGCGGAGAGCGAGGGATTCGAACCCTCGATACAGGTTGACCCCGTATGCTTCCTTAGCAGGGAAGTGCCTTCGACCACTCGGCCAGCTCTCCGTTTTTAAACCAATTACAAGGCCGCGATATTACGCGAAACCTACGCTAAAATCAATCAAAACAATTGAATCAGTGATTGTTATTTTATGCTTCGTCTAATTCAAATGCTTGATGTAATGCGCGAACTGCTAGTTCCATATGTTTTTCTTCAATTATGACAGCGACTTTAATTTCACTCGTTGTAATCATTTGAATATTAATACCTTCTTCTGACAGTGTACGGAACATTTGGCTTGCAACACCTACATGTGAGCGCATACCAACACCAACAGCAGAGACTTTGGCAACATTATCGTCGCCAACGATTTCACGGGCATGAATACCTGGTTGCACTTTGTTGCGAATGATGTCGAGCGCTTTATTCATTTCATTTTTATGAACGGTAAAAGTGAAGTCAGTTGTACCGTCCGCACCTTGGTTTTGAACAATCACATCAACATCAATATTCGCATCTGCAATCGGGCCTAAAATTTGGTAGGCCATGCCTGGTGTGTCTGGTACACCTAGCACCATGACTTTAGCTTCATCACGATTAAATGCGATACCAGAAATAAGCGGTTGTTCCATGTTTTCATCCTTACTATCTTCTTCGAATGTAATAAGTGTGCCGTCACCTTCCTTTTCAAAACTAGAAAGCACACGTAATTTAACTTTATATTTTCCTGCAAATTCAACTGACCGCGTTTGCAATACTTTGCTACCTTGAGAGGCAAGCTCTAGCATTTCTTCAAACGTAATTTTTTCTAAGCGCCTTGCTTCTGGTACGATTCTAGGGTCAGTCGTATAAACACCATCTACATCAGTATAAATTTGGCATTCATCTGCTTCTAAAGCAGCGGCTAAGGCAACACCTGTTGTATCGGAGCCGCCACGGCCAAGTGTTGTGATGTTACCGTCAGCATCACAGCCTTGAAAGCCTGCAACGACCACGACATAGCCATCGTCTAAATCTTTCTGCATGTTTTGACCATCAATGTCGATAATGCGGGCTTTTCCATGTGCACCGTCAGTCAATATTCTCACTTGAGAGCCGGTATAACTTTTTGCTTTAATATCAAGTGCTTGCAGTGCTAGTGCGGTCATGCCGACGGTTACTTGTTCGCCAGTAGAAACAATGACATCCATCTCTCGCGGGTTGGGCGTAGGTGTTATTTCATTTGCCAAACCGATTAAGCGATTGGTTTCACCTGACATTGCGGATACCACAACCACAAGTTGATGCCCCATCTTTTTGTAGCGGCCAACTCTGCTCGCCAGGCTACGAATGCGCTCTGGATTTGCAACGGAGGTGCCGCCATATTTTTGTACAATGAGTGCCATAATTTATTCTTTAATCTAATGCTTTAAATATTAGTTCTCTATCTTTTGTTTTACCCAGTCTTCTACACTTGCAAGTGCCGCCGGTAATTGGCTTGCATCCGACCCGCCCGCCATCGCCATGTCTGGTTTTCCGCCACCTTTGCCGCCAACTTGAGAGGCGACATGGTTGACTAAATCGCCAGCTTTTAATTTTGCAATCATATCATTGGTAACGCCTGCCGCAATGCTGACTTTCTCACCATTGGTGGTTGCCAGCACAATTGCAGCGGATTTTAACTTGTCTTTCAGTTTGTCCATTGTTTCGCGTAGCGTATTTGCATCAGCACCATCTATCTTAGCGGCCAATACTTTTATACCGGCAATATCAATGGCTTGTGTAGCTAAATCATCACCTTGTGATGAGGCTAACTTCCCTTTTGCGGCGACTAATTCACGCTCTAGCTTTTTCAGATGATCAAGTAAGCTATTCACACGTGTAGGTACCTCTGCTGGTAATACTTTTAATGTACCAGCAACACCGCCTAGTGTGGTTTCCATGTCTTGCATATAGCGTAATGCATTTGCAGCTGTTACCGCTTCTACGCGACGTACGCCAGCAGCAACGCCACCTTCAGCGATGATGCTGAATAAGCCAATATCACCTGTGCGTCTTACGTGTGTGCCACCACATAGTTCGCATGATGAACCAATGTCCAATACACGGACTTCATCACCATATTTTTCACCAAATAACATCATGGCGCCTGTTTTTTGTGCCGAATCAAGGTCCATCACGCGTGCTTGTGTTTCTTCGTTTGCAAACACTTCTGCATTGACGATGGATTCCACTTGGCGAATTTCTTCGTTAGTCATTGGTGCGTTATGGACAAAGTCAAAACGTGTTTTTGCAGTGTCAACTAAGCTGCCTTTTTGCCGCACATGATCACCCAGTACTTCACGTAAAGCTTTGTGCATTAAGTGTGTGGCTGAGTGGTTGCGCATGGTGGCATTGCGCGCGGGCATATCCACTTGTGCCGTCAGGTCTTCACCAATTTTTAAGATGCCGGTTTTGAGTGTGCCGTGATGGCCAAATACCGTTGCTTGTACTTTTTGTGTGTCTTCTACCGCAAACAGACCGTTGCTGCCTTTTAGCTGGCCGCTATCACCAATTTGGCCGCCAGATTCAGCATAAAAAGGCGTATTGTCTAAAATAACCACGCCTTGATCACCTTCAGATAATTGGTCAACTGCAGTGCCGTTTTTATACAAAGCGGTAATCTTGCTATTGGTTTCTAATTTCTCGTAACCATGGAATGTGGTGGCAATGCCATCGTATTCCAGGTTGGCTACCATTTTGAATTTTCCAGCTGCACGTGCTTGGTCTTTTTGACGTGCCATTGCAGCATCAAAACCAGCATTATCAACGGTCACGTTACGCTCGCGGCAAATGTCAGCAGTTAGGTCTAAAGGAAAGCCATAAGTGTCATGCAATTTAAATGCGGTTTCGCCGTTGAATTCATTTTTTGTGTTTTTTAGCTCAGCTTCAAAGATCGCCATGCCGTTTTCAATCGTTTCAAAGAAGCGGCCTTCTTCTTGTTTCAGCGTCACGGCAATACGTTTTTGTTCGCTGATTAACTCTGGATACGCTTCACTCATCTCACTGACTAAATCTGGCAACATTTGGTTGAAGAATGCTTGTCGTGCACCTAATTTATAACCATGACGAATGGCCCGACGAATGATGCGGCGTAGCACATAGCCGCGACCTTCGTTGCTAGGGATAACACCATCGGCAATAAGAAATGAACAGGCACGAATATGGTCGGCTAGCACTTTAAGGCTAGGGTTTTCTAAATCTTTCGTCTTGGTTTCACGTGCCGCTGCTTTGATCAGTGTTTGAAATAAACCAATCTGGTAATTAGCGTGTACACCTTGCAAGATGGCCGTTATACGCTCTAAGCCCATGCCGGTATCGACACTAGGTTTTGGTAGCGGCTGCATGGTGCCAGCTTCATCGCGATTAAACTGCATGAAGACGATATTCCAAATTTCGATAAAGCGGTCACCTTCTTCATCAGGACTGCCTGGAGGCCCGCCGGGAATGTGCGCGCCGTGATCGTAAAATATTTCAGAGCAAGGCCCGCAGGGCCCAGTATTACCCATCATCCAGAAGTTATCAGAAGCGTAACGCGCACCTTTGTTATCACCAATACGGATAATTCTATCTGTTGGGACGCCAATCTCTTTTGCCCAGATATCGTAAGCTTCATCGTCATCGGCATAGACCGTGACGAGTAGCTTTTCCTTGGGTAGTTTGTAGACTTCAGTCAGCAATTCCCAAGCGTACTTAATGGTATCTTGTTTGAAATATTCACCAAAGCTAAAATTGCCCAGCATTTCGAAAAATGTGTGATGGCGCGCTGTGTAGCCAACGTTTTCTAAATCATTATGTTTGCCGCCAGCGCGGACACATTTTTGGCTAGTTGTTGCGCGCGTGTAAGCACGTTTATCGAAACCTAAAAATACATCTTTAAATTGATTCATACCCGCATTGGTAAAAAGTAGGGTAGGGTCATCGTGCGGTACTAACGAGGCAGATGCAACGGCTGTATGGCCTTTGGACACAAAGAAGTCTAGAAAGGCTTTTCTAACTTCATTACTACTTGGATTGTTGCTTAATTTAATCGTCATGTTCTGTTTTAGTGTTTAGTACTTTTTTAATCGCATCAAAGTCAAACCCTCTGCTTTGTAAGAATCTTGCCTGCTTTGCCCACTCATTACGGTTTGTTGCAGGGGTTTTGAATTTTTTACGCCAGACTTCTGTTGCATTTTCTAGCTCATTTTCTTTTATATTAGCAACAGCATCTGCGATTAAGTCGTCAGCGATGCCTTTTTCTCGCAATTCGTTTGCAACTTTAGCACTACCGAATTTAGATTTTCTTGCGTGGACAAGCTGCTCAGTAAATCGGGCATCTGATAACCAGCCGCGTGATTTGAAGTCTTCCAAGAGTGCTGGAATATCATCTTCTTCTTCGGCGTAGGTTTTAAGCTTGCGGCCTAGTTCTTGAAATGAATACTCACGCTTACCTAAATATTCCAACGCTCGCTGACGCAATGATTTTGGCTGAAAGTTTCTCAGCTTAAGCGTCATCCTTTTCGCTTGGCGCTACTTCTTTGTCATCTTCTCCCTTGACTGCGGCACGGATTTTTGCATCGATTTCATCAGCAACATCTGGATTTTCTCTCAAATATTCACGTGAGTTATCTTTACCTTGCCCAATTTTTTCGCCCTTGTAGCTATACCAAGCCCCAGCTTTTTCTACAAATTTAAGCTCCACGCCAAGCTCGATGATTTCACCTTCACGCGAGATGCCTTCGCCGTAAAGAATATCAAATTCTGCCTTTTTAAACGGTGGCGCCACTTTGTTTTTAATTACTTTTACACGTGTTTCAGCACCAATCACTTCATCTCCACGTTTAATCGCGCCAGTGCGGCGGATATCTAAGCGAACAGATGCGTAGAATTTAAGTGCGTTACCGCCAGTGGTGGTTTCTGGGTTACCAAACATTACGCCAATTTTCATGCGGATTTGGTTAATAAAGATGACCATGGTATTTGTGCGTTTAATGTTGCCTGTGAGTTTACGCAATGCTTGGCTCATTAAGCGGGCTTGTAAGCCCATATGGCTATCACCCATATCACCTTCTATTTCAGCGCGTGGTGTTAAAGCAGCCACTGAGTCGATGACAACAACATCTACAGAACCAGAACGTACTAACATGTCGGTAATTTCTAATGCTTGCTCGCCAGTATCTGGTTGAGAAATCAGTAGATCAGGAATATTTACACCAAGCTTTGCTGCATACTGTGGGTCTAACGCATGCTCAGCATCAATAAAAGCTGCAGTGCCGCCAGCTTTTTGCATTTGTGCAATCACAGATAATGTTAACGTTGTTTTACCTGACGCCTCAGGCCCATAAATCTCAACAACACGACCACGCGGTAAGCCGCCGATGCCTAGCGCAATATCCAGCCCTAATGAGCCTGTTGATACGGATTGAATGTCTGTATCAATATCGCTATCGCCCATGCGCATGATGGAGCCTTTGCCAAACTGCTTTTCAATTTGAGAAAGTGCTGCCGATAGCGCCTTGCTTTTGTTGTCATCCATGTGGTTTTTACCTTTATATAAGCGTCTTTAATTAACACTTAATTATTTCATAGTTTGCAATATAAAGTAAGCGTTGCGATTAGCCGGCTTGTACTAAGATCGATGCTTTTAGAGGCTTATATTTTACTTGTCAACGCGACTAATGATTAAGCGTTATTAGCACTCAGGGGAGAAACGTTTTAGAGGATTGGAGTAGATATGAATATATTGAAAACCATTATCGCTGCAGTAGCAATAACGGCAGCAGCAGTATCGACTGTACATGCGCGTGATTCATTTAGTATAGGCATTAATATTGGTGGGCATGGATATGCATCGCATTCGGCGCATCGATATCATCACTCGTATGGACACCATAGAGCGCCTACTGTGTACTATTCTGCGCCACGCGTAGTCTATTACTCTTCACCAGTACGCTACCGCCATTATCGACATGATAGTTACTCTGAAAACCGTCATTATGGCCATGCTTATCGTGGTGGATCGCATTACAAGAGTCGTCACCATAACAAACATTCACGCAAGCACAAGCGTCGCCATCATAATAGAGGGCACGGCTACCATAATGGCTGGCGTTAAACTTGTTTAATGATATCCATCAGGCCTACCATGAGTTTTATGACGGCCTGATGGCGTATTTCTTGGCGACTGCCTGAAAAATGCGCAGTGTTAGACGCTGAATGTCCGTCTTTTATTGCCCAAGCAAAGCAAACAGTGCCGACAGGCTTTTTTGCTGTGCCACCACTAGGCCCAGCAATACCGGTAATGCTGCCAGCAATCTGAGTATGACTATACTTGAGTGCACCAATAGCCATTTCTATTGCAGTTTGTTCGCTAACGGCACCATATTGTTCTAATGTTTTTGCAGAGACGGCCAACACCTCCTGTTTAGATGCATTGCTATAAGTAATAAAACCACGATCAAACCAAGCAGAACTCCCTGCTGTATTGGTGATAGCTGCTGAAGCTAATCCGCCAGTACAAGATTCGGCCAACGCTAGCATGTAGCCACGTTTTTTTAATGCCAGGCCTAGTTCTGTACTTAAATTTGTGAAGTTATCCATAATAAGGCTTTCAACCCAATCACGGCGTAAACGGCAGCCAGTAAATCATCGAACATGACACCAAAACCACCCTTAAGTTTTGCATCACATTGGCGAATAGGGAATGGTTTCCATATGTCAAAGAGTCTAAATAACAAAAAGGCGACTAACCACCATACCCATTGGGTCGGTGTGATAGTGAGGACTAACATCATGGCAGCTATTTCATCCCAAACGATACTGCCATGATCGCTTACTCCTAAGTTTTTTCCAGCGACTTCACAAAAATAAATGCCGATGATAAACATCATCGCAATAATGGCTAATTGACTGTGTAAACTGTAATCGGCAATTAGCCAGTACAGTGGTAAGGCCACAATGGTGCCAAAGGTGCCAGGCGCTTTCGGCGCTAAGCCGCTACCAAAGCCTAAGGCTAAAAAGTGGGCAGGATGTGCGATTAAAAATTTGACGTCTGGTTGTTTCTGCATAGCTTTATGTTTATATGAATTTAACTTGAAAAGTGATCGTACCCCAATTGGGTTAAGTTTACGCTTTCTTTATTTAATGTTACCGAAAGTTTGTTTGATGTATTTATTTGACCAATTTTAGTTAAATCTAAATTCAGTGTTTTAGACAAAGCTAAAATTGCATCGGACATATCCGGTACTGCTGTAAAACAAAGTTCGTAGTCGTCACCGCCAGCTAAAATTGCTTGTTGGATAGCGCTCTCATCTAAACGTTTTTTTAAAACAGGTAAGCAAGGTGCCGCTTCCAGTTGTATTGTAGCGCCTACTTTTGATGCTTTTAGGATATGTCCTAAATCAGCTAGTAAACCGTCAGAAATATCAATACAACTATGCGCTAGTTCGCGTAATGCAACACCCAAGTTGATGCGTGGTTGTGGTGTGTGTAAGGCTTCTAGGCATGCGTTTTGTGTTGCTACATCATCCAATGTTTGGTTCTGCTGTAAATGCGCAAGTCCTAGTGCTGCACTGCCTAAATTTCCACTGACCCAAATATCATCCCCCGCTTTTGCGCCGCTACGTGCAAGCGCTTTGCCAATAGGGATTTCACCCATGATTTGTATGGCAATATTTAAAGGGCCGTGTGCGGTGTCTCCACCGATTAAGTCGATATTAAAAGCATCAGCACAGGTGAAAAGGCCTCGTGAGAATTCAGCTAACCAAGCTTCACCTATTTCTGGTAATGCAATAGAAAGCGTTGCCCATTTTGGATTTGCGCCCATCGCTGCCATGTCGGAAACGTTAACGGCGAGTGATTTCCATCCAATATTATAGGGTGTAGCCTCTTGAAAAAAGTGAGTACCTACCACGGACATATCGGCTGAAATAGCTAGTTGGTGGCCTGGAGATATCTGAACTAGTGCAGCATCATCCCCTATACCTAAATCCGTACACTGTGTAGGGCGTGTAAAGTATTTCTGAATGAGGTTGAACTCAGAAGTCATGTTGTGCTTTAGCCTGATGTTTAAATAAATGAATCACTAAAAGACATAGTAATATGCCGGCGATGTCGGCTATCCAGTCTAGAAAGCTAGCATGTCGTGTGACAGTCAGTAAGTCTTGCAAAACTTCTGTCAGCGCCCCGTAAAAAGCTAAACCAACAAAAATAAAAATAGGGTGTTTTGGAAATGATAGATAACCAGTTGTACTGAGCGATAGAAATAAGAGCACATGAATTATTTTATCGCTGTGTGGAAAGCTTGCTTTGCTAGGTTCAAGTTCTATTAACAGCAAAAGCGTGGTTATTGCTAGCAATGCCAAAAATAGATAAGGCATGGCTCTTTTAAGTTGGGTATTGTTCGTTAACATTTTTATTTGGTGATTTTAATTTTGGTATTGTTAAGCGATATTGCACGCTTATAGGTAGCTATTTTCACGTAACCATTTGGTTGCAATCCATTTTTCACCTTCAACGACCGGTGCGCCACCATGCAGTGTGAGTGGGTCGATCTGACCAGAAGTATTGAAGTAGGAGAAGTATAGTGCAGATCCTTTTTTAGGATAGACGTTAAGGTTGATTTCAGGAAATATAGTTGCGCCACCAGCCGTCACATCGTTTAAATACATAATAATGGAGATGATGCGTTGGCCGCCTTTAGACATGTTAGCGCGGCCACCTTCATTGTCCGGAAAGTAATCAAAATGCGGCTTATATTCGCCACCATTAATATAATTAAGGATTTGGATACCTTCGCCATTGACGACAGGTATTCCCGTAATCTCGCAAATGCGCGCTTCAATTTTTTCTACCAATGCATTTTGACCTAACGTAAAGTACGTACCTTGGCTTGTTCGGTCTTGATGCTTCACCCCTTTGCCTGTTGCGTCATCGACGACCTCAGATTTGGTTAACGACCCTTTTGACAGCTCACAAAGTGCATCACACTCGGCTTCAGACATGAAGTTATCTAATAATGCAATATCAGGGGCATTGCTTCGCACCGCAATATGCATTTTTTGACCATCACTGGTTTTAAGGCTGTTTTCATGTTGAAAAAGATAGCCGCTATCTTGCTGCGGTTTCTTTGCTGATGAGACTTGTACAACCGCATTAAAAGCGGTATTTATTTTTGATATAGGATTTGTACTTGCTTCGTAGAGTGTTAAATTGAAAAGTGCTGTTTCTTCAGAAACACCCGCCTCTGTCATTACCTTGAGCATATCGGGCCTATCACAGCCTCGCTGATGGTTGTCTTTAATCCAACTTTGCCATTTGGGGTCTAGAATGTGTACCAAGGTAATCTCTCTCGTTATTTCTTTTTAGGGCGAAATGCTTTGACTATTGTTTCGTTTGTTTCAATGTAAGGCGCGCCGATTAAATCTAAGCAGTAAGGCACTGCTGCAAAAATACCATGGACGCTTATGTTGGCTGCATCATCCTTTAAGCCTTCTAATGTTTGCGCGATCGCTTTTGGTTGGCCTGGTAAGTTGATGATTAAACACTGTTTGCGAATAACAGCAACTTGACGTGATAAGATAGCAGTGGGTACAAAGTGAAGGCTAATTTGTCGCATTTGCTCACCAAAGCCAGGCATGGTTTTTTCACCCACTGCCAATGTGGCTTCTGGCGTAACGTCACGCAATGCAGGCCCAGTACCGCCTGTCGTCAGTATTAAGTGACAAGTCTCACTATCCACCAAGTTAATTAACGTTTCTTCAATCACCGCTTGCTCATCCGCAATTAATCGTGCTTCTATTTCAAAAGGTGAACTTAATGCGCCGGCTAGCCATGCCTCTAGACTTGGGATGCCTTTGTCTTCGTATACGCCTTGAGATGCACGGTCGCTAATTGAAACTAAACCAATTTTAATTTTTTGTGATTGCATGTGAATTGTTTGTTTTGTATCGTGTCTACTGTTGAGTATAGATTATAACGATAAAAATTAAAGGGCTTGTGACAATGATTAAAAAAATGCTATCAGTGGTATTGGTGATGTTTTGCATGCAAACGGTTCAAGCAGCCGAGAACTTGTATGAAAAACATTATAGGGTGCAAAACGATAGAGAGTTAAAGTCATTACAAGCGGTGCCTGATACTAAGATATATGTGAGCAATCACTATGATGAAGACAACATTAATATGTTGGTAAAAGGCTATGACATGATGGGCAGCACTGGGTTTGTGGCCGGTAGCATCACGCCTGATATGGCCTTGCAACATGCGAAAGAAGTTAAAGCGGATGTTGTGCTTGTTTACAGTAAGTATGCTTCTAAGCAATCGCCACTGTCAAAGTTAGAAACGATTAAAGAAGCGGCTAGAACAACAGGAGAGATAGATCCAGAACTGCTAAAAGAAGAGGAAGAGCAGTATAAGTATTATGCGAGTTATTGGGCTAAGCTACCCATGCCACTTTTGGGTTTACATGTCATTAAGTTGAAACAAAAAAACAAAGATGGGGACGTGACGGCTGACGATGGTTTGAAGATATTAGCGGTTATTAAAGATTCTCCAGCCTACAAAGCTGGCTTAAAGCGCGGCGATGTGTTGCTAAGAATGGGCGATATTACATTGCAGCAGCCTGGGCAGCTATCTCAAGCTGCTAATCAATATCAAGGTAAAAAAGTCGACATTGCTTATGAGCGCAATGAAGAGGCGGCAGTGACGCAGGCAACTTTAAATACTAGTAAATAGTCGCTAGTTAATTTGCTAACTGCGTAATTTATGATTAACTTTCGCCTGTTTGCTGCTGATTATCTGATATTTCACGCAACAGTTTAAATAATTCTCTACTGCTTTTTAGCGGCTTATTTGCAGACTGTTCTTTTAGTGCATTGCGGCTTAAGGTGCGAATTTGCTGTATCTCTGCATTGGGGTATTGTTTCAAAAAATCTTGCAATACATCCGACGATGCAGGATCATTAATTAAGCGGTCTCGCCAGCGCTCTAACGCATGGAAACGTGCATTTTCTTCATTGTTTTTGCCTTCCCAGCGTGCTAGCTGTTCTGTAATCGGTTCGATTTCAGTATTGCGCATTAACTTGCCAATATATTGTAACTGGCGACGTATTGCGCCGTTTGATTTCAGACGCTTTGCTTCAAGTATTGCTTCATGCAAGCTTTCGTCAAGGTTAAGTTTACTAATTTGATCTTTAGTTAAGTCTATTAACTTTTTACCCACCATTTGCTGCGCATCAGCCTCAGCTTTGCGCTGGGTTTTGCTAATAAATTCTAGGTCCTCGTCGTCTTGCATGATTTAAATGAGTTTGTTCCAGGTTTTTTTTAAGAAAATACCGATGCACGGCTTATGCAATGTATCATAACATTTTTAGAGATTGTCTTTAAAGATCGAGGCGTGATGGATCAAGAAATTTTAAAACAAATTAGCGAAGATGCCCTAAAGCTAGCCAAGCAAGCTGGTGCATCTGATGCCGAAGTTGATGTTAGCTTCGGTAAAGGTCAAAATGTTTCTGTACGACTAGGCGAGACTGAAAATATCGAATATAACCGAGATAAAGGTATTTCTGTAACCGTGTTTTTTGGCCATAGAAAGGGCTATGCAAGTAGTTCTGACTTTAGTCCGCAAGCGGTTAAAGATACCGTAGATGCCGCCTGTAATATTGCTAAATTTACAGCCGAAGATAGCTTTTTCGGTTTGGCCGATGCTTCACTCATGGCGCATGATTTTGCTGATTTAGATTTATATCATCCCTGGCAATTAAACGTAGAGGAAGCTGGCGAAATTGCTAAACGCTGTGAAGCTAAAGCATTGGCAGTGGATAAGCGCATTAAGAATTCAGAAGGTGCTAGTGTGTCGACTAGCGAAGGCAAATTTGTCTATGCAAATACACATGGGTTCGTCGGCGGTTATGCAAGTTCACGACACAGTGTCAGTTGTTCGGTCATTGCAGAAGAGGCGGGTGCCATGCAACGTGATTATTGGTATACCAACGCACGTGACATGCATGATATGGCCACGGCTGAATCAGTAGGACAGTTGGCGGGTGAGCGAACTGTGCGCCGCTTGGGCATGAGGCCAATAAAAACTGGTCAATACCCTGTGTTGTTTGAGGCATCATTAGCGAGTGGGCTGATTTCATCGCTGGTGAGTGCTATTTCGGGAGGTAATTTATACCGGAAATCTTCTTTTTTATTAGATAGTTTAGGTAAGCAGGTTGCTTCTTCGATACTTAATATTGAAGAGTTGCCACACCTTAAAAAAGGCATTGCGAGCAGCCCTTTTGATAACGAAGGTGTTGCGACCAAATCACGTATGTTGGTGGAAAATGGCGTATTGCAAGGGTATATGTTGTCTAGCTATTCTGCACGAAAATTAGGGTTGCAAACAACGGGAAATGCTGGTGGGTCACATAATTTAGTCGTGCAACATACCAATCAAAATTTTTCTAATTTGTTAAAAATGGTAGGTACGGGTTTGCTGGTGACTGAGGTGTTAGGCCATGGTCTAAATATGGTTACAGGAGATTACTCAAGAGGTGCCGCAGGTTTTTGGATAGAAGGTGGTGTGATTGCACATCCAGTCGAGGAAATTACCATCGCTGGTAATATCAAGGATATGTTGAATCAAATGATTGCTGTTGGCAATGATGCTGTTGTACCTAGCGCAAAACAAACGGGTTCAATTTTAATTGAGCGGATGACAGTTGCAGCAGGCTAGGTTTAAAAACAAGCAATAAAAAAAGCCTCTTCAGTAGAGGCTTTTTTATAGGTCGACACTTTTTAATTTTCTGCGACTGGGATATCAACATCCTCATCTGCAGGCTCAAAGGCACTATCAAAAAATTCAACAGGCACTAAGCCATCTTGTACCTGGCTAGCACGACGCTGTAAGTAGGCGTCCCGTGTAAAGGCATAAGGGTCTAGCGCTGCACTTTCAAGAATGTCTGTGGCATCTAGTAGTTGAGTACGCGTGTCTAATAGTTGAGCGGCGCGGAGTTGGTTGTGTAAGCGTATCTCACCAATATTATGTGTGTAAGTAATTGGGTCGCTCGTTGCACGATCAACAACAAAGCCTGTTGCGTCACGTAATGTACTGGGGCCAATCAGTGGAAGCACTATGTAAGCGCCGTTACCAACGCCCCAGTGTCCTAAGGTTTGACCGAAGTCTTCTTGATGTCTTGGAACATCGTCCATACCAGCAACATCAATAAAGCCAGCTAAGCCAAAGGTGCTGTTAATCACAAATCGACCTGCCTCAGAAAACGCATTAGCAAACTTTAACTGCAGTACGTTGTTCAGCACTGAAGTAAGAGAACCTAAATTTCCAAAGAAATTACTAAAGCCTTTTCTAACAGGAGATGGTGTTACTGCCTTGTAGGCGGTTGCCACTGGTTTTAATACAACTCTATCGGTTACGTCATTAAATTGATAAACACCGCGGTTAACAGCTTCTAATGGATCTCTGTTTGATTGTGTCGCACATCCAGTTGCCAACATCATGATGAGGCAGCTGAGTATTATTTTAATAAATTTTAAATGCATATTTAGTTCGCTTTATTATGTTTATCGTTTTGTACGATTATGTATAGGTGCTAATCTAATATTTGCTATTGATGATAGAAACTACTCGCCATTATGGCCTAAGTTATTAGGCTATGTCTATCATTTAAAGTCGCTTGTTTTTGCTGTTAGTAGCATGTTGCAAAAAAACCACTTAAGTACCTTTTTAGAACTGAATTCACAATACCCTTAGGAGTTGAGCAAGTTCTATACCACAAACCATCTGGAGAGCTTATGTGTTTGTTTTTATGCTTAAATGTAATGACGATGATCTTAGTACATGATAATTGGCAGGGTGATTATTGACAATATTCACCCTCATCGTGAGCTGGTCGTGTGACCAAAACTGTCAGTGTAGATGATTTTCTTTCATTCTATAAAGGTAGCGTGCTTTACTCTTTATGATATGGATGATTCTGATTAATGGTATGTGCACGGTATAACTGTTCTGTAAGTAACACGCGCACAAATGCATGTGGGAAAGTCAATTTGGAAAGGGCCAACATAAACCTGGAGTGGGTTAACCGACTACAGCTACAAATCAATTGCTAAGGTGTTTTATAAACTAGCTAATGACTAACATTAGATTACTTTTATCCGCGTGGCCCAAATACGTATTTTGTTGGAGTCTCTGGTTTTGTCTCAGCTTCTTGATCATTATTACTAGCTTCTTTAAGGCTGTCACGTAGAGATAGCGACATTACAAGAAGGTCTTCATCTCCATGTTCGTCCATCTTTTTGAAAATTTCTTCTCTATAATTCTCATCCTCAGTGAATTGTTTTAAATCAACTTGTCCTATTACTTTACGAGCGCGAATAGTAAACTGTGCTACTAAGCGCATGGTGTCGTTATTCATTTATATAGCCCCTATTTAACCTGGTTCAATTATTTTAGCCATCATTCTCAGCGCCTTTGCTAAGAGGTTCTCGGCGCCGTTACCGAGATAGACAGTAATTAGGTAAATAGCTTAATTACGTATAAATGTTAACTATGTGGAATGCTACAATCTTGACTATAGCATGATTGTTTATACGGGTGTATTTTGCCTGAAACTTTGATAAGTGTTGGTATTTAACAGGTGAATGCTCTAAGTGTGGCTTTATTTCCCTAAGGTTATTTCTAGACTAAGTATGCAGTGTGAGTACGAGCAGTGTTGATTACTCTCGATGGTAAGGATGCTTTTGATTCACAGTATGTGCACGGTATAACTGTTCTGATATCAACACGCGCACAAAAGCATGTGGGAAAGTCAATTTGGATAATGACCAACATAAATTAGCTTTTTTGATTAAAGCTGAATCTAGCCCATCAGCACCGCCTATAACGATGCTAATGTCACGTCCCATCTCTTGCCAAGATTTCATGATGCTGGCGAGTTGAGCAGTAGTTTTTTCTAAGCCTTTTTCATCGCATACGACTAAATAATCTTTATTGACCGCTTTGAGAATGCGCTGTGCTTCTGCTTCTTGTACGACAGCGCTGTTTTTACCACCAGCACGTTTGTCCGGCTTTATTTCAATGATTTCAATCGGTAACTCATGTGGCATACGTTTGGTATATTCAGCACAAGCCGTTTCTACCCATGTAGGTATTTTATGACCGACTGAGATAATTTTAAGTTTCATTCTAGTCTTGCTAGAGAAGAGTTGCGCTATGCGGCAGCAGGGTTTAGCGTGTCTGAAGTGATGTGTTTGTTATCGTCACCCCATAACTGCTCAAGATTATAGTATGCGCGTGTTGTAGGTGTCATGATGTGTACAATCACATCATCCAAATCAACTAACACCCATTCGCCACCACCTTCACCTTCTTGTCCACGCGGTTCTACCCCTTTTTCTTTAAGTTTTACACGGACATTATCGGCAATCGCTTTGGTTTGTCGTGATGAATTTGCGTTGCAAATAATCATGTAGCTGGTCATTGAAGTTAACTTTGTAACGTCTAACACTGTGACATCAAAACCTTTGATATCTTCTATTGCATCGACTACTGCATCTTTCATTGCGATTAAATCTAACAAATGATTGCCTTCAGGGAGTTTAATTTTAGTTGGGTTAAGCAGCTTGCGCCGCAATTTTGTTTTTGAGTACTTGTATGCGGTTTTGATCATCCACATAAACAAGGTCTGGTTTATATGTTTCTAACTCAAGCGCATTGTATTGCGCATAGGTTGCAATAATCACAATATCTTTTGGTTTTGCTTTGTGCGCAGCAGCACCGTTAGTGGATATGATGCCAGAGTGGCGCTCTGCGCGAATGGCATAGGTGCTAAAACGCTCACCATTAGTGACATTGTAAATTTCAATTTTTTCATATTCACTAATATTCGCGGCCTCAAGCAACGCTTCATCGATAGCACAGCTACCTTCATAGTGTAGCTCGCTATGCGTTACATGTACGCGGTGAAGTTTGGATTTAAGCATCGTTCTTTGCATTCAGTATTACCGTTCGATTTTGAAAGTGTTAGCATTGTAATCAATTCAACGGTTTAGCGCAAAATTCAATATTATCAATTAGACGTGTTTTGTTAAGCGTAGCTGCGCCTAATATGACTAAACCCTCTTGTTTTGTTAACGCGGGCTTAAGTAAAATAGTTGACCTGATAGAGATGTAATCAACTAACCAGCCTTTTTCTGAAAGTCGCTGAATAGCGGCTTTTTCAATGGCTGCAAATGTCTGTTGTTGTGATTTTATCGCTTCTACAACCTCTCTTAGCGTTATATAAAGTTGCGCCGCCTGCACTTTTTCAGGATCGCTAAAGCTGCCATTACGTGAGCTCATGGCCAGCCCTCCTGGCTCCCTAATGGTTTCACCAGCAATAATTTCAACAGGAAAGTTAAATTGGTTGATGAGTTTTTTAATGATAAATAACTGCTGAAAATCTTTTTTTCCAAATATGGCCACATTGGGTTGAACGAGGTTTAATAATTTCGTCACGATAGTTGCTACACCCGAGAAATGCTCCGGTCTGCTAGCGCCGCATAGCTCAGAAGCGATAGTGGGTAGGTTAATCGACATGCTTTGGTTTAAGGATTGGCCATCAAACCCTGGGTACATTTCGATAATACTGGGTGCAAACACAATAGAGGCCCCAGCATTTTCTAATTTCTCACAATCAGCTTCTAAGCTGCGCGGGTATCTATCGAGGTCTTCATCAGGACTAAATTGTAATGGATTCACAAAAATACTAATAACAACGCAATTGGCATGTTGTTTCGCAATGTCGACTAAGTTTAAATGTCCAGCATGTAGGTTGCCCATGGTGGGTACGAACGCAATTCTTTTTTGCTTGCTTAGCACTTCTCTTAGCTCATGGCTACTATGGATAATTTGCATTAGTAACAGTGTTCTTTAGCTGGAAATGATTGATCTTTAACAGCGTTAATATAAGCACTAACTGCTTCTTGAATGCTACCAGTTTCTTTTAAAAAGTTATGGACAAAACGCGGTGATTTAAAATCGCTTGGCTTTTTGTTGGCTGGGCCACTATAAGTGCCAAGTAAATCTTGTAAGACCAATACTTGCCCGTTGCAATCTACACCAGCACCAATACCAATGGTCGGTGCGCTAATAGCTTCTGTGATGTTTTTTGCTAAAGTAGCAGGTACCATTTCTAATAGTACAAAACTTGCACCTGCATTAGCTATGTCGGTCGCGTCTTTTAAGATTTGTGCGGCACTTTCATCTGTATTCCCTTGGATTTTATAGCCGCCGAATTGATTAACAGATTGCGGTGTAAACCCTAAGTGTGCACACACTGGAATACCACGTTCGACTAAATAGCGTGCAGTATTGACTTTCGAACCGCCGCCTTCAAATTTGACCATATGTGCGCCAGATTTAATCAGCCATTCTGCATTTTTATAAGCCGCTTCATTATCATGCTCATAACTACCGATTGGCATATCGGCAATAATAAAGGTGTTGGGTGCGCCAGCCGCTACGCTTTTGGTGTGGTAAGTCATATGGTGCATGCTGACATTTAATGTATTGTCAGCACCTTGTAACACCATGCCAAGAGAATCACCGACCAATAATATATCGATGCCAGCTAATTCCATTAACTTGGCAAAAGTAGCATCGTAGCAGGTCAGCATAGCTGCTTTTTCGCCAGACTTTATTAAGTTAAGCACGCGATCCAAGTTTTGTGTATTAGTTTGCATAAAGCTTATTCAAAATTCGGGTTGAAATATTCACGTGGGGTCTTGATTTGACCAATTCTATCGATCAACAAATCAAGTGCACTTTCGTCTTTGATGATATTCAATTTTTCATTGTTCACAATCAATACTGGGGAGGTGTCATAGGTATGAAAAAACTCACTATAAGCATTGGATAAACGTTCTATATATTCATTGGGAATTTCAGATTCGTACTTGATATTGCGTTCTGTAATGCGATGGGAAAGTGCATCTACAGGCGTTTGCAGGTAAATAACTAAATCAGGTTTAGGTGATTTAAGTTGTAAGTGATGATAAATTTGATGATATAGCGCATATTCTTCATCATCTAAGTTCAGGCGCGCAAACAATGGGTCTTTTTCTAAGAAAAAGTCGGCCATTACCGGCTTTGAAAACATATCCATTTGATTAACATCAGCAATTTGTTGGGAGCGTTGAAACAGAAAGAAAAGCTGTGTGGGCAGTGCGTAGCGTTTTACATCCTGATAAAAACGAGACAGAAAAGGGTTTTCTTCAGCTTTTTCTGAAAGCAGTTGCGTCGAAAATTTCTCTGACAGCATGCGCGCTAATGTAGTTTTGCCGCTGCCAATAGGTCCTTCAACAACGATGAATGGATATTTGTTAAAAATAGTCATGCTTGATTACGATTGCCTAGTTTTACAATGTCTTGATTTTGGAAAGGTTCTGCTAATTTTACAACATTACCATGCTCAGCTAGCACTAAGTTAGGCGCAATTTCTGCTAATGGCAGTAATACAAAACCGCGTAAGTGCATGTGAGGGTGTGGCAATATCAGAAAATTTGTTTTCTGTACGATATAACCATCCGTATCTTCATAGCAGAGTAAGTCCAAATCCAATATGCGTGGCGCATTGGCAAAAGGGCGCGCTCTACCAAAGTCTTGTTCTACCGCTAACAGCGATTTTAGTAATTTTTCTGGTTTTAAATGCGTGCATATTTCAGCCACAGCATTAATGAAGTCTGGTTGCTTGTCATAACCCACAGGCGCTGTTTGATATAAGCTAGATTGTTGAGTGACTTTTGTTTTGGGCAGTTTTTCTAGTGCTAAGAAAGCTTTTTGCACCTGCAAATCGGGGTTGCTTAGGTTGCTGCCTAGTGCAACATAGGCCTTATGCACTTGGGTTCTCTTTTGGTGGCACCTCGTTGTTTGTAGGTTTCTTCTTAGGCCTGCGTTTACGGCGTTTTTTTGGGCCTGTATCTGGCAATAACATTGCTGTCCGTTCTTCTGATTTTGCATCAGCAAACGTTGTCCACCAATCGCCAATTTCAGTTGAAATTTCGCCTGATTCACAACGTAACAACATAAAGTCGTAAGCAGCGCGATAGCGTGGGTGTGTGAGTAATCCAAAAGGGCGCTTGCCAGCGCGTTGTTCGAAACGTGGTTGCATAGCCCATATTTCTTTCATCGTTGACACAAAGCGATTATGTATCGCCAGTTTTTTTGCTTGCTGCTGGATTACATCGTCCATCGCTTTATATAAAGCAGGAATCATCGGTGCATGTTTTTTATGTGGCTCCCACGCTTTTAACACTTCATGCCAAAGTAGGGCGGCGAATAAAAAGCTTGGGTTAGATGATTTGCCTTGATTGATTCTGTCATCGGTATTTTTTAAGGCTAGCATCACAAACTTCTCGCCTAGCGGCTGTTCTAGCACAACATCTAGCAAGGGTAGCAAGCCATGATGTAAATGTTGTGCGCGTAAGGTGTTGATGCTTTCTATTGCATGGCCTGAAAGGAATAATTTGAGCATTTCATCAAACAAGCGGCTTGGCGGTACATCTTGCAATAAATCGGCCAGTTCTGAGATTGGCTTTTCCGTGGCCTTGTCAATTTTCAACCCTAATTTTGCTGACAAACGTACCGCACGTAACATACGCACAGGATCCTCTTGATAACGCTTTGTTGGGTCGCCTATCATGCGTAAGATGCGTTTCTTAACATCAGCAACACCATTATGAAAGTCCAGTACAATTTCCGTTTTTGGGTTGTAATAAAGTGCATTGGCAGTGAAGTCTCGGCGTACTGCATCATCCTCTAAGCTACCAAAAATATTATCACGTAAGATGCGGCCAGTGTCATTGACTGAAGCATCACCTTTGTTATCGTGATGTCCACGGAATGTAGACACTTCGATGGTCTCTCTTCCCCACATCACATGCACGAGCCGGAAGCGTTTACCGATAATGCGAGACCTGCGGAATATTTTGTAGACTTCTTCTGGCTCTGCATTGGTGGCAACATCAAAGTCTTTTGGTTTGAATTTGAGTAACAAATCCCTTACCGCACCACCCACAATGTATGCGTCAAAGCCAGCTTTATGTAGCCCTTCACAAGTTTGCAGCGCAGCAGGGCTGATTAAACCTTTATTAATCTTATGCTTTTTTGCCGGAATCTTATTGGCTGTCTCGACAATGCGGCGCTCATCTTGATTGATTGCGATTTCCGCTTGTTGACGCTTTTTAAAAACTTTATTGAGGAATTTTTTAATCATTGGTTTTAATCATGGCTGTGTTTATTGGTTGCCTTCGTTATTCCATAGCACGTCAGACACGCCAGCATCTTGATTTAAGATGCGGCACAGCACAAACAACAAGTCTGATAAGCGGTTGATATATTGCATGGATGCTTCAGTTAATTTCTCTTCATTATTTAACGTGTACATGGTGCGTTCCGCACGTCGGCACACGGTTCTTGCCAAGTGGCAGTAGGCAGCTGCGCGGCTACCGCCAGGTAAAATGAATTCTTTTAGTGGAGTAAGCGTTTCGTTAAAGGTATCTAACTGATTTTCTAACGCAGAAATATGTTCTACTTTAATTAATTCATAATCAGGCATGCAGATTTCACCGCCTATATTGAATAAGTCGTGCTGCACTTTCGTTAAGCACGTGCGGATGCTATCAGAAACTGGCTCGGTTAATAAAATACCAATCACTGTATTAAGTTCGTCCACATCGCCTATAGCGTTAATACGCAAGCTATCTTTGGCTACGCGTGATCCATCACCTAAACCTGTTGTGCCATCATCACCAGTGCGAGTGTAAATCTTACTTAATCGATTACCCATTACGCCTGTTTCTAATATAATTGGTCATTATAAATCATGCAAAACAAATTACTCAAAAATAAGCCATCAAATTGTCACTCCATTGGTTATAGACCCATAGGCGTGATGGATTCTGGTGTAGGGGGTATATCCGTACTCAACCATATTCGCAGATTGTTACCACATGAAAGTTTAAGCTATGTGGCGGATAGTCGATATGCGCCCTATGGTAGTTTAAGTTCGGAAGAAATTACCAAGCGCTGCTTCGCGATTGCCGATTTTTTGATTGCACAAGATGTCAAAGCGCTAGTCGTTGCCTGTAATACGGCCACAGCAGCCTCTATTCAATGCATGCGCGAAAAATATACCTTACCCATTATTGGGATGGAGCCAGCGGTAAAGCCTGCTGCATTAGCGAGTAAAAATGGTGTGATTGGCGTGCTGGCAACGGTAGGTACATTGAAAAGTGCACAATATGCGGCACTGCTAGAAAATCATGGTAATGGCGTAAGTGTCCTGGCACAAGGATGTGAAGGATTGGTTGAGTGTGTTGAGCGTGGCGAATTGGTGCAGAGCTCGACACGTGAGTTGCTGGAGAAATTTATCACGCCGTTATTAGATGGCGGTGCGGATACCATCGTACTGGGCTGTACGCACTACCCATTCTTACGACCATTGATAGAAAGCATTGTTGGCGCAAAAGTCGCTGTGATTGATACAGGCAAAGCGGTGAGCACGCAGCTGCAAAAGAAATTATCTGAGCAACTGTTAATGGCGACAGAGGAGAGTAGTGCTGAAGTTATTTTTTGGACAAACAGTCCGAATACGCAAGCTGTAACTGTGATTCAAGCTTTATACGGCGATCAAACTACCGTTAAGCAGTTGTTGGTTTAGCTCTGCAGCGATAAAAAAATATTATTTAATAAAGGACGCAGCGCAATGTCTATTGCGGTGCATTGTTTTTGCAATTGCCACAGCACATGACTCGTTTCATGCTTTAAGGTGCTGCGATTGAGCAGCTCTTCCATCAATACGCCAAAAGCTTGTGATTCAATGCGCATTAGCTGGCCAGCTAATGCCTCATCTAGTGGTAAGCATGATGCGCCACCTAAATCACTTAATACCGCAGTATTGTTCTTCCAAAGAATATTGTGCGCATACAAATCACCGTGTATTAAGCCTTGCCGGTGCAGGTGCGCAGTGGCTTTTGCCACGCAGCTTAATAGATTGGTAATTTGTGCCTCAGTAAAAGTCTGATTCTCGTCATAGACATCTCTAGTGCAAGATGCAAAGCTAGGTGGTCCAGCCAGTATTTTTAGGGATTCATCTAGTAATGGCATGACCAAGCCAAGTGTGCCTTCGGGGTGATTTTCTATCACCCCAATAACACCCACTAAGTTAGGGTGGCTACCAGCCAGAATGTTTGCGCACATCTCACTGCTAGGTAAGCCATCACTGGTTAGGTTGCCTTTGAACAGTTTGATTGCGACTTTTTCTGATGGGGCATTTTCTGGAAAACAGTTTGCTTGGTAAGTTACACCTGAGGCGCCTTCACCTAGAATATGACTCAATGATAAGGCATGCCAATCGATGGTGTTTACTATATGTTGTTTTAAGCGCTCTTGCTCTACTGAGATACTCACTGGGTTGCCAGCATATGCCAACCATGTAAGCTTAGGTAAACCAAAAAGCCAGCCAGGTAATGCCGTAAATTGGTTAGCAGAAATTCTAAGTAGTTCTAACGCTTGGCAATTAGCCATTGATTCAGGTAGCTTTGATAGTTGGTTTCCAGCTAGCATGAGTTTTTGTAATTGTTTGCATTCGCCCAGCGACTCTGGCACTTGTGTTAATGCATTGTCCGTCACAATAAACCAACGTAAAGTATTGGTTGGAATGGCGCTTTCTGGGATATGGTTAATTTGATTCGCTTTAAAACCAATCATGCTCAGGCTTTCACATTTACCTAATACCGCTGGCATTTCTGTAAATTGATTAGATGAGCAAAATAAAATACGGAGTTTTTTGAAGCGGTCTAAATCATCAGGCAATGATGATAGAGCGTTGCCAGTGAGGTCTAGAATCTCTAGCGTGTCCGCTAAATCGTATATTGCTTTGGGGAAGGCTGTTAAGCCACAAGAAAGCTTTAGTTCTGTGCTGCCTTGTAACTTTCCAGCTTGAAGTTGGTTGAGTGTGGCGTCCACAAATGGCTGTTAATGATGCGAAGCTAGTGGTGTGAAACCACTGAGCCTGCTTTCATTTTATATTTAGTACCGCAATAAGGGCATGCCACCGCGCCTGTTTTAGCAACATCTAAAAACACACGAGGGTGCGATGCCCACAGTGCCACTTCTTGCGTTGGGCAGTGAAGTGGCAGGTCTTTTGCGTCAACCTCAAACTCCTTAACGTCGGACATATTTAAACGCTCTCAGACATTAAATGAGTGTAAGCCAATCAGCATGCTTAGCAGATCGGCCATGTACTACATCAAAATACATCGCTTGTAGTTTTTCAGTCATTGGGCCGCGTGTGCCAGCACCAATCGCGCGATTATCTAGCTCACGAATCGGCGTCACTTCGGCAGCGGTGCCCGTAAAGAATGCTTCATCAGCGGTATAGACTTCATCACGTGTAATCCGTTTTTCAATGACTTCTAGGCCAATCTCTTTCGCAAGCTGCACTATCGTATCGCGTGTAATGCCTTCTAACGCACTGGTTAAGTCAGGTGTATACAGCTTGCCCTTACGAAGAATGAAAATATTCTCACCAGAGCCTTCAGCCACAAAGCCATCTACATCTAATAGCAATGCTTCTTCATAGCCATCTTGTTGTGCTTCTTGGTGCGCCAAAATACTGTTCATATAGTTACCATTTGCTTTTGCTTTACACATGGTAATGTTGACATGATGGCGTGTGAATGAGGATGTTTTAACGCGAATACCATTGGTGAGCGCTTCATCGCCCATATAAGCACCCCAGCTCCAAGCTGCAACGATCACATGTGTTGATAGCGTAGTGGCAGAGATACCCATGGCCTCAGCGCCATAAAAAGCCATCGGGCGCATATAAGCAGATTCTAAATTATTCTCACGTACTGCTGTTTTTTGTGCTTCCATCAGGGTGGCTTTATCAAAAGGCATTTTCATCCCTAAAATATGCGCACTATTAAACAAACGGTCAGTATGATCTTCTAAACGAAAAATGGCAGTACCTTTATCTGTTTTGTATGCGCGTACACCCTCAAACACGCCCATACCATAGTGCAAAGTATGTGTGAGTACATGTGTTGTGGCATCACGCCAATCAACTAATTTCCCGTCGAACCAAATTAGACCATCCCGGTCAGACATCGAGCTTGGTATTGCCATTATGTTGCCTTAGAAATTCGTAAAAGCACTATTGTAAACTAAAGGCTGGAATTCTCTCAGCATGTTAAAATCAAAAACTAACGATTTTTGGAGTTTTTACTATGTTTAATCCTGGATTTAATCTTAGCAGCAGTTTGTTTTTGGCTATTGGTGTGTTGCTGCTTGTAGCATGCAACCCATCGCAAGGGGGTAATGTAGAAGGTTCTAGTAGTTTTGTGGGGACCGATATTACAGGTGCAGATTTTCCTAACCCGTTAACCTTAACCGACCACACTGGCCAATTACGTACCATGAGCGATTTTGCAGGTAAAGCTGTGATTCTGTTTTTTGGTTTTACGCACTGTCCTGATGTATGTCCAACGACCATGCTTGATTTGAAAAACACCATGAAGCTGCTAGGTGATAAGGCGGATGAAGTACAAGTATTGTTTGTAACGGTTGACCCACAGCGTGATAGTCAGGAAGTGCTAGCTCAGTTCGTACCTTCGTTTGATGAACGCTTTATTGGTTTACGTGGCAGCTTGCAAGAAACAGCAGAGACCTTGGGCAATTTTAAAATTTATTTCTTAAAAGTGCCTGGTAAAAGTAAAGAAGACTACACAATTGACCATAGTGCAGGTATGTATGCGTTTGATAAGCAAGGCAAGATAAGGCTTTACTTAGGCTATGGACAAAAGCCAGCAGATCTTGCGAGTGATATTAGCAAGCTACTTTGAAAGTGACATTTCGTGTTTAAAAAGGGAGCGTGTGCTCCCTTTTTTCATTACAAGCGCTATGTGGTAGCTGTTGAAAAATATTTATGTGGTGCAGTTACATATTACTGATAAAAATACCACTTAAACCGTTTCAAAAAACGCCACTGATACTTAACATAAGCATAAGCAAGCTGAGCCAGCAACACATTAAATACAATAAAATGTCTCCAATGGAGAGCAAAATAGACATTCAAAGTTAGGATGAGATTAAGGTAAGTCCAGTCTGGCGTAGCGGGTGATTGCCATTCGTTTTGTAATTCATTAGTAAAAACCGTGTCCAACTTGTATCCAATAATGCTTTGATTGATATAAATCAAGTCTGCATAGACTTTTAATAAGTATGATTCATTCGTTGTTATGAATGAATCATTTATATGGAGAATAGAATGCAGAAAACACTATTGGTTTTGTCTTTAGCTGCAGCATTTGCACCTACACTGGCACATGCGGAAGCTGGGGATTGGGTAGTACGTATACGAGCTGTTAATGTAAGTCCAAATGAAGATAGTGATTTGGGTAAAACAGTTAACAAAAATGTGGCTCCCGTCATGAGCTCAGGCGCTGAATTAACCGTCAGTGACAAAGTAATTCCTGAATTAGATATTTCTTATTACTTTACAAAAAATATTGCCGCTGAACTGATTTTAGCGCTTGGTACAAGACATAATGTGAGCATTGAAGATGATAATTTGGCGACGCTTGGCAACCAAAGTTTGGGGAGCGTAAATCTACTCCCTCCAACACTAACGGTACAATGGCACTTCAACCCAGATCAAATGATTGATCCCTATATAGGTGCCGGTATTAATTATACTCACTTCTTAGACAAAAACTTAAAAGTCAGTAGCGGTGCATTAGATGGTACTAAGATTAGAGTAGATTCAGATAGTTGGGGCTGGGCATTACAAGCTGGTGTCGATGTTAATTTGAAAGATGGTTGGTTAATTAATGCCGACGTTAAGTATGTAACCATAGACACTGATGTTGAATTAAAAAACCCTCTTAACGGCGGCGTTTGGACAAAAATTGATGATCTAGATATTAACCCTTGGGTTATTGGTGTTGGTATTGGTAAAAAATTCTAAGTAGTTAGTATTATAAATTTAGTTGATTCCCCCTTATCTCTACCACTCGCGGTAGAGATTTTTTTATCTTAAATTAATTACACCAAACTTTCACTTGGTGGACTAAGTCCATCCAAATGGCCCATGTAGCAACGCCGACTAAGAAAAAGCCTGCCAAACGCATACTCGTATCTTCACCAAGCCAAATAACGCCCTTCTTTAATTTAAACCAGAACCATGGCCCAACAATCAATGATAGGCTTGTACCGATAGCGAATGTTGTCATACTCAATGCACCGCTAATTGGGTTTGCATTTAATGATGCGACCAACAAGGCGGAATAAAGTAACCCGCAGGGCATTAATGCCCACAACATGCCTGTGAAAATACCACCACCTGTCAAATGTGTTGCTTGTTGAACTCGCTTCCAAACACGGCGACCAAACTGATCTGCCCACGCAGGCTGGCGCGCGTAAGCGAGTAACATCAGCCCCCAGCACAGTACTAAAACATGAAAGAAAGTCCATAAAGGATGTAAAGCTTGTGTTTGACTGGAGAACCAAGCCAATGTTTTAACAGAGCCAGCTGCTATAGCACCTAGGCTACTATAGCCAATGATTCTGCCTAGATGAAATTTCCAAATACGATTATTGTTAGCACCATCATTTCTTTGCAAGCTACCACAGGCAGCTCCGCACATTGCGATACAGTGTGGCCCGCCAGCTAGGCCCATTAATAATGTAGTCAGCGCAAGAGGTGTTTGCATCCAGCTAGTTTAAATTATTTTTGAAAAACGTGCACGATTGTGATCAGCTTGCAAATACTTGTCAAACGTCATCGCAATAGCTCGCACAAAAAACCAACCTTTCTCCGTCACCTCTATCTCATTATCACCAAAAGTGACCATACCTGCATTTTCTAAAGGTTCTAGAGATGCTAATTCTGATAAGAAATAGCTTTTAAAATCAATCATATAGTCCAACTCTATGACTTCATACTCCACTCCCCCTTGGCACATGATAGACATTATGACCGTACGTCTAATTAAGTCATCATTTGTCAAACCTAAACCACGCACGACAGGTATATGCCCCTGATCTAAAAGATCATAATATTCATTTAATGTTTTGGCATTTTGACTGTAACTTGCTCCTACATGGCCAATTGATGACACACCCAGTCCAATTAAGTCACAATCTGGTTGTGTACTGTACCCTTGAAAATTACGATGTAACCTACCTTGCCTCTTCGCCACAGCCAAATCGTCTTTTGCTAATGCGAAATGATCCATGCCAATATACACGTAACCAGCCCCCATTAACTTAGCGATGGCAGCAGACAACATGCTAATTTTATCAGCGGCAGTAGGTAATGCATAAGTGCTCATTCTACGTTGCGGTTTAAACCTTTCTGGTAAATGAGCATAAGCATATAGCGCCATCCTATCTGGCCTGAGCTGAATCACTTGATCTATTGTGTGTTCAAAAGAATCAGTGGTCTGCTTGGGAAGGCCATAAATTAAATCTACATTTAAAGATTCAAATTTTAAACGTCGAACTGTTTTGACTAATTTATACACCTGCTCATAAGGCTGTATGCGATGTACCGCTTTTTGCACCTCGGGATTAAAATCTTGCACACCGAAACTTAAGCGGCTAAATCCTAGTGCATGTAAATATTCAAGACGTCTTTCATCAACAGTACGCGGATCTATTTCTATTGAATATTCACCAACTGGAGACATCGAAAAACTATGTCTTATCTTAGTCATTAAAGTGGTTAGCTCATCATCGGAAAAGAAAGTTGGCGAGCCGCCACCCAAATGCAATTGAGAAATAGTGGGCTTATTGCCTAAGTGTTCTATATGTAGATCAATTTCCCGACAAAGATACGCTAAATACTCTGCACTGCGTTCATGGTGTTTGGTTACCACTTTGTTACATGCACAAAAAAAACAAAGTGATTCACAAAAAGGAATGTGTACATAAACTGATAATGGAAGCGACATTCTTCCAATTTTTCTTTGTGACAATGCTTGCTTATACGCATTCTCTTTAAATGCTTCCACAAAACGGTCAGCCGTAGGATATGAAGTATAGCGTGGCCCTGCTATATCATATTCTTGCAATAGCTCTGCTGATACCAAAGGTTTTTTCATCGTGTTTGTGACCATCATTTCAGACACTCAATATATTAGGTTTTATTTTGCAGGTAATTGTTAGCGTTACCTTTGATACAAATCAAATTTCCACGTAACAGCTAATAAATTCATTATATGTAGCTTTTATTGACTAGAAAATTAAATAGCGCATACTAAAGGTTATGTTTAGTATTGTTATCTTATGAACTCAGCTTCCCTTACTCCAAGCCCCAAAATTGCTTGCTCAAATTGTAATTTGAGAGAACTGTGTATGCCTATCGGTTTCAACCAAGATGAGATGAAAAAATTAGATGGCATTGTTAAAACGCGGCGGCTCATTAAACAAGGAGACTTGTTATTTAATGATGGTGATGCCTTTACATCAATCTACGCTATTCGTAACGGGTTTTTTAAAACAAGTGTTTCCATTGAAGATGGACGCGAACAGGTCATTGGTTTTCAAATGGCAGGAGAAATTGTGGGGTTAGATGGGATTGTCAACGACCTCCACACCTGTAATGCAGTGGCCCTTGAAGATGCTGATGTCTGTGTAATGCCCTTTTCCAATGTGGAAGAATTATCTCGTGAGCTCCCGGTATTGCAACGGCATATGCATAAAGTAATGAGCCGTGAAATCGTGCGCGAAAATAATGTGATGATGCTACTTGGCAATATGCGCGCAGAAGAGCGATTAGCGGCTTTTTTATTAAACCTATTTCAGCGCTTACATGCACGAGGATTTTCACAATCTGAAGTTGTACTGAGAATGACGCGCGAAGAAATTGGTAGTTATCTTGGCCTTAAGCTTGAAACCGTTAGCCGTGCATTCTCAAGATTTGATCAGGATGGCATTATTGAAGTAAAACAACGCTATGTGCGTATTATCAACCCCGATGCATTAAAAGGTTTATACAGCGCACATTCCTTCACTTGCCAGTAACCTTTTTCTCTATTCGCTAGGCTCGTTCACCCCAGTTGCTGCATGGTTGCGCGCCCGTACTGCAGGCGCAAGCTGGTTGAGTTCAACATTAATCTCTTTATTACGCTCGACATCTTTACGATAGTATTCATCAACCACATCATCTGGATTAACAATGGCAAGATAGAGCGTAATAAAAGAAGCAATAACAACTGCTAGCGGCCCTGCCACTATTAGCCACATATGCCAAAGCTTCCACCAAGGTTGTTTCAATTCATCGCTCATTTTATCTAGGGACCAAAAAGGTTGATTCTTCTGTCACTTCATCATCATTGCCAAGCATTTTTACAACAAAAGATATTTTGTGTGACCCTGATTCAGCTGTGCCATCAGGCACCTTTAGGCTTACTGCAAAACTTTTCATCTCTGCAGGGTTAACCAAAACTGATTGATTACTACCTGACCCGCCTGACTTCATACCTACTACCATATCATTTAGGCCCTTGGCACTAATCTGATAGTTCTGCGCGACTTCAGTTGCATTCATAATTTGCAATCGGTATACATTCTTAACCATGCTGCCATCCAATCGTGCCAATCCTCGATCACGCGCGACATTGACTCTAAAGTCATCTCTATAATACAAACTCGTCGCCACCCCGGCAATAAGCAACCATAAAACAGCTGTATAAATTAGAACGCGTGGCCGAAAAATACGTGTGAGCATTTGTTTTTTTGACCAATGACCATCTGTACCATTAACTGTAGAGTACTTAATAAGTCCTCGCGGATAATTCATTTTATCCATCACAGAATCACAAGCATCGGCACAAGCACCACATCCAATACACTCAATTTGCATCCCCTCACGGATATCAATACCAGTGGGACAAACTTGCACACAGAAAGTACATTCGATACAAGCGCCTATCGATTTTGATTCTACTAAGGCAGCCTCTTTACGGGAACGCCTACCACGTGGCTCACCACGTGCCTCATCATAAGTTACGGTTAAGGTATCATCATCGAACATTACACTTTGGAAACGTGCATATGGGCACATATACTTACAAACTTGTTCGCGCAAGAAACCGGCATTACCATAGGTTGCCAACCCGTAAAATAGGATCCAAAAAGTATTCCATCCACTGACAGAAAAATTCAATGCATCTACTAATAACTCACGAATAGGTGTGAAATATCCGACAAAAGTAAACCCAGTCCATAAAGCAATGGCTGCCCAAACAAAATGCTTGCTAGTTTTTTTAGTGAGCTTCTTAGATGACATGGTGCCATCATCGAGCTTCATACGCGCAGCGCGGTCGCCTTCTATTTTGGTCTCTACCCACATAAATATTTCTGTATACACGGTTTGTGGGCAGGTATAACCGCACCATAAGCGGCCAGCTACTGCTGTAAAGAGAAACAGTGATAGCGCAGAAATAATCAGCAGCAATGTAAGGTAAATTAAATCTTGAGGGTAAAACACAAAACCATAAATAAAAAACTGTTTGGATTCTAAATTAAATAGAAGCGCTTGGCGTTCCCCCCATTGAATCCAAGGCATACCATAAAAGAACAGCTGGGTAAGCCAGACCATTATCCAGCGCCATTTGGTTAATGGCCCCGAAATACTGCGTGAGTAAACTTTTTCTTGTGCCTCATAAAGCGAAATAATTTGATCACTTTGCGTTGTTTCACTCTCTGTTGAATTGTCTATCGTAGAGTTAATCTATAACCTCACTTTTACTAATCAACTCTCATCTTAACAGCTTACTCACTATCTAACTGCGGGTTATTAGACAAGCCCCATACATAAGCTGCCAATACATGAATTTGATCAGAAGTTAACATTTTTTCCCAAGGTGGCATTCTGTTCACTCTACCTTTATTAATTTGCTTAACAATTGAGTCCTCACCCGCTCCGTGTAACCACACATTATCCGTTAGATTAGGTGCGCCTATAGCTGGGTTACCCTTACCTTCCTTACCATGGCATGCGGCGCAAATCACAAATTTCTCTTCCCCTAACTGAGCACTCTCTGAATTATGCGTTGCGCTAGATAAACTTAAAACGTAATTAGCCACGTTTTTAACATCTTCCTCTGTACCAATGGCAGCGCCCATCGGTGGCATCATGCCAGTACGCCCATTCGTTATCGTTGTTTTAATCGCTTCTGGTGAGCCACCATACAACCAATCATGGTCAGTTAAGTTAGGGAAGCTTCTACTGCCATTCGCATCAGAACCGTGACATTGCGAACAATTATTCATAAATAACCGTTCACCAATGGCATTCGCCTCCTTATTTTTCGAAAGATCTTCCACCTTCATCGCTACAAATTTAGCGTATAACGGCGCCAATTCTTTATTCGCAATTTCAACTTCTTGCTCTAATTGATTGACAGAAGTCCAACCAAATGTACCCGCATAACTACCTAAACCCGGGTAAACAATCAGATAAACAATACCAATAATAATCGATATAACAAACATCCATACCCACCAACGAGGTAACGGCTTATTCATCTCTCTAATACCATCCCATTCATGACCATTAGTGCCATCAGGTTCGACATGCCCTACTTTCATCTTGGCCGTAAACCATAAAAGTAAAATACAAGCAAGAATACTTACCACCACAATCACGATAATATAAATCGACCAGAAATCACTTGTAAAATCACTCATTTTATTTTCCTTTTCTTTCCACTATGCTTTACTCACCTTCCACAAAGGGCAGGTTAGCAGCCTCTTTAAAATCAGCCGTATTGCGCTTACGCCAAGCCCAGACCACGATGCCTAGAAATAAAACTAAGCTCACGATAATCGCAGCAATCCGTAATGTATTAATATCCATTCTCGCGCCTTTCTATTTTAGGTATGTACCTAATACTTGAAGGTAAGTAATCACTGCATCCATCTCTGTGACCCCTTCGGCATCTGCAGCTGCTGAGGCAATGTCCTCATCCGTATACGGCACACCTACCATGCGTAATGCGCGCATACGTCTAGGGATATCCTCTGCATCAATTTCTGCTGTTTCTAACCAAGGGTAAGCTGGCATAATGGATTCTGGCACGACGTCACGTGGATTATTTAAATGGATACGATGCCAATCATCACTATACCGTCCACCGACACGTGCTAAATCAGGCCCTGTACGTTTACTACCCCATAAAAATGGATGATCGTATACAGACTCCCCAGCAACTGAATAATGGCCATAACGCAGCGCTTCTGAACGTAACGGACGTATCATTTGTGAATGACAGCCAACACAGCCTTCACGAATAAAAATATCACGTCCCGCTAACTGCACTGCCGTATAGGGTTTTAAGCCTTCAATTGGTGTTGTGGTTGATTTTTGAAAAAATAGTGGGACGATCTCAACCAAGCCACCAACAGAGATAACCAATAAAATAAGGACAATCATTAAAAAATTATTGGTTTCAATCTTCTCATGACTGAACCCTTTTTTTTCATCTTGTTGTGACATGATTATTTCCCTTATCCGTGTGTAACAGCAGGAATTGATGCTGTGACTGGTTGACCATTTGATGCTG
>JBJPGD010000016.1:0-2982 GCA_048595445.1 Methylophilaceae bacterium
GTTGAAGAAGCGTTATATTTAGCCAATATCGCAAGCAAAGTGACTTTGGTCCATAGGCGAGACTCGTTTAAGGCCGAGGCTATTTTGGTCGACAAACTCATGGCACGTGTGAAAGAAGGAAAAATCGAACTGCAGACATTCAACACACTAGATGAAGTATTAGGTGACGATATGGGCGTTACAGGTATGCGACTTAAAGATGTGAATGATAGCAGCACGAAAGAAATTGATGTTAAAGGTGTGTTTATCGCAATTGGCCACAAACCAAATACAGATATTTTTGAAGGTCAGTTAGAAATGGAAGGTGGCTATATCGTCACAGAAGCTGGCCGTAAAGGTAACTTTACGGCGACAAGCGTACCAGGTGTTTTTGCTGCGGGCGATGTACAAGACCACATCTACCGCCAAGCAGTCACCAGTGCGGGTACGGGTTGTATGGCTGCTTTAGATGCAGAACGTTACCTAACGAACAACAAATAAACCCACACCAACCATCTATAAAGCGTGCCTAGAAAACTAGGTGCGCTTTTTTATATTAAAGGCTTGGTTTGTCACCTAAGCCTAATGTGAGATAATCCCGCATCTTTGAATCAGGACATTCAAAACGTTAAGCACTTTTTGAATGGGCAGTTTTTACTAGGAACAATTTTAATCACATCATGTTTAACTATACTATCCACGAAATTAAAACCAATATACTGAGTGGTTTAACTGTCGCATTAGCGATGGTGCCAGAAGCAATTGCATTTGCACTAATTGCACATGTATCACCACTCACAGGCTTGTATGCTGCATTTATTGTCTGCTTAATCACTTCCGTCATGGGTGGGCGACCTGGCATGATATCTGGCGCAACAGGCGCGCTTGCAGTTGTCATGGTCGCGCTCGTTGTTCAACATGGCGTCGAGTATCTCTTCGCAACCGTCGTACTGATGGGTATTTTCCAAATGCTATTTGCTGTCGCTAAGCTGGGTAAGTTTATTCGCATGGTGCCGCACCCTGTCATGCTAGGGTTTGTTAATGGACTAGCCATGGTTATTTTTATCGCACAATTCGGCCACTTCAAAACTGTAGGTGCAGATGGCACTGCTGAGTGGATGACGGGCGCACCGCTTTATACGATGCTAGGGTTAATTGCGATTACGATAGCCATCATTTACCTACTGCCAAAATTAACAAAAGCTTTCCCATCAACACTTGCCGCCATTTTAGTCGTTTCTATCGGTGCAATTTTATTGGGTGTTGATACGAAGACTGTCGGTGATTTAGGCTCTATCGCAGGCGGCTTACCTAGTTTTCACTTGCCAGAGGTGCCTTTTGATTTAAACACGCTAAGAATCATTCTGCCTTACTCGTTAATATTAGCGGCCATCGGCTTAATAGAAACCTTACTAACACTCAACCTTATTGATGACATGACTGACACACGTGGCAAACCAAACCGCGAATCCCTAGCACAAGGCATTGCCAATATCGTTACTGGATTTTTTGGCGGCATGGGTGGTTGCGCGATGATTGGTCAAAGTATGATTAATATTAACAATGGCGCACTAAAACGTTTATCTGGTCTTGCGACAGCTGTATTTTTACTTTCATTTATTTTATTTCTTTCTGAATGGATTGAAAAAATTCCGCTAGCGGCACTGATTGGTGTGATGTTTGTGGTCGCAGAAAAAACCTTTGAATGGGGAAGCTTTAGGTTGTTTGGTAAAGTACCTAAGCCAGACATTGTTATTGGCTTGCTGGTTGCGATTATCACCGTGTTTGCTGACCTTGCTATTGCAGTATTAGTCGGCGTCATCTTATCAGCGCTTATTTTCGCTTGGGAACATGCCAAAGATATACACACGGTTTCTACTATTGATGAAAAAGGCTGGAAAATATACGAACTGAATGGGTCAATATTTTTTGCGTCAATTGCAACTTTCCAACAATTATTTACCCCAAAAGACGACCCTCAAGATGTTGTTATTGATTTCGCGCGCGCTAGAGTCGTTGACCATTCTGCACTAGAAGCCATTGACGCGCTCGCTGCAAAATATATTGCTGAAGGTAAAACCTTACACTTGAAACACTTAAGCGCAGATTGCGCAGAACTATTAGATAATGCCAAAGGCATGATAGAAGTTAACTTATTTGAAGATCCAAAATATCACATTGCTGATGATAAATTAGGTTAACCTAAAAAGTTAGGTAAATAATATCAAAAGGGGCTGTACATACATGTCCCTTTTATTTATCCAAGCTAATACTGGCATGTCCAATACCAAAGCCTCCACCCTTGATGCCGCTTCTAATGAGCGGTCCTAAGTCTTGAACGCGTACATGTCCAGAAAACCATAAGCGCAGTTTTTTATCTTCGAATAAAGCGCTTGGTGCTAATATCTCACCCGTAGTCCAATTAAAATCATTACGTGTAAACAAAGGTGCTTTATCTTGAACAAAGCGACTACCATCTGTTGAAACTGCGTGGTGCAATGCCACTTGCTGCCAACTGGGTTCAGCTGCATCATCATGGGTAACAACATCGTAAAACAAGTGTATTTTGTCATTATTAACGGTCGCCATTGGTGTTGAATAACCACAAAACTTATCTCCTTCTAAATAAGGAACAGAAAGTCGCAAGGCCACGCGTGGCTTATCAAAATTATTACCATCTGTCGTTGTTGCTACACCTATGGTTTGTGATAATGACGGGGCCTTACCTGGTAATGCTTGTATCGCTGTAAAGTATAAATATATTTTATTGTTATACACAACTGCTCCTGGCTCACCGACTAGGTAACCATTCCAGTCATCAATAGCATTACCCGTTGCGGTCAATATGGGTAAAGTATCCTTCTTCCAATGTATGCCATCATCAGATATGGCATGACCAATGGCCATGGGCGGAGCTGAACCTTCTTTGTAAATGCCAGTATAAAATAGGTGGTACTTGTTTTTGTACTTCACAACCGAAGGCGTTTCGATACTGACAAAGGG
>JBJPGD010000017.1:0-105698 GCA_048595445.1 Methylophilaceae bacterium
GAAGCCATTTACCAAGGGCAAGAAATTTATGAAATTGACCCTGACTTATGTACGGAATGTGTGGGTCATTTTGATACCCCGCAGTGTGTCGATATCTGCCCGATTGATTGCATCCCGCTGAATCCAGATGTTGTAGAAACAAAAGGTCAGTTGCTAGAAAAATATCACCAGTTAACGGGAAAATAGGAGAAAGCCATGCGCGTATTACATACCATGTTGCGAGTAGGTGATTTGCAGCGCTCTATCGATTTTTATACCGATGTGCTGGGCATGAAGTTGCTACGCCAACAAGATTACCCTGATGGTGAGTTTACCTTGGCTTTTGTCGGTTATGGCAATGAGTACGACAATACAGTTTTAGAGCTTACTTACAATTATGGTCAAACCGAATATGACATGGGTAATGCTTTCGGGCATATTGCGATTGAAGTTGATGATGCTTATAAAGCGTGTGCGTTAGTAAAAGCTAAGGGTGAAAAAGTGGTCCGTGAGGCTGGGCCTATGATGCATGGCACGATTGTGATTGCTTTCGTGGAAGACCCTGATGGGTATAAGATTGAGTTTATCCAAAAAGGTACGATAGAGTATCCTCGTTAAAAATCCACAGTGAGAGCAAATTTCTGTGTTGTTCGGTGCTCAAAATCCTTATGTACTAGCTGTACACTTCGGTTCTTCCGCGCCGTACGCCTAGCACTTTATCAATTACATCGTATCGCATACTGTTAATTTTAGAGAGCTAACAATGAGTGAGAATACAGCACAGTTAAAACAAGCGGTGCATCTAGCGTTAGTAGGCGATTGGGATGCTTCGCATAAAATCGCACAGGACTATTCTGATCCAATGGCGAATTGGATACATGCTGTACTACACAAGATAGAAGGCGATGAGTGGAATAGCAAGTATTGGTATAAGCGGACAATTGGTTTAGATTCTGGGGTAAAGCAGTATGAAGACTATGCTGATGCGCAACAAGAGTTGTTAGCGATTCAACATAGTCTTTGATGTAGGTTTTATGAGGTGAATGCAAAGATTGGGTGTACATAAAACATACGCTTCCAGCCTTCTGGTTCCAGTGTGATTTCACTAATGCTAGGGATTAAGCTCAAGATGCTGTAGTGCAAATGTGGTGGTTTTCCTTTTGCATTCCCAGTATCCCCAACCTGCCCAATTTTTTCACCGCGTTTTACCCATTCTAAAGTATGTACATTGTGGCTTTGCAAGTGTGCGTAATAATGTATGCGCCACTTAGGGCCAAGTATGGCAATGACATTGCCGCCTCGCTTAATATTGCCTTTAAAAATCACAATGCCCGAAGTGCTGGCAATTGTTGGTGTGCCTTTTTTCGCAAATATATCAATGCCTTTATGTACACCAGATTCTCCCCATGGAAAAAACCAATAACTATCTCTGTTCCAATCGTTGGATGAGGCATTTTGTACAGGGATGTTCGTTTCTGCTGGTAAGAAACCGCCAGCAAGAATAACGAATAATAAGAAAATTATTTTTTTCATTTTAAATCCTTTTAAATATTGAACTCTACCCATTCAGGGCGCATGTTAAATCGTACAGGCAGGATGCTGACGCCTAAGCCGCTAGTCACATACATCTTGTTTTCGTTATGTTGTACCCAACCGTAAGCCCAAGAGCGGGGTGCGTGGCTAGGCATAATTGGGGCGCCATACCATGGGATAGAAACTTGCCCGCCATGGGTATGTCCAGAAAAACTAATACCATTGGTGCGAGGTAACTTTGCAAAGCTAGCTGGGTCATGCGTCATGATTAAACTGGGAGCAAGCCTAGGAATGTTTTTGATTGCTTTGAATGGGTTGGCATGATTGGTTGATTCGTCTCCGATGCCGGCTATCCAGAGTTGAGTTGATGGAATTAACTGTGCTTCATTTTCTAGTACCTGGATATGTTGTTTCTCCAATGCAAGCTTCATTTTTGTGTGGTTGTACCAGTTGTCGTGATTGCCCAGCACCGCATATACTCCTTTGCTCGCTTTTAATTTTCCCAAGGTATGCGCAATTTCACCTTCAACAGACTCTGCAAATGTTGGTTTTTGATTAGGCTCTGAGATTAAGTCTCCTGTGATTAATACAATGTCAGGATTGGTTTTGTTTATGTCTTCGATAATGGCATTAGCACGCGCATGCGTCATGACACGCCAAAGTGGTTTTTTTGTGAAATGCCAATCTGACGTATGGATGACTGTTAACCCTAATGGTTTTATATTAGGAAATTTTGCATCTAACACCCTATGCGCGACCCAACGCGGCTCAATGAATACTGACCAAATAGTGAGTAATACAGTCGTGAAAATGATGAATTTAATTGTCATGCGCGTTCCTAAAAATCGTTATTAGTGAAAGCACTCTGCTAATGGCAGAGTGCTTTGTTTATTTACTTCTGCGTGTTTAATGCATACCAATCAACTTTTCTGGTGATAATCATGGCAGTAGCAAGCAGGCCAAATACCAGCAGAGAACCCATGAGTAGGGCGTTATCTTCAGAGGCTAGAATGCCGTAAAGCGCACCATACAAAGCTGTGAGAAAACCTGCAAATGTAAAGCCATGTATCTTACTTTTGAGTACATGGCTTAGGTAGTAACCAAGCAGTAAAATACAAGCGGCACTAGCTGTTAAATAGGCATAGGCAAAGCCAATCATTTCTGCAAAAGAAATCAGTAGTAGGTAAAACATGGCCATGGCTAAACCGACTAAAGTGTATTGCGCAGGGTGAATGCGAAGTTGTTTTAGGATTTCAAATAAGAAGAAACCAGCAAAGGTCAAACCGATAAATAACAAGCCGTATTTTGTTGCACGGTCTGCTTGGCTATAGACGTTGATGGGTTCTATAAACCCAATAGAAAGAGATTCAAGTGATTGGCCAGCATTTTCTTTACTGGCTTTAAGTCTATCCAATAATGTGGTCTGATTGCTACTTGAAAGTGATGAAATAGACCACTCACCTGCAAAACCAGCGCTACTAATTTTCTTATTAACAGGTAAGAAACTGCCGTTAAAGTGTGGATGTTGCCAGCTAGAATTAAGTTTAATCGTATTATTTTCAGCAATAGGAGTGAAGCTAAAGTTTTCCATGCCCAATAAGTTAAGGTTGAACTCAAAGGCAAGTACTTGTTCAGTTTCTGACTGGATATCACCAAGTGTGGCGTGAATGCCTTTACCTAAGGCGTTGATGTTGCTACCTTGTTCAAATTTATAAGACTTTTCGCCAAAACTAAATGTTGGTCTGCCACTAATGCCGCGTGTGTCACTAATGCCAAAGCCAATATAGGCAGACTGGTAAGTGATGGCGCCTCCTTTATGTTGGGGGGATACATTGAAATTAGCAGGCAAGCGAAAGTCGCCTTTGACGTTACCGCCAAGTTTATACATTAACGCTTTGTATATGCCTAGTTTTTTGTACTCGTTTGAAAAAGAACCAGTTAACTGTAAGTTCTCTGGCAAGAAATAAGCGGTAGATTTACTGCGCTTTAAAACAGGTTTCTTTACTTTGGCACCTTTCGGTGTGATTTCATCAATGTACTCTGTATATTCTTCAATATAAGGTACAGCCAATACAGGGCCTAGTATCGTTTGCGAATGGGCAGAGCTTCTTGCAATATCGGTTTTTACTTGGTTTTGATAGCGTTGGCGTTCTAAGATTGTGTTGTTAACGTAGCTGACCGCAATCGACATCAGCGTGATGAGTGCTAGCATGCCTGCTATTTTTAAAAACAATGATTTGTTCATGTTGCAACCCCTTTAAAGTAGTGAAGAGGTTGCAGAATAATCGTGTTATGTGAAGCCTTAATGCGCTTGTGTGAAGTGAATGTGAAGTTTCACGTGTGAATAGTCTGCTTTAGCAGATATATTCCACGGGGATGCCTGCGTGTATGGGAATTACCTTTTAGGCAGCGTCAAGATAGCGGCTGTCCCATGTGGATCTAGATTTCTTAGTACGATGTTGCCATCATGTAGCTTAGCCACTTCTTGGACGAAGTTTAATCCTAGGCCTGTGCTCTTGGTCTTGCTGTTTGATCTAGGTAATGAATAGAATTTATCAAACACCTTATCAATAGCATAGTCTGGAATGCCAGCGCCTGCATCTTTAATCGATAATTCAATATGGCCTTCAGCATTATTTAACTGGACAGAAATTTTGCTGCCAGCTGGGCTGAAATCGACAGCATTTTCCAGTAGGTTGTAGATGGCTTGACCTAGTAGAAAAGTATCGCCTTGTATGGTTAATGATGAAGGTTGCGTAAAGATAAAGCTAACTTCAGCTTGAGCCGCTTTGCTACTTAAGTGATCTATTTGTATCTGTACTAAGTTATTGAGGTCAATCTCAGTTTTATGCTGAATTTGTTCTTGGTGCTCAAGTGCGGCTAAGCCGAGCATGTTTTGGATGATGGTTTGTACACGTTTAATTTGCGCTTTAATTTGCGTCATAAACTGTGCTTGCGTATCTGCGGGCATATCTGGTGAAATAAGCTCTAACGCGCCTTGAATGGCTGTAATTGGGCTTTTAAGTTCGTGTGTTAAATGCTGTACTGAATCTTGTACATACTGCTTACCATCCAGTTCGGATCGCATCGTTTGCATAGCGATGGCTAGCTCTGTTAGTTCGTCATTGCTAGACGTTGGAGCAGTGGCTTTTTCTCCTTTAGATACGCGCATGGCATATTCACGCAAGTTGTTAATTTTTTTTGTAAAACGCCAAGTGAATAAAGCACCAATAGCCAAAGATAGTATGAAGAGTAATGCACCCCAACGGACAATTTTTTGTTGCGCACGTTCGATAAAAGGCAATAGCGTGCGGTTAGGTTTAGCAACAGTGAGGCTGCCAATGATGGCATCACCATCTTTGATAGGCGCAGCGATGTACATGATGGTATCGCTATTTTTATCACCAGCGATTTCAGCGCTAGAGCGTACACCATACTTCCCTTGCAAAGTGAGGTAAACATCATTCCACTTGCTGTAATCTTGGCCTAGCGCTAAGTTTGCTGAGTCAAAGATGACAATGCCACTTGCATTGGTAATATAAACACGGTAATCCCCACCATATTTTTTGACGCCCCATATGTTAGCTTTGGTTGCCCGTTGATGGTATTGCAATAAACTTTTAGAAAAGTGCCCAGTTTGGATTACGCCTGTTTTAACATCATTTTTTGCAAGCTCCGCCAATACATTTGCCGTATCGACAAGCGCATCTTCCATTGCTTGCCGTACGCCAGGCTTTACTTCATCGACAAAGATGGTGAGTACAAACCATGCGGCTAAACCGACTAAGAGAAAGTAGCCTAGAAATATTTTAAGGCTAATGTTGATTTTTAGTGGTGTTTTCATGCGCTTAAGCTATATCCCATGCCACGGTGCGTAACAATAACTGTAGTGTTAACATCAACCGCTCTCAGTTTGCTACGTAACGTTTTAATATGCGCATCAACAGTACGTTCTAACGTGTCTTCTGCATTAACCCAGACAATATCCATCAATTGGTCTCGGGCGTATACGCGTTTAGGGTGGGAGATGAGCGTTTTTAATAGCAAGTATTCATAGCGCGTGAGCGTGAGGTGTTGGCCCATGAATTTGATGCGCAATGCAACGTCATCCACTTCAAATTGCTGTTGACTATCTTCTGGCATTATTTTTTGTTGACCTTGACTACGTCTTAAAATAGCATGAATGCGAGCAACAATTTCACGTGGGCTAAAAGGTTTAGTGACATAATCATCAGCACCTATTTCTAAGCCGACAATACGGTCAACTTCATGGTTGCGAGCTGTTAAAAATAAAATAGGAACCTGTGAGGTTTCGCGGATCTGTTTGCAAACATCAAAGCCAGACATATCTGGCAAGCCGACATCAAGCACAACAAAGTCAAAAGGCTGGTTTGTTATCGCTGCAACACCCTCATGACCGAGTAGGTAGTGAGTCGTTTGAATATTCGCTTCTTTACACGCGTAAATTAGCGTGTCAGCAATGGCTTGTTCATCTTCAATAATTAGAATACTTAACTGCATGCATCATATTGTAGATGAGAATTGCAAATATCAACTAAAAAGCCTGCAAAAGCAGGCTTTTTAGCGGTTAAATCAGTACCCTTAAATAAGTGCTTAACCAGCTTTAGATAAAGTGACGTATTTGAACTCACCTTTTACTAACGTGAAGTTAGCATCTAATATTGTCTCTTGCCGAGACACTGCACTGTTGTATGTCCATACAACACCGGTTGTATCACCTGCTAAATCTTTAAGTGTTGTAATTTTATCTGGTGCGCCAAATGTTAATGCAACTTCGTTAGGTTTTGTTTTATTAAGCATGTTATAAAATTGCTTGGTAGAAATAACATTGCCATTATCATTAATTTTTTTGCTGTAATCTGTTGCGTTAGCGTAGAAGTTGCCAAAAGCAAGTAAGCTAAACAATAAACCACCTAGAAATACACCTTGAATGAACTTTTGATTCATTTTAATTTCCTCTTTTGTTGAAAGACTCAGTATTGTAGTTGAGACTTGTTGCAGCTTGATGACTGCTATGTTAATGATTTGTAAAGACTAAAAAAAGCGTCGTTATTTAGCGACGCTTTTTTAAGACCTTAGCTATTATTCAAAGAAAGCTTTGGCTTTATCTAGCCAGCCTTTATTTTTAGGGCTGTGTTTACCTGAATCAGCTTGTGTGCTTTTCTCAAACTCGCGCAGCAACTCTTTTTGTTTCTCAGTGAGCTTTACTGGCGTTTCAACAACGACGTGCACCATTAAGTCACCATAGCTGTTTGAACGTAGTGGTTTAATGCCTTTGCCTCGTAATCTAAATACAGCACCTGTCTGCGTTTCAGTTGGCACTTTCATTTTGGCTGAACCCTCAAGCGTTGGTACTTCAATCTCGCCACCGAGTGCAGCAGAAGAGAAGCTGATTGGCATTTCACAATGTAAGTTGCCACCGTCTCTTTCGAACATGTCATGTTTTTTGAGATGAATGACGACATATAAGTCACCTGTTGGGCCGCCATTAACACCAGCCTCCCCTTCACCTGATAAACGAATGCGATCGCCTTCATCTACACCTGTAGGAATTTTTACAGAAAGCGTTTTATGCTGCTTGGTTCTGCCATCACCATGGCAGCTATTACATTCGTCCGTTTTTGAAATCGTTTTGCCTGTGCCATGACACTTAGGACATGTTTGTTGCACTGAGAAAAATCCTTGCTGCATACGCACTTGTCCGTGACCTGCACAAGTGCCACAGGTCGATGCTGATTTACCTGATTTTGCACCAGAACCATCACAAGGCTCACACTTAGCCATGACAGGAATACGTACCTTAGTCTCTGTGCCTTTAGCCGCTTGTTCTAGTGAAACTTCCATGTTGTAACGTAAGTCAGCGCCGCGGTACACATTGGATCGCTGCTGACCGCCACGGCCGCCTGCTGCACCGCCGAATATGTCACCAAAGATATCGCCAAAAGCATCATTAAAGCCACCACCACCATCGCCGAATCCACCACCACCGCCCATGCTTGGGTCAACACCCGCATGACCGTACTGGTCATAGGCAGCACGTTTTTGGTCGTCAGACAGTATCTCGTAAGCTTCTTTTGCTTCTTTGAACTGCTCTTCAGCTTTGGCGTTATCTGGGTTACGGTCAGGGTGGTATTTCATCGCAAGCTTGCGATAGGACTTTTTAATGTCTTCTTCTGACGCATCTCTGTTAATGCCTAATATTTCGTAAAAATCTTTTTTGGTAGCCATAAATAAAATCTAATTTAAATTGCATAAAGTCGCTAACATCAGAAATGATGCTAGCGACTGCACTTGGTTTGTAGGTTGTTAGACTAAAAAATTATTTAGTCTTCTTTCTTCACTTCTTCAAACTCAGCATCAACGACTTCTGCATCAACTGTTTTTTCACCTTCAGGGCTTGGTTCAGCACTTTCAGCATTGGCTTGTGCTTGCTGTTCAGCATTCACCTTTTCACCAAGTTTCTGTGAAGCTTCCATTAATGTATTGGTTTTTGCATCGATGGTTTCTTTATCACCTTCTTTTAAGACATCTTCTAAGTCTTTAATCGCAGTCTCAATGGCTTCTTTTTCGTCAGCTTCAAGCTTGTCACCATGCTCTTCAAGTGATTTCTTCACACTGTGAATCATGCCATCAGCACTGTTACGCGCGTCAACTAATTCACGTAAGGCTTTATCTTCTTCAGCATGTGTTTCAGCATCTTCTTCCATGCGTTGAATTTCTTCTTCGCTTAAGCCAGAGTTCGCTTTAATGGTAATTTTATTTTCTTTACCTGTGGCTTTATCTTTTGCTGATACATGCAAGATGCCGTTAGCATCAATATCAAATGTCACTTCAATTTGCGGCTGACCACGTGGTGCAGGTGGAATGTCGCTTAAGTTGAATTGACCAAGTGATTTGTTGCCACTTGCCATCTCGCGCTCACCTTGTAACACTTGAATGGTTACCGCATTTTGGTTTTCTTCTGCAGTCGAGAAGGTTTGTGCTGCTTTCGTTGGAATCGTTGTATTTTTCTTGATGAGTTTCGTCATCACGCCACCGAGTGTTTCGATACCGAGTGATAGCGGTGTTACGTCTAGTAACAATACGTCTTTTACATCGCCTTGTAGTACGCCACCTTGAATCGCAGCACCAACAGCAACGGCTTCATCAGGGTTCACGTCTTTACGTGGTTCTTTACCAAAGATTTCTTGTACTTTCTCTTGTACTTTAGGCATACGGCTTTGACCACCAACGATAATCACGTCAGTAATGTCTGAAGATGAAACGCCGGCATCTTTCATCGCGGTTTTGCAAGGTTTGATTGTACGTTCAATTAAATCTTCAACCATGCTCTCGAATTTAGAGCGCGTTATTTTAACCACTAAATGCTTAGGGCCTGTTGCATCAGCCGTCACATAAGGTAGGTTCACTTCAGTTTGTGTACTAGAAGATAGTTCAATTTTTGCTTTTTCAGCCGCTTCTTTTAAACGCTGTTTAGCCAATAAATCATTACGTAAATCTAAACCGTTATTATCTTTTTTGAATTCGTCAGCGAGGTAATCAATTATGCGGTTATCAAAGTCTTCACCACCAAGGAATGTATCACCATTAGTTGAAAGCACTTCAAATTGATGCTCGCCATCAATCGTTGAAATTTCAATAATCGACACATCAAAAGTACCACCACCTAAGTCATATACAGCAATCTTACGATCACCTTCTTGTTTGTCTAAACCGAAGGCAAGTGCAGCTGCAGTTGGCTCGTTAATAATACGTTTAACTTCTAAACCAGCAATACGACCAGCATCTTTCGTTGCTTGACGTTGACTATCGTTAAAGTAAGCCGGCACGGTAATCACCGCTTCTGTCACTTCTTCACCTAAATAGTCTTCAGCTGTTTTTTTCATCTTGCGTAAGACTTCAGCAGACACTTGTGGAGGCGCCATTTTTTCGCCATTCACTTCTACCCATGCATCACCATTGTCAGCTTTAACAATTTTGTAAGGCATTAATTTGATGTCTTTTTGCACTGCTTTTTCGTCAAAACGGCGGCCGATTAAACGCTTTACTGCATAAAGCGTATTCTCTGGATTTGTAACCGCTTGGCGTTTCGCTGGTGCACCGGCTAAGATTTCACCATCTTTATCTTTTGGATAAGCGATGATTGATGGTGTCGTACGGCCGCCTTCAGCGTTTTCAATCACGCGAGGTTTGCCGCCTTCCATCACTGCAACACAAGAGTTCGTTGTGCCTAAGTCAATACCAATAATTTTACCCATGTTTTATATTCCTTATTTCTAAAATACTTATAAATTTTTGCTTATTGATTCTCTAATGTGAATCATGTAGTCATTGCTGACTGCGTTGCTTTAATGATTGGGATAGATTCTTACTTTTCAAGTCCTACCATTTAACTTAAATCATAAAATGGCTATTTTGCTTTTGAAACCACAACCAAAGCTGGGCGCAGTACACGGTCATTCAATGTGTAACCTTTTTGTAGTACAGATAACACTGTATTAGGCTCACCTTCAGAATCCACCGTACTAATGGCTTGGTGCTTGTTTGGGTCGAATTTCTCATCCACTGGATTTACTTCAGCAATATTAAATTTTTCAAATACAGTTAATAGTTGCTTAGCCGTTAACTCAACACCGTCTTTGTAGCTCTCAACCGTTCCGATTTCTACCGCTAGGGCACTGTCTAAACTATCTTTTACGGCAAGCAATTCACCACTAAATTTTTCTAGTGCGAACTTACGTGCTTTATCAACATCCTCAGCAGATCGTCGGCGAATATTTTCGCCCTCAGCTTTGATGTATAACACTTGCGCTTGCGCTTCTACTAGCTGTGCCTCAAGGCCTTCAATCGTGTTTTCGCCTTCTGCGGCATCTTCTATAGTTGCTTCATCAGTTTGGACGTCTTTAGTTTGGACGTCTTCGGCGTCTATTTGGTCTTCTTGATTCTCTTGCTCGTCTTGCATACTAGCTCCCGTTAAAACTTTTTAGTCGATGACATTTTTAAAATACCAATAATGGCAATGTGGGGATATTCATTTTGATTTCAAGTCTTTAAGACTTAAGTTTGTTGAGTGTTGAAATGGTTTCTGCGACTGAAGGGCATTGTGCTTTGCCACCAAGGTTGTTTGCGGGTGCATGCGCGCCAGGATATACCCCAGTCAGTGCAGGGTCAGTATCAGTATAAATAGCAATAGTTGGGATGCTCAGTGCTGTCGCTAAGTGCGACAGTCCTGTATCAACGCCAATCGCAGCGTGTGCATTGCCAATAATGGTGGCTAATTGAACAATCTTCAATTTGGGTAAGACGATAACATTACTATGTTTGGCGGCAATGTCATTAGCACGCGTATGCTCCGCATCAGATGCCCAAGGCAAGACCAAGTTTAGTTGCTGATCAGCCAATGCTTTCGCTAAGTCAATCCAGTGTGTAATAGGCCATAACTTACTTTCTTTACTAGTGCCATGCAGTCCTACAATATAAGGTTGTGGTAAATCTAATTTCGAAGATGTGATGGCTTTAAGCCCATAGTCTGGCGCACCGCTTGGTATTGCATAGCCGCAAGCACGTGCAGCTGTTTCACGGTTGCGAATGACAGCATGTTGGTCACGTGCGACATTGTGTTTTTGATTGTAAAAATAGCTGGCAAACGGTTCACGTGCTGAGGCTTTATCCTGGCCACATTTAAGCCCTTGCGCGAATTTGGTCATGACCGCGCTTTTAATCAAGCCTTGCGTATCAATAATCAAATCGTAAGGTTTCGCCGAAACTAAGCGTTTAAAAGCAGCAATTTCGCACCATGTTTGTTTGCAGAAAATTGCTTTGCGCCAGCGACGTGCTGCAACAGGTATTACCTGCTTAATAGCAGGGTGTAATTTGGGGATGTCAGCAAAACTTTCTTCAACAACCCAGTCAATATGTGCATCAGGGTATTGTTGTAAAATGTCAGAGACTACGGGTAAATTGTGTATCACATCACCTAATGAAGATGTTTTAACCAGTAAAATACGTTCCATCGTGCTATTTTCGCATACAATTATCATTTTCCAGCGGATTAACCAGTCATTGAAATTTGCGTTTATTATATTTAAGTATTTCCCCTTCGGCGGTATGCAGCGAGATATGTTGCGTACCGCAAATGAACTGATTAAACGCGGACATGAAGTCGAAATATTCACCTTAAGCTGGCAAGGTGATGCCCCTAAAAATATTGGCATGCATGTATTGCCACAAAAAGGTTGGTTTAACTTCACGCGGTATAAACGGTTTATTAAAGCGACGTTTAATTACATCCAGGCCAATAATTTTGATTATGTTTTTGGCTATAACCGCATGGCGGGTTTGGATGCACACTTTGCTGCAGATCCATGTTTTGTTGAAAGAGCGCACACCCAACGCAATGCTTTATATCGATTAACCCCTCGATACAAATGGTTTGCAGCTTGCGAAAAAGCTATTTTTTCATCAGATTCAAACACCCATGTGTTAGCTGTCTCATTGACTGAGAAGCTACACTTTCAACGTTGGTATGGTTTGCAAGATAACCGTTTTCACTATATTCCTCCATACCTCTCTCCAGAGCGTTTTGCACGAGAAAATAAAAGAAAAATGCGACAACACTTACGCCAGACTTTTGGATTTTCAGCAAATGACTTCGTATACCTACTCACAGGTTCTGGCTTTTCGATGAAAGGCTTAGACCGTGCGATTTTGGCATTGGCAGCTTTGCCTCAGCAGTTTCTTAGCAACACTCGACTGGTTGCAGTGGGACAGGATAACCCTAAACAGTTCGCAACCATGGCGCAAAAGTTAGGTATAGAGGATCATGTTGTGATTTCTAAAGGTCGTGCCGATATTCCGCAACTCATGCAAGGAGCCGATGTTGGTGTGCACCCGGCTTACCGGGAAAATACAGGCTTGGTAATTTTAGAAGGCATGGTGAGCGGCGCGCCAATGCTGGTAACCGAGAGTTGTGGTTATGCATCACATGTCAAAGAAGCTGATGCTGGGTTGGTATCGCCTATGCCGTTTGAACAAAGTCATTTTAATGCGCAGTGGCTAACGATGCGTGAATCCTTAGCCAGTGGCGTTAAGAAAAAGCCGAGCTGGGCCAAGAATGGTTTGGCTTATACAAAGAAAATCATGCAAGCAAATGATGGCAGTGCAGAGGCGGCTATTTTAATTAGATTGGCAGAAGAGAAAAAAGCCATTAAGAATAATGGCTGATCGTATGAAATGCCAACGTAAAACAATACTTTACATGCCAGAGTCTTTGCGACAACGACTTGGCGAAAAACATGAAGGTGATATCTTTGAAGCAGCAATGGACTTGCCAGGTAAAGCTTTTCGTGATGTGCCAGGGCGTAAAACTAGCCAAGTAGAGCTACTAGGAAAAAGTTACTTTATTAAGCAACATTTTGGTGTCGGGTGGGGTGAGATTTTAAAAAACCTTGTGTCATTTAAAAAACCTATTTTAGGCGCAATGACGGAAGTCAAAGCGATACAGAAAGTCACCTCAATCGGTATTGCAACCACACCCTTGGTCGCTTACGGTCAGCGAGGGGTTAACCCTGCCAAACTACAGTCTTTTATACTGACTGAGGATTTAGGTGATATTACTTCGCTAGAAGACTTATGCGCTGATTGGAAAGAAAACCCTCCAGATGCCAGCTTTAAGCGAAGGGTAATAGTTGCAGCGGCTACCGTAGCTAAAAAGATACATGAAGCGGGTGTGAATCACCGTGATTTTTATTTATGTCATTTATGTTTAGATAATAGCGATACATCGAATATCAATTTGTACTTAATTGATTTACATCGGGTGCTTATTCATAGCAGCCCTTCTAACAAGGCAAATATGAAAGATGTTGCTGCTTTGTATTTTTCTAGTATGGATGTTGGCTTAACGGCGCGTGATTATTTGCGCTTTAAACGGCACTATCAAAAACAAGACACACTTTTTTGGCAACAAGTCGAAACTCGTGCTCAAGCACTATACGCCAAATTTAATAGTCAACAATTTCAAGAAAAACTTGCTTTAGAACGCGCTAAATTGAAGTAAAACTAAATGGAAGTGAAGTAGTCCAACTTCGCATTGAAACGTTAGTTAAGCTTAATGTTCTGCAATTGCAGCTTTAATCAAGGTGTTAAATCGAGTGGCAGATGTTTTTAAACAAAGAGGAGATTCAGTATGTATAAAAAAATAATCATAGGTTCAGTAATAACAGCATTTACATTAGGTGGTTGCGCCAATATGACGGAGACTCAAAAAGGTACGGCTAAAGGCGCGGCGATAGGTGCGGGTGCAGGCGTCGTTGTAGGCGCAGTGGCCGGTGGAGGTAAGGGCGCTGCAATCGGTGCAGTTGTCGGTGGCGCAGCAGGCGCTGTTGCTGGTAATGTTTGGTCTAAGCGCATGGAAGCGCAGAAAAAAGAAATGGAACAAGCGACACAAGGTACAGGTGTTGAGGTAACGCAAACAGAAGATAATCGTTTGAAGTTGGAAATTCCAAGTGACATATCTTTTGCTGTTGGCAGTGCAACGATTGATTCAAACTTTAGGTCAGTGCTGGATACTTTTGCAACAGGACTTAGCAAAAATCCAAGTTCTATTGTGACCATTATCGGGCACACAGATAGTTCTGGTAGTGATGCTGTGAATAACCCCTTGTCATTAAAGCGTGCAACAAGTGTCGGAAATTATCTTGCTACTAGAAGTGTTGCTTCAAGTCGTTTGTTGACTGAAGGGCGTGGTTCACGCGAGCCTTTGGCAGCCAATGATACAAAAGTAAATATGGCAAAAAATAGGCGCGTAGAAATATTTGTGGCTGAGCCTGCACCCGTTGCTGAAGCCGCACCACAAAGCTAAAGTGTCCGCTAGTATTAAAAAAGCCAATCATTGTATTGGCTTTTTTATTGTGGTGGTTTAGCTTTTGATTTTCTACTTACCTTGTAACGATGGTAACTCCAGTAATATTGATCTGGACATTGTTTAACCTGTGTTTCAATTGCCTGGTTTAGTAAAGTGGTTGTAGCAATAGAATCGACTTTCTTCAAATGCAGACTATAGCCTTTACCACTAGCCAAACGTTCACCAAAGGCCATGATGATGGTTGCCCCTGTTTTCTTAGCTAATTTGCTGGCTAAAGTCATTGTGTAAGCTGGTTTGCCAAAGAAATCAACCCATTCACCTTCACCTGCACCTGGAATTTGGTCTGGCAGAATGCCAATAGCCTCGCCTTTTTTGAGGGCTTGAATCAGTTTTTTTACCCCACTTGAATTTGCTTCTGCAAGCGTAATATTCAAACGCTCTCGGCCAGTATTAACGAGAGGCTTTAACCATGCTTTTTTGGGCGGGCGGTATAGCACCGTAATAGGATGGTGTAATGCATAATACAGGGATGTGATTTCAAAGCAGCCCATGTGAAGCGTTAAAAAGATAATGCCTTTGTTTGCTTTAATGCCGGCCTCCACTGACTCCCACCCATGTACATTCTGTATCAAGCGGTTTACTTTTTGATGGTTGCTGTTCCAAATATATGGGGTCTCTAATATCGCTTTACCTAAGGTGAAAAAGCTTTGACGTACAGCTTCTGCAACTTGATTGGGGAATAGTTGGCTTTGGGTGATGTTTTCAATAGCATGCTGCTTGGCTTTTGACATTGTAATATGCAATAACCAGCCTAACCCAATACCAAGCTTATGAATAAGGGGTAAAGGTAGCAACGATAGCGGTTTTAATATCTTGGTTAACATGTTTTGATGACATTATAGTGGCAAAGATGACGCCTTGCGATGACTCGTCTTAACAATGGCTGATATAATGGTTTATTCAATAACTTAATGTGGTTTTGCCATTGCTCAAAACGAATGTTCAAAACTGAATATTATCAAAATTTTTTTAGCCAATTTCAATTAGATGATTTTGACCAACTATGGAATCATCATATAGATTGGTTTGAAGAGCCTAATATACGAAGAGGCGGTTGGAGTGGTGTTGGTAAGTTAGATTTAAACACTACCGCAGATGAGTTTTTAAGTGTTTTCGTCAAAAAGCAAAAAAACCATGGTAGACGAACTGTACGCCATCCTTTTTCTGGGGAGCCAACTTTTCGCCGTGAGCTTGATCGTTTAGAGTATTTAGAGCGCTGTAATATCCCAGCACCCAAAGTCGTTTTTTATGATGAAAAGACAGTTGAAAATACTGCTTGTGCCATATTAATTACAGAAACACTTTTAGACTATGAGCCGCTTGATGTGCTGACCGAGCATTGGTTCAATAAGGGTAACGTAACGCGTGAACAAAAACGAATGTTGCTGAGCAGTGTTGCTAAGTCATTACGACGTTTTCACCAAAGCGGATTAGTACATCGCGCGCTTTATCCAAAACATATTTTTGTAAAAAAAGCAGGATCCAAGCCGAAAATAGCGCTAATCGATTTAGAGAAAGCGCGTTTTAGAAAGGTGTTCTGGTATTGCGCATATTATGACTTGTCAGCATTGCATCGCCACGCAGAACATTGGAGTCGCAGTGACTACCTGTATTTTTACTTAGCGTACTTTGAGATGAAGCAGCTTACCAAACCATTGAAGCTGTTATGCCGATTCATATTAAGACGGTCAAGTCGCCCGTAGTTCAGTCTTTCATTCCCGTGCAAAAAATGACAAAAAAAGAAAATGCTAGTGTATTAGCAAGTTTTGGCCTAGAGGCGCCTGTATTTACTCTAGAAGATGGTAGTGCTTTAGAATCTTTGGAGGTTGTGCGTTATGTGCCAAAACGCCGTTGTGTTTGCCGTGCTATTTGGCAAGGCAAGCGGGTCTATGTGAAGCTGTTTTTTGGTGCCAAAGCGACGGATTATGCTTTGCGAGATGTTGGTGGGGTTAACCACTTTCATAAGAAAAATATTTTAACGCCCAAGATACTTCACCAAAGCCAACTAACGCGGATTGATGCTTTTGTCATTGTTTTTGAAGAGATTGTAGCTGCCAAAAATGCAGAAGAATTTTTGGCTGGCTCAAATGAGAAGTCACGTTTGGAGTTTGCAAAACAATTGGTACAAACGTTGGCCGAACATCACGAAGTAGGGTTGATGCAAACTGATTTGTATCTTAAAAATTTTTTAGTTGATGGCGATAAAATTTATAGTATCGATGGTGATGGTGTTCGCAGTTATGGTGTGTTAACAGAAGAAAAAGCACTTAACAATCTGAGTCAGTTACTATCTAAATTTGATGTGTTGATGCTAGCGCAACATTTGCCAGTTTTGTCGGAAGCTTATTCGGCTGCTAGATCATGGCGTGACTCTCCAGATATTAGCGATATTAAAACAAGAGTCAGTGCTGTTAGGGTTAAAGCGACTGTTGCTTATGCTGATAAAAAAGTTTTTAGGCAATGCACTGATGTTGATGTTGCAAGAACAGAAAAAAGATTTATAGCAATCAGCAGTGTTTATTCAAACCTAGCGCTGCCCAAAACTACGGAGAAAGCAGATGCTTATTTCAAACCAGAAAATATCATTAAAAATGGTAATACTTGTACGGTTGCACTCGCAAACATAGGTAAACAGCGTGTTGTAATCAAGCGCTATAACATTAAGAACTTTTGGCATGGGGTAGGCCGCGCATTACGACAAACACGAGCAGCTGCTTCTTGGGGGAATGCCCATCGATTGCAATTGTTAGGGTTGGAAACAGCGCATCCAATTGCGCTAATTGAAACACGAACATTTGGTTTAAAAGGCAAAGCTTACTACTTTGCGGAGTATGTTGATGCGCCAGATATGATTGCGTTTTTTAAACAGTCACAAGATAAAGCGTTACGTGCTAATGCAGTTAAGCAAACAGTGCAATTATTTTACCGAATGTTTTTACTTAAAATATCGCATGGTGATATGAAAGCAACTAATATTAAAGTGCTAGCAGATGGCAAGCCGTCGTTGATTGATTTAGATAGCATGCAACAACATAAGGTGAATTCTTTTGCACAAAAGGCACACGTGCGAGATATCAAGCGCTTTATGCAAAATTGGAAAGGCCAGCCTTCCCTGTATAATGCTTTCGTTAAAGTTTTTAAAGTGGTTTATGCTGATCATGCACCATTGAGAGCTGCACAAATTTTAGAATAATTTTATAGAGTTCAATTAAATGATTGTATTGGGTTTATCAGGGGCTTTAAGCCACGACGCATCTGCTGCGATATTGGTGGATGGGAAAATAATTGCAGCAGCAGAAGAAGAGCGTTTCTTACGTGATAAGCATGCAAAGAACAAATTCCCTTATGAAGCAGCAAAGTTCTGTTTGGCAGAAGCGGGTATTAAGCCAGAAGACGTCGATATTGTTGCTTTCCCTTATGCTGAAATTCCATTAAGCACCAATGCACGTTGGCACTATGCTAAACGTCACTGGTATGCGCCAGATCGTGCCCTAGATGCTATTTTTAACGGCAACCGTCGCTTTAGACGCAATCGTGATAAATCATTGGCTTTAATGCAAGAGCTGGGTTTAACCAATGCTGAGTTTGTGCCGGTAGAGCATCATTTAGCACATGCTTCTAGTGCGTACCATTTAAGTGGATTTACAGAAAAAACAGCGATTGTTGGTATTGATGGCAAAGGCGAATACGCAACAACGTTCTTTGGCTATGGCGAAAATGGCAAGATTCATAAAATCAAAGAATTTTATGATCCTGATTCATTAGGAGGTCTTTATGGCGCGATGACGGAGTTTTTAGGCTTCGATATGCTTGATGGCGAATTTAAAGTCATGGGCATGGCGCCGTATGGTGATCCGACAAAATATGACCTATCCGACTTAGCTAAATTTGAGAACGGTGAGTTGGTTGTTAATACTAAGCTGGTGAATGTGGTTGGCATGCGCCGCTATAAAGAAAATGGCAAAGGCTATTACTTTACCCCTGAACTGATTAAGCGACTAGGCCCCAAGCGCCAAGGTGATGAGATTGACGATCCATATATCCACTATGCAGCTTCTATTCAAGCACTATTAGAAAAGCTCGCGCTTGAGATGATCGAATATTATCTTGGCGATATTATTCGAGAAACTGGCAAGATTGTGATGGCAGGTGGCGTAGCACTGAATGTGAAATTGAATCAGCGTATTATTAGTTTGCCATATGTGAAAGAACTATTCGTTCAACCAGCTTCTGGCGATAACGGCACATCCCTAGGTGCGGCGACTTACGCAGGACACCAAGCAGGTGAAACTATCCAGCCAATGGAACACGTTTACCTTGGACCGAAATTTACAAGTGAAGAGTGTGTCGCTGCATGTGAAGCACACCCAGATAAACCAATCTTTAGAAAAGTAGATAACTTCCCACAAAGAGCAGCTGAACTGTTGGCTGAAGGTAATCCGCTGGCTTGGTTCCAAGGGCGCATGGAGTTTGGCCCACGTTCGTTGGGTTGCCGTAGCATTTTGGGTGATCCTAGCTATGCTGGTGTGGCCGACCGTATTAACGCACAAATAAAATACCGTGAACGTTGGCGTCCATTTTGCCCCAGCATGCTTGATCGTGTAGCAGAAGATTTGCTGCAAACAGATCACCCAGCGCCTTATATGACATTTACCTTTGATGTGAACCCAGCATGGAATGACCGTATCCCAGAAGTGGTGCATGAAGATGGAACTGCTCGTGCGCAAGTTGTGACGCGGGAGACCAATCCGCGTTATTACGAGCTAATTGAACATTTGGAAAAACTGCGCGGTAGTGCTGTTGTGCTCAACACTTCATTAAACCGTAGAGGTGAGCCAATGATTTGCAGTCCTACTGATGCGCTTAATATGTTTTATGGCTGTGACCTGGAATATTTAATGCTAGAAGACGTATTGGTCACTAAGATATAGGTTTATCCTAATGTATTAATTTTTTAAATAATTAAATAATTACCCATTTGTTGTTTGACGATATTCACTACTTTAAGCGATAATCATGTGGTGGTTAATTAAATTCTGCATGGTTTGCAGTATCAATAAAATGAATTGAGTCTAGTATGAAACAGTCCCATATAGAAGTGACAGAACGTATTATTGAAGTGAGCCGTCCAACGCGTACAGCATACTTGCACCGCATGGAAGAGATTGCTAACCGTGACCGAGGTGCAGATCGCCTTGGTTGTGCCAATGTGGCGCATGCTTTTGCTGCAATGCCAACAAATGACAAGTTGAAAATTGTGGCTGAGAAAGCGCCAAATATTGGCATTGTTACGGCTTATAACGATATGCTATCAGCACACCAGCCTTATGGCACCTACCCAGATATCATTAAAAATGAAGCGAATAAGTTAGGTGCGACAGCACAAGTAGCTGGTGGCGTGGCAGCAATGTGCGATGGTATCACCCAAGGTGAGCCAGGTATGGAGCTGTCACTGTTTAGTCGCGACAATATCGCAATGAGTACTGCCATTGGTTTATCACACGATGTGTTTGATGCTGCACTGCTATTAGGTGTGTGCGACAAGATTGTACCGGGACTGTTGATTGGTGCATTACAGTTTGGCCATTTGCCCTGCGTATTTGTACCGGCAGGCCCAATGAGTACGGGTATTGACAACACGTCTAAATCTAAAGTGCGTGAGCAGTATGCACAAGGCTTAATCGGCCGAGAAGAGTTGTTGGAGTCAGAGTCAGCGGCTTATCATGGGGCAGGCACTTGTACTTTCTATGGCACTGCAAATAGCAATCAAATGCTGTTGGAAGCCATGGGCTTGCATGTGCCAGGATCAGCATTTATTCACCCACATGATGGTATGCGCGAACTGCTGACACGTGAGGCTGTGCAGATGGTATTGGAAAATACAAAGCAAGATCATTTTACCCCGATTGGTAAGCTGGTGGATGAGCATGTGATTGTGAATGCGATGGTGGCTCTATTAGCTACTGGCGGCTCTACCAATCACTTGATTCACTGGGTGGCGATTGCACGTGCAGCTGGTATTATTATTGACTGGACAGATTTCTACCACCTTGCTAAAACAACGCCGTTACTAACGAGTGTTTATCCTAATGGTAAGGCGGATGTGAATCAATTCCAGAATGCTGGTGGTCCAGCGTTTGTGATCCGCGAATTGATTGATGCAGGCTATATGTATCCAGATGTATTTACGGTTGCATATGGTGGCTTGCGTGATTACGGAAAAGTCCCTACGAAAGAAAATGACAAATTGGTTTGGAAAGATTTACCTAAAGAAAGCAGTGATGAGTTAATTGTGCGTACTGCAGATCACCCTTTTAATGAGTCAGGTGGCTTACGTCTGCTTAAAGGTAATTTAGGGCGCAGTGTGATTAAGATTTCAGCTGTACCAGAAGATCGTCATATTATTGAGGCACCTGCAATCGTATTTGATGCGCAAGAAGAATTGTTGTCCGCATTTGATCGAGGTGAGCTAGAAAAAGACTTTATCGCCGTCGTCCGTTTTCAAGGCCCTAAAGCCAACGGGATGCCAGAACTGCATAAATTAACACCGCCATTAGCCGTGTTGCAAAATAAAGGTTTTAAGGTTGCAATCGTCACTGATGGCCGTATGAGTGGTGCTTCAGGTAAGATTCCTGCTGCGATTCACTTGAGTCCAGAAGCATCAGCAGGCGGGCCATTAGCAAAAGTACGTACCGGTGATATTGTTCGATTGAATGCTAAAGTCGGTATGGTTAATGTACTTGTTGATGAGGATGAGTGGGAAGAACGCGAACCTGAGGAGCTTTCGGATGATAAACGACATCATAACGAACATGGCTTTGGTCGTGAATTGTTTGGCGGGATGCGCAAGAATGTGTTATCTGCCGAAGAAGGCGCAATTACCTGGCTTTAGGTAGCTTGAAAATGCAATTGATGTGACGTTACTTTCGCTTGTCGTACTAAACGTACTGTCGTCGCTCAAGTGCCTTGCCTCAATTGATTTTGAAGCTAACAGGTTAATTAAAAGCTTAAAATAATTTATTAAATACATATTGAGAGAATAATGAATACATTAGATTTAGCAAAAGAAGGTCCAGTAATCCCAGTGATTGTGATTAACAAAGTAGAAGACGCCGTGCCAATGGCAGAAGCACTACTTGAAGGTGGCATTAAAGTGCTTGAAGTGACGCTGCGCTCACCAGTTGCCTTAGAAGCAATGGAGCAAATCGCCAAGCATGTGCCTGATGCTATTTTGGGTTCAGGTACAGTACGTAACTTACAAGACGCCAAAAACTCATTAGACGTGGGTTGTAAATTTGCTGTAAGTCCCGGTTACACTTCAGAACTAGGCCAATACGCACGTGAAATTGGTTTGCCATTATTGCCAGGTATTTCTACAGGCTCAGAAATTATGATGGCAAATGCAGATGATTACTACTTCTTGAAGTTATTCCCAGCTGTTGCGGTTGGTGGTATTAACCTACTTAAAGGTTTTGCAGGCCCATTTGCGGATGTTAAATTCTGCCCGACAGGCGGCGTAAAAGTAAACTCAGCAGCAGACTTTTTAGCGCTACCGAATGTGGTTGTTTGTGGCGGTACATGGTTAACACCAGCAGATGCAGTTGCAAATAAAGACTGGGCGCATATTACTAAGTTAGCAAAAGAAGCTAGTGCCATTAAGCCTGCTTAAGGATTAAAGTAAGTCCAGTAAAAGTTTTGTACTTTAGGGTGCAAAACTTTTTTATTTCATCAAAAATAATCAAGAATATTTATTAACGTATTTTATTTGGGGGTAAAACCTTGACCATAGAAGTAGAAAAATACAAAACTATCGTGTTTGATTGCGATGGTGTAGTTCTTGATTCTAATATTACAAAAATAGATTCGTATTTCCGCACGGCAAAAAAACTTGGTGGGACTAATGAGCAAGCACAAGCCTTAGTTGATTACCATGTCCAATTAGGTGGCATTTCTCGTTATCCAAAATTTGCCTGGTATGTTAAAGAAGTTTTGCAGCAACCTGCTACAGAAGAGGCCGTAAAAGAATATTTAGATGCATTTGGTCTTGCTGTCAGTAAAGGGCTAACGACTTGCAGGGTCGCTGAAGGTTTACATGAACTACGAGAGAAAACAGCCAATGCAAATTGGCTAGTTGTTTCTGGTGGAGACCAGCAAGAAATACGCAACCTTTTCCCTAAACGAAATCTAGTCGACTTGTTCGATGGCGGTATTTTTGGCAGCCCTGATAATAAAGATGAAATACTGGCGAGAGAAATAGAATGCGGCAATATACAAATGCCAGCGCTATTTCTCGGAGACAGTCGATACGACTATGAAGCGTCTACACGAGCAGGGTTGGACTTTATTTTCTTGAGTGATTGGACTGATGTGCCAAATTGGGAAGGTTTTTGTGCAGAAAAAAGAATCCACGTTTGCCGTAATATTAAATCATTTTAAATAATGACCATGTTTTTTACAAGTATCTTTACGCATGCAAGCTATCAGTTAGCTGATAGCGCTTTCGAAGTGATGTGTGAAGGTGGTAAAGTGCTTGAGCAAGATGAACGCGGTACAAAAGTTATTCAGTTAACTAATGGGAACATCATTAAAGTATTTAGACTGAGAAGTTTGATTAGTGGCGCTCGCATTTACTCCTATGCAAGAAGGTTTTGTCGCAATGCTATACGTTTAGAAGCCCACGGCATCAATACAGTCAAGGTTATAAAGCTCTATCATTTTGAGGGTAATAGTAATACTGCAGTGTTGTATGAGCCATTAGCAGGAGAAACATTGAGAGATGTGGTTAAAAACAACTCAGTTACTGCTGAATTTGTCGAAGCCTTGGCCGTATTTTTATCTAAGCTACATAAAATCGGTGTACATTTCCACTCTTTGCATACAGGTAATGTAGTGCTAACGCCAGATGGCGCGCTAGGCTTGATTGATATCTCTGACCTGAGCATTTACCCTTGGCCATTGTTTTGTAACACTAGGGTAAGAAGTTTTAAACGGCTATGTAAATATCAAGAAGATATTAAGCAATTTGGGTTGGCTTACTGGCAATTGTTTCAAGGCAGGTATTTTGCTGAAAGCCGTATAAGTAAAGCTTGTGAAAATAAAATTAGAGATGCCAACAATCAATTAATCGTATTTGATAAAAAATATAAAGCTGATATGAATGCCAAAGTTTAATTGTTAGTTATTTTTGGCATTAGTACTTATGCTGCAATACTTGTATAGGCAGTCTTGAGCTGCTGAATAAATACCAATAAGATACTCAATCATCAATTGGTAAAGTTTTCTGATAAATAACAATAAATTTTTTCGCACGGTAATTATTAAAACGTTTTATCTCTTTGTAGCCGGGGAGCTTGTTTCTAATAAAGGTTAACCTGTTCATATGTTTCTTAGAATGACTAAGGAGCAAAAACTTATTTTTAGTTAAAGTTTTTTGGTTAATTGCGGATAGTGCAACCTTCCAATTATCATCCCATTTCCTACTAAATTTGGATTTTGCGTAATAAATCATTCTCGAGTCATCGTAAAATACGGGTTTGTTGCCTTTGTTGTATACCTTTACCCATCGAACAGCATCTTGTTGATAGTTGTAACCATCTCGTTTTGGCAAAACATTTTTGATCACACCTAGGCTGAGCACTAAGCACAATATAAGAAATATAATACGAGGTTTTTTATTTGTATTGAGCGAAAGTGAAGTTAAATAAAAACTTGCGAATATCAAGAGTAGCCATGCTAACTCCACGACATAGCGGCTGGATAGCACAAACACCTTGATGATAATGAGCGCCATCGAAATGAGTGCGATTATGCTAGCAGCAGCTAATACAAGTTTGACCTTGGGGTGAATTTTTATTGGTGAACGCCTCAAACCAAGCATGGCTAAGCTGGTTCCAATTAGCCCCGTTGCCGTAATGATTTTTGAGCCCATTACACATAAAAAAGTCAGTAATAATCCAGGTATTGCAAACTCTTCTAAATACTTGCCTAATACTTGGTTAGACATAATGTCTGCTTGGGTCAATAGTTTTTGTGTGAACTCCTGATATAAGTTGCTAGTAAACACTTCATTTAGCCGCCCAAATTGTGACAAGCTTAATTGTGGTTGCGTGAGCAAAGTAATGGTTATCACAATAGCTATTATGATGCTGATTGAGTATGTATAGAGTAAATTCTGAAATTTGTATTTAAGAGTAGGCGACTCAACAAGCAGGCAGGTCAACGGTAAAAGCATTAGAAATAAGATCGCTTCGATTCTAAATAAGGTGGCTACTATGATGCATAGCTGCCAATATAAAGCATCGCTCAATTTTCCGCCTTGGATATATCGAATAAAAAACACCAATGCTGTGAGGTAAAAGGCCCAGAAGCCTTCATCTCGCATGAGCATTTCTAGCACGTCCCCAACAATATATTGAGAGCTAAACAGTAATAGCGCCCCAGCGAATAAAGTTCTACTGTTGCCGCCAGCTAATTTGATTAACTGAAGAAAGCTGGCGGTAGCTATGCCAAAAAACAGCATGTTTAATAGCTGTGCAGAAGTTTGTATCGGTAGTGACGTCAGCTTATGGAGGAAGCCAATGCATGCACCATATAATGGCCACTCGAAAATGTTGAATCCAGCTGTCCAGTCGCCTAGTGAAAATAACCTTGCTTGTTCAAAGTACAGCACGCTATCTGGATTAATCCAGCCGTGTTGGATATATTGCATCCAAGCAGCAAGCAAGATGCTTGTCGCGACTATCCACCAGAATAAATTGTTTTGATTTAGCCGATCAATTTTATTAAGCCATTTATCTATCATGCATCTAATCTTTTTATGATTGTTATTGGTTTAATATTATTTAAACAGTTTAAGTGTCCTAGGGGGCATTTACGCTTAAAGCATGGGCTGCACTCTAACCCTAAGTATTCCACTAATGCCTCTGGGTGCATAGGTGGTGTGTGATGTGGGTCGCTTGAACCATAGATAGCAATGAGATTTTTATCTAAAGCTGCCGCAACATGCATCAAGCCGGAGTCATTGCTGATGACGGTATGACATAAGGACATAATGTCGATTGCATCACCTAACTTGGTCTTGCCACCAAGGTCTATACAACGCATTTTTGTTAATTGACTAATCGTTTGTATGACTTGCATATCTTTATCTGAGCCAAACAACAAAACTTCCCAGCCTGCATCTAGTGCGGCATTTGCTGTTTCTGCATAATACTCTGCAGGCCAACGTTTAGCTTCTCCGTATTCGGCACCAGGGCATAGCCCCAGTATTTTTTCAGTAGTAAGTGTGATGCCTAAGTTCTTTAGTGTTTGAATCGCATTCGTGCGATTAGCGATTAATTTTGGTTGCGGTATTGCTGGTAAGACTTGGCCTTTGTTTAAGCTTAATGCAACAAAACGCGCCACTGTTTTAGGCAGAAGGGTTTTATCTAGTGGACGTATGTCATTCAGTAGACCGTAACGCATTTCACCCAAAAAACCTGTACGTTTAGGAATGTTTGCGGCAAATGGCAGGATGGCCGATTTTAATGAATTGACCAATGAGATAGATTGCGTATATTGCTTCTTTTTTAAAGAACGTCCAAATTTAATACGCTCCATCAGGCCTAATTGACCATGCTTAAAAGGTAGCGCAATTTTACCTGTGATCTCTGGCATACGGTCTAATAGCGGGAGTGTCCACGCTGGCGCAGCTACATCAATTTGCACATCTAGGTTTTGTTGCTTAAGTGATTGAAATAAGCTGTGTGCCATCACCATGTCGCCTACCCAAGAAGGGCCCATCACTAGAATTTTTTCAGTTGCCATCTTGATGAAGCTTAACGGTTCAGTTTCTCAATAATGTTACTGGTGCTGCGGCCTTCTACTAAATCGATGAGTGCTATTTTCCCACCCCATGACTCAACTTCTTTGCCGCCAACGACTTGGTCAGTTGTGTAGTCGCTGCCTTTGGCTATTACATTAGGTCTAATTTTGTTAATGATGTCTAATGGCGTATCTTCATCAAACAGAATCACCGCGTCTACAGAAGCTAAGGCAGCTAAAATACGTGCACGGTCACTTTCGTTGACTACAGGTCTTGTGGGTCCTTTAATCGCGCTCACAGAGCGGTCAGTATTTAAACCTAATATAAGCTTGTCACCGCGCTGCTTAGCGGCTTCTAAATACGTGACGTGGCCAGCGTGTAATAGATCAAAACAGCCGTTAGTAAAAACAATCTTTTGTTTTGTGTTTTTCCAGTTTTCCACTTTAGACATTAGCTGAGCCAGGTCACAAACTTTTTGTGCTTGTGTGCTGTCTTGTTGCTGCGCAAGCGTTTCTAGCAATTCGTCACGTGTAATCGGCATGGTGCCGACTTTGCCAACCACCACACCAGCGGCCCAGTTAGCAAGTTCTAAACTTTCCAATGGTGAAAGTGCGTGTATCAGGCCAGCGGCTAATGTTGCAATGACCGTATCCCCGGCGCCAGACACATCAAACACCTGTTGTGCCGTTGCGGCAATCTGATGGGGCTCTTGATCAATCAGCGTGATACCCTCTTCGCCACGTGTGACCGCTAAAAAGTCTAACTTTAAATTGTTTTTAAGTGTTGTAGACTTATTGATTAAGTCAGTATCATCAACGTTGGTCTTGCAAGCTTCCGCAGTTTCTTTTTTGTTTGGTGTAAGTGCTGTTGCACCACTGTATTTCGTGTAGTCATTGCCTTTAGGGTCGACTAACACAGGAATGTTTTGTTTATTGCACGTGCTAATAATTTTCTGGCAAATAGTTTCACTGAGTAAGCCTTTAGCGTAATCCGATAAAATCACAATGCTTGGGTTCTGAGCGAGCTCTGTTTCTATCGCTTTTAACGCTTGTGTATTTTCATCAGTACTAAACACAGCTGTGCTTTCTTGGTCTAGTCTAAGCATTTGATGATGCCCACCCAAAATTCGTGTTTTGGCAATCGTAGGTCTATGCTTCGTGCTAATCATGGCGCTTGTATCAATATCTAGGGCGGCAATGCGTTTGGTTAAGCTTGTACCTTCTGCATCATTACCAACACAACCAATCATATGCGTTTTGATGCCAAGTAGCGATAAATTGGCAGCAACATTAGCAGCACCGCCAGCGCGTTCATTTTGCTCTTTTAGCAGTACAACAGGGACGGGTGCTTCTGGTGATATACGCCCTACGTCACCAATCAAATAGCGATCTAACATGACATCGCCGATGACGAGCACATGTTTCTTTTTACTACCAAATGTTTTAACTGTGTTGAATAATTTTTGCAGCATAGTGGATTGTTATATAGTGGTTTGTTATATGGTTAGCTTGTTAATCTGACTCTAAAATTTCACACAAGCAATGACCAACAAAGATGTGCGCTTCTTGTATGCGAGCTGTGACGTCAGAAGGGATGACTAAGTTGTGGTCGCAAATGGTTAATAATTTGCCGCCAGTACTGCCAGTTAAACCCACCGTTACCGCACCCATTTCTTTGGCTGTTTGCATGGCATTCACAACATTTGCGCTATTGCCGGAAGTAGTGATGCCGATGACCAAATCTTTATCCGTGCAAAGCGCTTCTATTTGACGCGCAAAAATATTTTCATAGCCCAAGTCATTTGCTACTGAAGTTAAAATTGAACTGTCCGTTGTCAATGCAATGGCTGGCAACCCTTTACGTTCTTTTTTAAAGCGCCCAACAATCTCTGCAGCAATATGCTGACTATCAGCGGCACTACCACCATTACCCATTAATAATATTTTGCCGCCATTTTTAACGCAGTTTTGCATGGCAATACCAATGCGACTGATTTGGGGAAAAAGCGGTTCTAATGTGTCAAACATTGCAGTGTGTGCTGCGTGCTCAGCTTTAAGGTAATTGATGTAGTCCATTAGCAGTATTGGTCCTCTTGCATTAAATAATTTTGCACGTAGTCTTTTATACCTTCTTCTAGGCTATAAAACCGCTCGTTGTAACCCGCCGCACGTATTTTTCTAGTATTAGCCTCAGTAAAGTATTGATACTTTCCTTGTAAGTCTTCTGGCATATCAATGTAGGTAATGTCTGGCTCACGTCCCATACTGGTCATCACGTTGGTCGCTAAATCTTTAAAACTGCGTGCTAACCCAGTGCCGATATTATAAATACCATCAGGCGCAGGTTTCTTGTTTAGCGCTGCAGAATGAAAGTGGCATAAAATCGCCGCTGCATCTTTTACATAAACAAAATCACGCATTTGCATGCCATCTTCCACACCGGCTTTAGTCCCTTTAAACAATTTCATTGTGCCTGTTTCACTAAATTGATTGAACGTGTGAAAGGCTACACTTGCCATACGCTCTTTATGATATTCATTAGGGCCATACACATTGAAAAATTTGAAGCCTGCCCAGCTTGGTGGGCATGGTTTTTTTTCTTCCACTTGTCTTAACACCCATTGGTCAAAAAAGTGTTTTGAATAACCGTAGCCATTAAGAGGTCTCAATTTATCGATAGATGTATCGTTATAGCCTTTATTTCCATCCCCGTAGGTAGCAGCTGAGCTAGCGTAGAGGAATGGCACTTTATGCTCAGCACACCATTCCCATAAACTTTGCGAGTAATGAATGTTGTCGGCAACTAACTTGTTAAAGTCGCGCTCAGTGGTTGCGCTGATAGCGCCCATATGGATGACGCCCGTAATATCGTCACGCCCGCTTAGCCATGTGAGCAAGTCATCTTTGTCGAGATACTGCACATACTTTCTATGCGCGAGATTTTGCCATTGATCCTCATGCGAGATACGGTCAACCAGCACGAGTTTGTCTTGATTAAGTTCAGTGTTGAGGTGCCAAGCAACCATGGAGCCTATCATGCCGGCACCGCCAGTAATTACTATCATAAAGAGCCCTCAAAAGTATGGATGTTGTTCAATAGCTGGATTATACCGCTTATTGTTTTGCGCCTAAAGCTTTTGCATTTGCTGCGGTCTCATGTGCTGTGCGTTTTGCTTCGGCTATATCCCAATTATCTGAAACCCAACCACCAAGATTTTCTAAAGCTATATCAGTCATGGCGTGTATCCATGCATCATTTTCATTTAAAGCAGGTATGTAATGGTATTCACCACCACCATTGTTTTGGAAGATAACTTTACCTTCTATGGCTATTTCTTCTAATGTTTCTAAACAATCACTACTGAACCCTGGACAAATGACATCAAGCCGTTTGGTTTTGGCTTTACCTAAACCTTTGAGTGTATTAGCTAAGTATGGTTTCAACCATTCTTGTTTACCAAATCGTGATTGAAAGGCCACTTGATATTGGTCTTTGTTTAAGTGTAATGCTTCAGCCAATAAGCGTGCAGTTTTATGGCATTCACAATAATATGGATCACCTTTTATGAGATGCACTTTAGGCACACCATGAAAGCTCATGATGAATTTCTCAGGTTTGCCGTTAGTCATCCAATACGCATTAACGCTAGCGGCTAATGCCTTAATGTAAGCAGGGTGGTCATGGTAGTGACGGATAGTGCGAATGGCGGGCACGTTACGCATTTTTAGGAGCGTATTCCAAACTGCATCTAAGCTGGCTGCAGTACTGCTAGCGGCATATTGTGGGTATAGTGGAAACACTAATATTTTATTGCAATGCTGCGCTTTTAGTTTTTCAATCGCGCTTTTCATGCTTGGATTGCCATAGCTCATCCCTAGCTCTATAGCAAAGGGCGACTTAACTTTTTGCGCCAAATATCCGCGAAAAAGATGCACTTGTTTTTGTGCGTGTACCAATAGTGGGGAGCCTTCTTTTAACCATATTTGTGCATATTTTTCAGCTGATTTTTTAGGACGAAAAACTAAGATAAAACGATTAAGAATCCACCACCAGATGAAGCGTGGAATGTCGACCACGCGTCTATCCATTAAAAATTGTTTTAAATAAGGGCGTAGCGCTTTAGCCGTTGGCGCATCTGGCGTACCTAAGTTAGCTAGCAGAATGCCTACTTTCAGTTGATCGCCGTGTTTGTATTCTGGTTCGGTATCGAAATAAGCCATCGTTTGTGTTGGTATTAAAAACCTTAAGTATTAGAAAGTGCGTTTGATAGTAATTTTGCAGTAATGTCGACAATTGGAATCACACGTTCATAGGCCATACGCGTTGGGCCAATCACGCCTAGCGTGCCGACAACTTGGCCATCCACCTCGTAAGGCGAGGTGACCATGCTGCATTCATCTAGTGGGCTGTAGCCGCTTTCGCCGCCAATAAATATCTGAACGCCTTCAGCTTTTTGGCTGTTGTCTAACAATTGCATAAGAGACGAGCGGCGTTCAAACACGTCGAATAATTTTCGTAGCGTTATAACGTTGGTAGCCAATTCGTCCACGTTTAACAAATTGCGCTCTCCCGCAATAACCACATCGTCTTTATCTTTGGCATTGGCTTCATCACCAGCGTCTAGGGCGGCTGACATTAAGTCGCTGATGTCTACTTGCATTTTTTTGAGGTCGGCATGTAATTTTTGACGAGCGACCTCAAACGTTTGGCCAGCATAATGCGCATTAAAGTAATTGCTGGCTTCACTAAGTTCTGCCGTCTTGAATGGCGTGTCAGAGACAATCACACGGTTTTGCACATTGCCATCAGTGGTGACAATAATCACTAAAATTCGCTTATCAGATAGTGGCATAAACTCTAAATGCTTAAATACCAATGTCTTGCGTTTAGGGATGAGCACCATCCCAGCAAACTGCGTTAAATTAGAAAGCATATCTGCCGCAGTTGTAATCAGCTCTTGTTGGTTGGATGACTTCAGTGTGTTCTCAAGTTGTTGAATTTGTTGCGCTTCTAACGGCTGAACACTTAATAGCGAATCAACAAAAAAGCGATATCCTTGTTGTGTTGGGATGCGCCCAGCAGAAGTGTGTGGGCTTGCCACAAAACCTAAGTGTTCTAAATCACTCATCACGTTACGAATAGTCGCAGGGCTCAAACCTAAACCAGAATGCTGTAAAAGCGCATTCGAGCCAATCGGTTGCCCATCACTCACATAATGTTCAATCAGGGTTTTTAGTAATATTTGTGCGCGCTCGTCCAACTAATTTATTCGCATGATAATGTTAATACCTCATTTTGCCTGATTTAGTGCGTAGTTGCCACTGGTTGTAATGGCGTATCTGTGATTAAATTCCAGCATGCAACAAACATTCAATAGTATCGCCATTGTCGGTAAATTTATGCAGCAATCCGCAGTGCAGCTTATGCAACGCGATTTAGCAGATCTAGCCGAGCATTTACACGCCAAAAACATTGAAGTGCTATTTGAAGCCGAAACTGCAAAGCATGCAGATATTAAGGCGTTTAAAACCTGTCCGCTAGACCAAATAGGCAAGAAGGCAGACCTGGTCATCGTTATGGGTGGAGATGGCACCATGCTTAGCGTAGCACGTGCCCTTAAAGATAGTGCAATTCCACTGGTAGGCATTAATCGTGGCCGGTTTGGTTTTTTAACAGATTTGCGTGCCGAAGAAATGTTGCAGGAGATAGATGCAATATTGGCAGGAGAGTATCAAACTGAATCTAGAATGATATTGAGCGCAAGTGTATATAGAGATGGTAAAGTCATACACCAAAACCATGCATTCAATGACATTGTATTAAAAAGCGGCTTACGATTGATTGAGCTGGAAGTAAATATCGATGGTAAGTTTGTACATAAGCAACGCTCAGATGGCCTGATATTAAGCACGCCTACCGGCACTACCGCCTATTCACTTTCAGCAGGCGGACCAATATTACACCCAAACTTAGAAGCGATTGCGCTGATACCAATTTGCCCGCATACCTTAAGTAACCGCCCCATTGCAGTGAGTAATGATGCAAAAATTGAGATTACGTTAATGCAGGTAGATGATGCGAAAATTAGCTTTGACGGACAGTTTCAATTGAACTTGGCGCTAGGAGATTGCGTCAAGGTAGCGCGTGCTAAAGAAAATGTAACTTTATTGCATCCTAGTGACTATTGTTATTATGAGATGTTGCGCAACAAGCTTCACTGGGGCTAATTTTTGGGCTATATTATTGCAACTCACTACGTTACTTCACCTTGCCGTACCACGTGTACTGTCTTTGGCTTGTTGCCTTGTGATTCACAATAATATAGCCCAAAAACGTTGAATATAATGCAGTCTGAACAAATGAGAGAAACAAATACTTAACCCTAATTATGTTACAAGCATTATCCATCCGAAATTTTGTCATTGTCGAACAACTAGACCTAGAGTTTAGCCAAGGCTTTACCACGCTAACTGGTGAAACTGGTGCTGGAAAATCTATCTTAATTGATGCGCTATCGTTAGCGCTAGGCGCGCGTAATGAAGGTGAAGTGGTGCGTAGAGGCTGTGATAAAGCAGACATTAGCGTCACCATCGACATTGCTAACAATAGCCAAGCAAACACATGGCTGGCTGAAAATGAAATAGACGATGCTGACGATTTGATTTTACGTCGAGTAATTTATAACGATGGCCGTAGTCGCGGTTTTATTAACGGTGCAGCGGCAACAGTAGGGCAGCTGAAAGCATTAGGTGAGTTTCTGGTCGATATCTATAGTCAAAATGCTCATCATTCTTTACTCAATGCCAACACGCAGCGCCAAATATTAGATGAATTTTCTGGCAGTACTGCACTAGCCAAACAAGTGGCAGAGCAATATAAAACTTGGCATCAATTACATCTGCAACAAGTGGAAATTGAGAAAAACTCAGCCGCTTATGCGGATGAGTTGGCAGAGCTGCGCGATAAAGTGCGTGAACTCGCACAGTTAGGTTTTGCTGCAGAAGAGTGGCAAGACTTACAACTAGAACACAGCCGCTTAAGTAATAGTGCCGAACTGATTGCAGGCGTTGAAGCTTGCTTGCAGTTGGCCAGTGAAGGTGAGCCTGATGCATTATCCATGCTAAGCCAAGCACAACAAAAGCTAGTCGGCTTAGTCGAGTTAGATAGTGAGTTAAAAGAAGCAGCAGAAACGGTTGATTCTGCCATTATTCAATTGCAAGAAGCCACCCGCAGCATGAGCCGCTATTTGCAACGTGACGATATCGAACCAGCTAGATTGTCTGAAGTAGAAAACCGCATTCAGGCGATTCACGGCATATCGCGTAAGTATCGTGCACGTCCTGAAGAGCTGCCAGAGTTGCAAGTGGAATGGCACGCACGCATGTCCGAGCTAGAGTCTTTTGCTAACGATGGTGAGCTAGCAAAACAAGTCGCCAGTGCACTTGAGGCCTATATGGCATCTGCTCAAAAACTCAGTGATACACGCCAGCAATCTTCAAAAACGTTAAGCACTAAAATTAGCGCAGAAATGCAGCGTTTATCGCTTAGTGGCGGTCAGTTTAAAGTCGCTCTTGAAGTATGTGAACAATCAGCTAACGGTTTAGAGCAAGTGGCATTCTTAGTCACAGGTCACGCCGGTGTAGAACCGCGCCCACTGAGTAAAGTGGCATCAGGTGGTGAGTTATCTCGTATTAGCTTAGCGCTACACGTCACCACAGCCGCACAAGGCAGCGTGCCTTGTATGATTTTTGATGAGGTTGATGTTGGTATTGGTGGCGGTGTGGCAGAAGTTGTGGGTAAGCTATTAAAGCAACTAGGCCAAAACCGCCAAGTATTAGTCATCACCCACTTAGCCCAAGTTGCCGCACAAGCCGCGCAACACCTGCAAGTCAGTAAAACCCAAACCAATGGTGCAACCCTCAGCCATATTCAGTGCTTAAGTGAAGCGGAGCGTATAGAGGAAATTGCACGAATGTCAGGTGGTTTGGAAATTACTGATGCTACGCGTAGTCATGCGAAAGAGATGCTGTCTCAATCGACTTAATGCGTAGCATTTAGCGAGATTGGGGACGACGCATCTCAACTGACTTGGTGGTTTACCGCCTAGCGAAGTTGGGGACACCCCTGGCGGGTGTGCGGCCGTAATGTTTTGGTTGTTTGCTTTCTGACGAAGTTAATTGGTGTGTGGCCTTTTTGGATTGGTAAAATAAGCATGACTGGAATTGCTAGATAGGTTGTTTCTGACCGACTGTCGCTAAAATAAAGTCTCTTAATTTTTCTTTCAACTCATCTTCAGTTTCCCACAGAATGTGATTATATTGTCGGGTGTCAAAATGGACATTCTTTAACTCATCATTTTTCACACACCATATAACTGGAATTCCCAAGCCGTGTGCAAAGCCTGCTTCATAGTAAACCCCAGCTTTTTGTTGGGTTACATCGGCAACAATAAAACGAGAATTTTTAATTTCAGCAATAATTTTTGCATCTATGCGCTCAAGGTGAGGTATCGAGTCAACTCTGTAAGGACTGTAGCCGGCAGATTTGATTGCAGGGGCAATTGCATTTTTGTATATAGGTAGTAGCGTGCTGTCGAATGACATTGCAACGAACGCTTGGGTTTTTGACAATAAAGTTGAATTGTCATTTTCTAACCGTTCCCAGCCAGATGCAGTAAGAATTATTGGGTACAGCGGGTCGGAAATAGCACGAGACCCAGAATTTACTATTTCTAATAAACCACGGCCTATTAATGATTTTAAGTAGTACTCGAATTCTTTCTCATTTTCAGCCCAAGCCAGTGAAGCTGCATGCTCGGGGATGAGGACAACTTCCTTTCCCGGATAGTCAGTGAGTAGTTCTATTGCTTTAAGTAGCTTCCTTTGTTTCTCCAGTGGGCTGTAATTTGGTAGTGTGTCTATTACCCCTTTAAGAAAAGTGGATGTAAGCATGGGGATTTCCACTTTCAGTAGATTTCTTTCTCGTAACCAACCAGAGAGTTGAGCAGACTTACCTTTACTATTAGCTACAGCTTCAGCAGCTCCTGATATTGTGTAAGACCCGCACCGAGAGCAATCATATAGAGTCTTGTCGCCATAATCTAATGTCTCAAGAATTTTTTGATTGTTAAGCTTACAAATTGGACATTGCGTCATGGGGTTATGTTTTAAGCCGATTATTAAAGTCTAAGCTCACTCAACCCCATACCGCCCCGCAGGCTTAGCATTACTAAACTTAGGCCCAAGTGCTTGACGGCCTTTCTCCCAGTCATCCCAATCATCATAGTGCTGTAAGCCAGGAATGGTCACCATTTCGCCTTGTGCTAAACCGACTAATGCTGCATCAACACAATCTTCTGCTGACATCGTACTTGGCGCACTTTTCATTGTGGCGTATCCAGCAACATCCCAGAAGCCTGTTGCCGTTGCGCCTGGCAATACGGTTTGAATACGGACTTTTTTATCGGCAAACTCTTTTTGTAAGCGATGGCCAAAGCTCAATACGTAAGATTTTGATGCGCTATAAACCCCATTGAGAAATTCGCTAGCGATATCAACGACAGAAGAAATGTTGATAATCGTACCCGTGTTTTTGTCTGCAAAGATAGGGGCGATGGCATAAGTCAGGCGTGTTAGCGCTGTGATGTTGAGTGTAATCATGTTTTCCATCTCATTGACATCAGAATCCAGCACCGTAGCCACAGAGCCGACACCAGCATTGTTGATTAACATGGAAATGCTATCGTCGGTCATTAAAATACCTTCAACTTTTGCTAAGTCAGTTTTGTTGGTGAGGTCAGCTTTTAATGTTTTTACATTGCGGCCTGTTTCCTCTTTTAGACGAACAGCTAATGCATTGAGTTTATCTTCACTCCGTGCGACAAGAATCAAATCGTATCCTTGCTTAGCTAAGCGATCAGCATACACAGCGCCAATTCCGGAGGATGCGCCAGTAATCAGTGCAGTGCCTTTTGAAAGCTTAGTCATATTATTTTTTATCTAGCCTATCCCCAAGCTCCCCAATATAGGCAGATAAGCTTGTACTAGATTCTTCAAATGAGCTTTTAAGACCTGTTTCAATTTCAGTTAATCGAGATTCTACTTTTTGATGAATTTCGCTACTTTGCGTGACAAGCTTTTCAAGTTCATTTTCTAAGTAAGTGCGTAGCTCGTTAAAGCGAGAGGCCTCCGCATCGTTGGCTAGTTTACGTTGCTCTTCTACCTCACGGTTAAGACGTTTTCTAGTCATCAGTGCTGTTGATTGCATATAAATAACAAAGCTGAGAAAGAGCAGCGTGAGTAAGCCGGTAGCCGATAATAAAATAAGGCCAAGTGGCGCTTCTGCATCAGTGAACAAAAGGGACAAAGGAATAGGGGTGATGATGGCTTGCCAATTAAGCGCAGCAAAAACAATAAGTGCTACTAAAGCAATTAATAAAATAAAGTTTAAGAATTTCATGATCGATCCTTTTTTTTGCTAGCTATGGGCTAACTGACGTTAACACAGTAGGAAATTATTCGGCTTGGTATTATTTGATAGCAGCTTGCTCAGCGATTTTTGCTGCGACAACTTTTACTTTGTAAAGCCGAGCCTCTTGCTTGTCTTTTATTCGCACACCAACCCCAACTTGGCCACGCTTACCAGGCTCAATAATGCCTCTAATGGATAGGGGATTACTTTGTGATACGGCACGACCTGTTTTTGCATCGTATTTAATGACACGCACTTGCACGCCTTCAATTGGCATAGCGGCGCTATTTTGAACTACTGCAAACAGCGTGCCTCTATTGTCAGCTAATACACCAGATTTTAGATATTTTCCCGGGTTGCGAGGGAAGTCTAGTCTGGTCGCGCGTTCGGTCGCCTGCTTACCAATAGGTGAATTTGAGCTGGCAGCCACCTGGTAGTGTTTGAGCGCAAGATCGGTTTGCCCACGTTCTTCCGCGATCTCACCTAATAAGGCATGACCAGGTGCAGTAGGTAGTAATTCGTTTGCACGTTTTAGATAAGGCTCAGCTTGATTTTTTTTGCCCATATTAAATAGCGCAATGCCGCTTTGAATATGTGGCTTGAAATAATCAGGTTGCATCTTGATTGCTTTTGCATAGTAGCCAAGTGCTTTTTGAGGATTTTTTTTCGTAAAAGCAATATCGCCTAATAGTTCTTGGAATCGTGCTTCTCGTGGCTCGCCTTTAATGGCTTTTTGTGCAAGTTTGGTTGCCGTTGCTGTGTCACCTTTTTTTAGCGCAGCTACACCATCATCATAGGCTTTGTATGCACTTTGCGTTGCTTTTAACTTGCCAACCTTCTTGGCGTAAGTTTCCTTGCCCATTTCACCACCTGCACCGATTTTAGCTAACGTTATTTTGTTATCAATTACCCGTTTTGGAGATGGTGGGTGGCTAGCAAAAAGCCCTGAGATGAAGTCGCTTTTTCTATCTTTACTTAAACGCACGAATGTTTCTTGTAACGTGACGGCCGCAGCTGGGTCATACCCAGCTTTTTTCATGTATTGCATGCCATAAAAATCAGATTCACTTTCTGCATCTCGGCCATATTTGCTTGAAACAAGCTGAGCCCCTAGTTGTGAACCGCCAACGATTAGGTTGCCATAGTCAGAGTTTCGCGCGCCGATACCGACTGCAATCATCGCCCCTTGTAAGAAGATGCCGCGCTCCATGCTTTTTGCGCCGTGTCTCGCTGCCGCATGCACAATTTCATGCCCCATGACAGCTGCTAGCTCTGCTTCACTATTAAGTTCGTAAAGCAAGCCACGGTTAAAAGCGATTTTACCGCCAGGCATGGCCCAAGCATTCGGTATGGAGTGATTGATTACAACAAACTCATAAGGCAGCTCTGGCCTATCGGAAACCGCCGCGAGCCGTTTGCCAATGCCTTGAACGTAAGCGGTCAGTTCAGGGTCAATATCATAATCACCACCTTGCGATTGGCGTGCTGGTGAGTAATTTTGTTTACCAATGGCAATTTCTTTATCTTGGGAAACGAATTGGAACTCTTTTTTCTTTGTGACCGGGTTTGTGCCGCAGCCTGTTATTGCGAATGATAAAACAATCGCTAAGGCAATGTGATAACAGTGGCCCGCTATTGACTGTTTGAAAGATATATTTTTCATCGTGTTGCTCCCGTTCTTAACCAATTTATTTTTCTTATGTAGCATTAGTTTTACGCCTACTCGCAGCTATCGCAAATGCCATATATCATGAGTGAATGTTCCTGCATTTTGAAACCACGTGATTCCGCAGCTTCTTTTTGCCGGCGTTCAATTTCCTCATCATAAAACTCTTCCACTTTGCCACATTTTACACAAACCATATGGTCATGGTGTTCACCTTCGTTTAATTCGAAAACAGCTTTGCCACTTTCGAAATGATGGCGAATGAGCAGGCCGGCATCTTCAAACTGAGTCAGTACACGGTATACCGTTGCTAGGCCTACATCATCACCTGCATTGAGCAAAACTTTATAAACATCTTCAGCAGATAAGTGACGTTCATTACTCTTCTCGAATAGCTCTAAAATCTTTAATCTCGGTAGGGTGGCTTTTAATCCGGCGTTTTTTAAATTCTTTTGATCATGCATAGGCTCTCACTCATTTCTCAAACTTTTTAGTTTTAGGCTGTGCTTCATCATGGTATATTAACGCCAATTCATATACATGTCTCCAATACATAATAAACTATGCGTAATTTTTTAAGATTATTTACATTATTGATTGCTGTAAGCCTTGTTGGCTGTGGCGCGACGCTGCCTAAAATTAAGCCTTATAAGATGGATATTCAGCAAGGTAATGTAGTGACATCGGAGATGCTGCTTAAATTACGCCCTGGTATGACTAAGTCACAAGTGAAATTTATTATGGGTACGCCATTGTTGGTCGATAGCTTCCATACGAATCGCTGGGATTACTTTTATCAATTGCGCAAGCAAGGCAAAATAGTGAGTCAGCGACGCGTTATTTTGGATTTTGAAAATGATTTATTAAAAGGTGTGCGTGGTGATGTTGTGCCAAAAGGATCGACAGCAGAAGATGTTGCTCAACAGTTAGAAGCCGAATCAAAAGGGGAGGAAAAGCCAGCTGTAACAGAAGAAGAGAAAGCTGAACCTGCTGAACCAGTTGTCACGCTAATAGAAGAGCCTGCAGTTGCAGTAGAGTCCACTGACGCTTCAACAGAAGCAGCTCCTGAACCTTCTACACTTGCACCAGAAGATGCGTTAGATGCGGACGGAGCAGGCCCAACTTCAGTACTAGCAGTGCCTATTCCTGTTGTTCCGGCAGTAGAAGCGCCTGTATCGGCTCCAGTTGATGCGCTAAAAGAAGAATTGGTGCCAGCTGAAATGCCCGCCCCTGAGGGTTTAGAGCCCAACGTGGAAATGTTAAAAGAAGCGCCAGCTCCAGAAGCTGTGCCAATGGAAGCTGTAACTGCTGTAGAGGCTGCATCAGTTGTAGAAGCCAGCAAAGAAGTGTTGACTGAAATGCCAGCAAAAGCTGACAGCGACAAGCGTGTGTTCAGATTGGATCGTAAATTAGATACCACTCGTATCATTCCAGTGGAAGTTTCCGCATCGGAAGAGTCGCTGCCAGATAGTGTTGTGCAAGAGCGTCAAGATGAATCGCCATCAGTGCAAGATGACCCTAGCTTTTTTGAGCGTATGTTAGAAAAAATTGGCTTTTGATTTTTATAAAGGTTAAGACATGAAAACTAAAACAGTGATTGTAGGGGTGTCAGGTCGCATGGGCGCAGCCTTGTTAGAAGGTATTTTTGCCGATGACACGTTGGTGCTGCATGCTGCTATCGATCGTGCCGATAGTGCGTTGATAGGGCGGGACCCAGGTGCGCAATTCGGTGTGGACTCTGGTGTGAAAGTGAGTAGTGATATTGCAGCACTCAATGGTGCTGATGTGCTGGTGGACTTTACGCGACCAGAAGCGACGATGCGGTATTTAGAGGCGTGTCAACAAGCGGGTGTAAAAATGGTGATTGGCACCACAGGCTTTACCGAAGCCGAGAAAGAAAAAATTACAGTAGCTTCTAAAAATATTTCAATTGTATTTGCACCTAATATGAGTGTCGGCGTTACGTTGTTAATTAACTTGGTAGAGCAGGCCGCCAGAGTGCTCAATGATGGTTATGACATTGAAGTAGTAGAGATGCACCATCGTCATAAAGTAGATGCGCCTTCAGGCACTGCGTTACTTTTAGGTGATGCAGCTGCACATGGATTAGGCCAATCATTAAAAGACTGCGCTGTTTTTGCACGTGAAGGTTTTACTGGTGAACGTGAAGCAGGGAAAATAGGCTTTGCTAGTTTGCGTGGTGGTGATGTTGTCGGTGACCATACTGTTATTTATGCAGGCACAGGTGAGCGTGTGGAAATTACGCATAAAGCAAGTAGTCGTGCGACGTTTGCACTAGGTGCGCTTAGAGCAGCTAAATTTTTAGCTGAAAAAAATACCGGCATATATGACATGCGCGATGTGTTAGGTTTGGATTAGTGGGTCTTTGGGCCATTAAGTTTTAAATCATTTAGCGTTAAATCACCTAGCTTGAACACTTCAGCAACAAAATATAAGTACTACTTTCTTATACTCCTCGTCATATTTTTTGCTGTGCTTACATGGTCTGTAGTGAATCCACACGATAGGTTTACATGGTTCTTAGAAGTTGCACCAGCTGTTATTGCATTACCAATTCTATGGTTAAGCCATAGAAGTTTTCCGCTCACACCTCTCTTGTATGTACTAATTTTAATACACGCCATTATCTTGATGGTGGGTGGTCACTACACGTACGCTGAAGTGCCTCTATTTAACTGGTTGCGAGATAGCTTTGATTTGAGCCGTAATTATTACGACCGACTAGGGCATTTTGCGCAAGGGTTTATCCCAGCGATAATTGCGCGTGAGATTTTGTTGCGTAAGCAAGTGGTGAAGCAGGGCGGATGGCTATTTTTTATTGTCTGTTGTATTTGTTTAAGCATTAGTGCTTTTTATGAGTTTATCGAGTGGTGGGTCGCGGTGGGCACTGGTACTGCGGCAGAAGCCTTCCTTGGTACACAAGGCGATATTTGGGATACGCAGTGGGATATGTTCACTGCTTTGATTGGCGCAATTCTCGCACAGATTTTTCTTAAAAATCATCACAATCAGCAGCTATCTTTGCTTGAAATAAAAGTTTAATCTCGCTATAATTCATCAATTCTTGCAAACGGGAAGAGTGCGCCGCTCTCCCGTTTTTGCATGTCTAGCGCCAGCATTAACTTTTTAGTGCTGCAAAGTGCGCGAAAAAACTGAATGAACATTATTTAAGGAGCAACAATTGTCGCAAACGCGCCCTGTAGAAACAACACAAGCAATGCTAGTGTTAGCAGATGGAACAGTGTTTCGTGGCATTTCAATTGGTGCTTCTGGGCATACTGTAGGCGAAGTAGTTTTTAATACTTCAATGACAGGTTATCAAGAAATCCTGACAGACCCTTCCTATACCGAACAAGTTGTTACCCTCACTTACCCGCATATAGGCAACACAGGTGCAAATGTTGAAGATGTGGAGTCAGGTAATGTTTGTGCATCAGGCTTGGTCATCAGAGATTTACCGATACTCGCAAGTAACTTCCGTAGTAAGCAATCCTTATCTGAATATTTAGTAGCCAATAACATTGTGGCGATTGCTGATATCGATACGCGTCAATTGACACGACTATTGCGTGCAAAAGGTGCGCAAGCGGGTTGTATTATCGCGGGTGCAGTGGATGAAGAGAAAGCCTTGGCATTAGCTAAGGGCTTCCCTGGTTTGGCTGGTATGGATTTAGCCAAAGTGGTGACTTGCAAAAAAGCTTACGAATTCACAGATGGTGAGTGGGTATTAGGTGAAGGCTATGTGTCGACGGGTGATAAACCCTATCATGTGGTGGCATTCGACTATGGTGTGAAGCGTAATATTTTACGAATGTTGGTTGCACGTGGTTGTAAGGTAACCGTGTTGCCAGCACAAGCGACAGCCGAGGAGGCATTGGCTTGCAAGCCTGACGGTATTTTCTTGTCGAATGGTCCTGGCGATCCAGAGCCATGTGATTATGCAATCAAAACCATTAAAATATTGGTAGATACCGATATTCCTACTTTTGGTATTTGCTTAGGCCATCAATTATTGGCATTAGCAAGTGGCGCAAAAACCATCAAAATGAAATTTGGCCATCATGGTGCAAACCACCCTGTGCAGGATGTAGAAAACAAACGTGTCTACATTACCAGTCAAAACCATGGGTTTGCAGTAGATCAAAAAAGCTTACCAGCTAATGTTGAAGTGACACACGTGTCACTATTTGATGGTAGCTTGCAAGGTATTGCGCTGAAAGATAAACCAGCATTTAGTTTCCAAGGACACCCGGAAGCAAGCCCTGGTCCAACAGAAATGTCTTATTTGTTTGATCGCTTCATTAGCATGATGCAAGAAAGGAAGGCTAGCTAATGGCTAAGCGTACAGATATTAAATCCATCTTGATCATTGGCGCAGGCCCGATTGTGATTGGTCAAGCTTGTGAGTTTGATTACTCAGGCGCGCAAGCTTGTAAAGCACTACGTGAAGAAGGTTATCGCGTTATCTTGGTGAACTCGAATCCAGCGACGATTATGACCGACCCTGAGATGGCTGATGCCACCTACATTGAGCCAATTACTTGGCGTGTGGTTGAAAAGATTATTGCAAAAGAACAGCCAGATGCATTGCTGCCAACCATGGGTGGGCAAACAGCGCTTAACTGTGCGCTAGATTTAGATAAGTATGGTGTGCTAGAAAAGTACAATGTGGAGTTGATCGGTGCTTCTAAAGAGGCGATTGATAAAGCGGAAGATCGTCAAAAATTTAAAGAGGCCATGACTAAAATTGGCTTAGGGTCAGCTAGGTCTGCGATTGCCCACAGCATGGAAGAAGCATCGCAAGTGCAAGCCAATATTGGCTTTCCTGCCATCATTCGCCCATCGTTTACCATGGGTGGTAGTGGCGGTGGTATTGCGTATAACCGCGAGGAGTTTGTTGAGATTTGTGAGCGTGGTTTAGAAGCGTCACCAACTAATGAGTTATTGATTGAAGAATCCATGCTTGGTTGGAAAGAGTATGAGATGGAAGTCGTGCGCGACAGTGCGGATAATTGCATCATCATTTGCTCGATCGAGAATTTAGATCCAATGGGTGTACACACAGGCGATTCTATTACGGTTGCGCCAGCACAAACATTAACGGATAAAGAATATCAAATCTTGCGTGATGCTTCATTAGCGGTGTTACGAGAAGTCGGTGTGGACACCGGTGGTTCAAACGTACAGTTTGCGATCAATCCAGAAGATGGTCGTATGATCGTGATTGAGATGAACCCACGTGTGTCACGTTCATCTGCACTAGCCTCTAAAGCAACTGGCTTCCCAATTGCTAAGGTAGCAGCAAAGCTGGCTGTCGGCTTCACTTTAGATGAATTGAGAAACGATATTACTGGTGGACAGACGCCTGCTTCTTTTGAACCATCTATTGATTATGTAGTGACAAAAATACCACGTTTTGCGTTTGAGAAATTCCCGCAAGCGGATGCTCATTTAACCACGCAGATGAAATCTGTTGGTGAGGTGATGGCGATTGGCCGTAGCTTCCAAGAGTCTTTCCAAAAAGCGCTACGCGGACTTGAAGTCGGTGTGGATGGCTTGGTGACGATGACCACCGACTTGGACGAGATTAGAAAAGAATTAGGCGCGCCTAAATCTGAGCGTATTTGGTATTTAGGTGATGCGTTTAGAATGGGCATGACAATCGAAGAAATCTTCGATATTTGTAAAATTGACCCATGGTTCTTAGCACAGATAGAAGATTTGATTAAGCGCGAAATGGCGCTTGAAGGTAAACACATTGCTGACTTGGATAAAGGTGCATTGCTCCAACTAAAGCGTGCGGGCTTCTCGGATCTACGTTTAGCAAAATTGCTCGATACAGACCAACATGCAGTGCGTGCTTATCGCCAAGCGTTGAATGTACGGCCAGTGTATAAACGTGTTGATACGTGTGCGGCAGAGTTTGCGACCAATACGGCTTATATGTACTCTACTTATGAAGATGAGTGCGAATCCAACCCTAGTGATAAGAAGAAAATTATGGTGTTGGGCGGCGGCCCGAACCGTATTGGTCAAGGGATTGAGTTTGATTACTGTTGCGTGCACGCGGCATTTGCCATGCGTGATGATGGTTATGAAACTATTATGGTGAACTGTAATCCTGAAACTGTTTCAACCGATTACGATACGTCTGATCGCTTGTATTTTGAGCCGGTGACGTTAGAAGACGTGCTTGAAATTGTGAATATCGAAAAGCCGACAGGGGTGATTGTGCAATATGGCGGCCAAACCCCATTGAAACTTGCGCGTTTGTTAGAAAAATCTGGTGTACCGATTATCGGCACAACGCCTGATGCGATTGATTGTGCAGAAGACCGTGAACGCTTCCAAAAAATGTTAGAAAAGTTAGGTTTGAAACAACCACCTAACCGTACAGCGCGTGCCCCAGAAGAGGCAATTCGCTTAGCAGAAGAAATTGGTTACCCATTAGTTGTGCGCCCTAGTTATGTGCTTGGCGGCCGAGCGATGGAAATTGTGCAAGAGCAAAGTCAGCTAGAGCGTTATATGCGTGAAGCGGTGAAAGTATCTAACGATTCTCCTGTATTGCTAGATCGCTTCTTAAATGATGCGGTTGAAATCGATGTCGATGCGATTTGCGATGGTGAGGATGTGTTGATTGGCGGTATCATGCAGCATATTGAGCAGGCAGGTGTTCATTCAGGAGATTCCGCTTGTTCATTGCCACCCTATAACTTGAGTGCAAAGCTGCAAGATGTGTTGCGCGATCAAACTGTGCAGATGGCGAAAGCACTTGGCGTAGTAGGTTTGATGAATGTGCAGTTTGCTATTCAGAAAGAAACGGTTTACGTGTTGGAAGTCAATCCACGCGCATCACGTACGGTACCGTTTGTGTCTAAAGCCTGTGGTTTACAGTTGGCTAAAATAGCGGCGCGTTGTATGGCAGGCCAAAGCTTGAAATCACAGGGGGTGACGAAAGAAGTTGTGCCCCCTTACTACTCTGTGAAAGAGGCGGTATTCCCGTTCATTAAGTTCCCTGGTGTGGATACCATTCTTGGCCCAGAGATGAAATCAACAGGTGAAGTAATGGGTGTTGGCGACACATTCGCTGAGGCTTTTGTTAAATCGCAATTAGGTGCTTCAGCTAAATTGCCGCAAGGTGGCAAAGCGTTTATTAGTGTGCGCAATGAAGAGCATGGCAATGTCATTGATATTGGGCAAGACTTAGCAAAGCTAGGTTTTGAGTTATTGGCCACTAAAGGGACAGCGAGAGCGTTAGAAGCAAAGGGTTTAACAGTGACAAAGGTGAATAAAGTGGCTGAAGGTCGCCCGCATGTGGTTGATATGATCAAGAATAATGAGATTGATTTTATTGTAAACGTAACGGAAGATAAGAAAGCTGTCGCCGATTCATACACGATCAGACATAGTGCTTTGCAAAACAAAGTGACTTATTACACCACGTTAGCAGGCGCTAAGGCGGCATGTATAGGCATGGCCTATATGCAAGAGCTGCATGTGGAGTCTATTCAAGACTTGCATAAAAAGCTTTCGTAAAATAAACTAGTTGGTTCAGGGCAATACTAAAACCACGCTCAGGCGAGTGTGGTTTATTTTTTTATAAAGGTTCGTAGGTATGGCAGGTAATCAAATTCCAGTAACAGTACTTGGAGCAGAAAATCTCAAAGAAGAGCTGTTACGCTTAAGGTCAGAAGATCGTCCTAGTGTGATTCAAGCGATTTCAGAAGCACGAGAGCAAGGAGACTTGTCTGAGAATGCTGAGTACGAAGCGGCTAAAGAGAAGCAAAGCTTTATTGAAGGTCGTATTTCAGAGCTAGAGGCTAAGCTTTCTAACTTGCAGATTATTGACCCGGCAACATTGAATGCAGAAGGTCGCGTTGTATTTGGCGCGACAGTACGTTTTGAAGATTTAGAATCTGGCGATATTAAAACCTATCAAATTGTTGGTGAAGATGAGGCGAATATTAAAGGTGGAAAAATTTCGATTGTTTCGCCTATTGCACGTGCGTTGATCGGCAAAGAAGAAGGCGATATTGCAGAGGTGTCTGCACCAGGCGGCGTTACAGAATATGAAATCATTGAGGTGTTGTACGGTTAGGCATGTTGCGTAAGCTCACACTTGTTATTATTACTTTATGGGTGGGTGGTTTATGGATGACAGGGCTGACTGCTAGCATCTTATTTGATACGATTTCAGATAGGTCTTTAGCTGGCAACGTCGCTGGTCAATTGTTTACAACCATTAGTTACATCGGATTAGTTTGTGGCTTGGTTTTATTGGTTGAGCGTTTCATTTCCTATCAATCAGCTTGTTACAAACAACGCTATTTCTGGATTATTGTCGCGATGTTGCTCTTGATTGTCATCGGCCAATTCGGTATTCAACCATTACTCGCACAAATCAAGGCCGACGCATTACCAAGTGATGTGATGAGCAGCGAGCATGCGAACCGCTTTGCGGCTTGGCACGGTGTTGCGGGTGTTGTTTACTTGATAGAATGTTTACTTGGTATTGCGCTGGTGCTCAAAGCGAAGCAATAGCTATAGTTTCGGGATATGGATTTTGTTTTTTTCTTTAATGGTCTCACTAGCACGGTAAACGACTAACTGTTTGCCAATATGGTGCACAGCGATGGCATTAGTTTTTTCGCAAATAGATGTGTACATCGCTTTGCGCGCATCACGGTCATCGCCAGCGACTTTTACTTTAATGAGCTCATGCGAATTTAAAGCGATCTCAATCTCTTTAAATATATTTTCTGTCAGGCCTTTATCTCCAATCATTACGACGGCACTGAGGCTATGAGCCAAGCCACGTAAATGGCTGATTTGTTTGGTATTTAGTTTCATTAATTGAAATGCTTTTTAGGTGCTATAGATGGAGTGGATTTTATCATGGATTCATATAAGACATGAAGCTTAGTAATCGCAGTAAGCTTTGGATGCAAGAGCATCTGAAAGACGAGTATGTGAAACGTGCGCAAAAGGAAGGTTATCGCGCACGCGCAGCTTATAAGCTGATGGAGATTGATGATAAAGATAAGCTGATTAAGCCTGGTATGACGATTGTGGATTTAGGCTGTGCACCAGGCAGTTGGCTGCAAGTGGTTAAACAGCGTTTAAAAGGCCAAGGCCGACTTATTGGCTTAGATATATTAGACATGCCTCCTATTGCAGGTGTAGAGTTTATTCAAGGCGACTTCCGTGAAGAACGTATCTTAAAATTATTGGAAGAAAAGTTAGATAATAAGCCTGTAGACCTTGTTATTGCTGATATGGCCCCCAATATTAGTGGAGTGAAAGATGCAGATCAGGCTGGGGCAGTTTATTTAACGGAGTTGGCATTGGAATTTAGCCAACAATGGTTGAAACCTAAGGGTAACTTCTTAGTCAAAGTGTTTATTGGTTCGGGTTTTGACGATATCGTGAAGCGCATGCGCTCAGAATTTGATAAAGTAGTGACTAGGAAGCCTAAAGCCTCGCGTGGACGAAGTAGTGAGGTGTATTTATTAGGCCTAGGTCGAAAATAGGCCGTTACATATAGAAATGAATTGGATTGCTTGATTGTAATTAAGATGATAATCAAGTTTAAAAAGGAAGAAGCTAGTGAATAATATCGCAAAAAATATTGCTATTTGGATTGCTATCGCACTCGTGCTGATGACGGTGTTCCAGCAGTTTGGCAGTCCTGATAATGCCAGCAATCAAATGGTGTATTCGCAATTCATGACTGAAGTTAAAAAAGGCAATGTTAAGGAAGTACAGATTGATGGCCGCGTTGTCCGCGGTACAACCCTTGATAATCAGAAGTTTAGTACTTATGCCCCTAACGATTTATGGATGGTAAGCGATTTACTTAAATATAACGTGGCTGTTGAAGCAAAAGCGGAAGAGCAACGTTCTGTCTTGCTTGAAATCTTCATGTCATGGTTCCCAATGATCTTGCTAATTGGCGTTTGGATTTTCTTCATGCGTCAAATGCAAGGCGGCGGCAAAGGCGGCGGTCCATTTTCTTTTGGTAAGAGTAAAGCACGGCAGCTAGATGAAAGTACTAATCAGACAACATTTGCCGATGTTGCGGGCTGTGATGAAGCCAAAGAGGAGGTAATGGAGCTCGTTGAATTTTTGAGTGACCCAGGTAAATTCCAAAAATTAGGTGGGCGTATTCCACGTGGTGTATTGTTGGTAGGTCCTCCAGGCACAGGTAAAACATTGATAGCACGTGCGATTGCTGGTGAAGCCAAAGTACCTTTCTTTACAATTTCCGGCTCAGATTTTGTGGAAATGTTTGTTGGTGTAGGAGCTTCACGTGTACGTGATATGTTTGAAACAGCGAAGAAAAACTCGCCATGTATCATTTTTATTGATGAGATTGATGCGGTTGGGCGTAGCAGAGGTTCTGGTACTGGTGGTGGCAATGACGAGCGTGAACAAACACTGAACCAACTATTGGTTGAGATGGATGGATTTGACCCGAGCTCTGGCGTGATTGTGGTGGCTGCAACAAATCGTGCAGATGTATTGGATAAAGCCTTGCTTCGTCCAGGTCGTTTTGATCGTCAAGTGATGGTGGGTTTACCTGATATTAAAGGCCGTGAAGAAATATTATTGGTGCATATGCGTAAAGTGCCGATTGACCCAGATGTGAAAGCAGATATCTTGGCACGAGGCACACCAGGCTTTAGCGGTGCGGACTTGGCTAACTTGGTTAATGAAGCGGCTCTATTCGCTGCACGCCGTAATAAGCGTACGGTAGACATGGAAGACTTTGAAGACGCTAAAGATAAGCTTTATATGGGCCCTGAGCGTAAATCAATGGTCATGCGTGAAGAAGAGCGCCGTAATACGGCTTACCATGAATCAGGTCATGCAGTGGTAGCAAAACTATTACCGAATGCTGATCCTGTGCATAAGGTAACCATTATGCCGCGTGGTTGGGCGTTAGGTTTAACTTGGCAGTTGCCGGAGTTTGATCGTATTAGCAATTATAAAGTTAAAATGTTAGAAGAGATTTCCATCTTGTTTGGTGGTCGAATTGCAGAAGAAGTATTTGTGAATCAAATGTCTACCGGTGCTTCGAATGACTTTGAACGCGCAACTAAGTTAGCGCGTGATATGGTGACTAAATATGGCATGAGCGATGCTTTAGGTACCATGGTCTATGCAGGCGATGAGCAAGATTCTTTCTTCGGTAGCATGAGCTCTAAAACGGTTTCCGAAGCGACGCAACAAAAAGTGGATGCTGAAATTCGCCGCATTCTAGATGAGCAATATGCAATTGCGCGTAAACTGCTGGAAGATAATCGCGATAAAGTTGAGGCCATGACAGCGGCGCTAATGGAATTTGAAACCATTGATGCTGATCAAATTAACGACATCATGGATGGAAAACCTGTACGTAAGCCTAAGCCTAGACAAGCCAGTGTCAAACCCGATACCAAAAATAAGGGTGGTGGTGCAGGCGCTACAGTTGACCCTAAACCGCAGCCCACTGCAAAAAAAGAATGACTTAGAGATATAGGTTAAAATAAAGGCTGGCTAAATTAAATTTAGCCAGCCTTTATTCTTGATGATTTTACATTGCGGACAATTTAAACTTGATTTAGCAACCCCTCGCGTGATGGGGATTCTAAATGTCACGCCAGATTCCTTTTCAGATGGTGGTAATTTCTCACAAACAGATTTAGCGGTTGCGCATGCGCTAACACTAATCGATGAGGGTGTAGATGTATTAGATATCGGCGGTGAATCTACCCGCCCAAATGCAACACCAGTAAGCTTGCAAGAAGAGCTTGATCGTGTGATTCCAGTCATTGATGCGCTGGTCGGACAAATCAATGTTCCTATCTCCATTGATACGTGTAAGCCAGCCGTTATGCGTGCTGCAATAGCCGCAGGTGCGAGCATGGTGAATGATGTGAGGGCATTGCAAGAAGAAGGTGCTGTTGAGGCGATAGCCGAGGCTGACGTGGCAGTCTGTTTGATGCATATGCAAGGAACGCCGCAAGCAATGCAAGATAAGCCGAGTTATGCTGATGTCGTGAATGAAGTGTCTGGTTTTTTAATGGCACGTGTTGACGTGTGTATGCAGGCAGGTATTGCCAGGAATAGAATGTTGATTGACCCTGGTTTTGGTTTTGGTAAAACACGTGCGCATAACATTACATTGATTCAGCAATTAGAATCGGTTGCTAAACTTGGACTGCCTTTGTTGGTTGGTTTATCACGGAAATCAGTACTAGGACAAATGACAGGAAACGATGTAGATGCACGTTTGTATGCAAGTGTAACAGCCGCCGTGATTTCTGCGATGAAGGGTGCTAACATGTTGCGCGTACATGATGTAAAAGCAACAGTAGAAGCTTTAAAAGTCGTTTCAGCTATTATGGAATAGTAAATTCATAGGAGGGTAGCGTAATGGCAAATAGTGAGCAAGGCGATATTGCAATGACAAAAGAAGTCATTGAAGTAATAAAAAGTGGAAGAAAAATTCAGGCGATAAAATTGCTACGAGAAAAAACAGGTTTAGGCCTAAAAGAAGCAAAAGAGACGGTTGAAGCTTATATGGATAACCATGCAGACATTAAAGAGGTTTTTAATGCCAATCAATCTAGCAGCTTCTCACAAGAGAATGTAGTGCAGATCAGCATCTTGTTTATTGTATTGCTTGTTGTTTATATGGTGCTTTAATTTTTATTAATACGCTAACAATTAAGCTAAAAAAGATAATGTTTAAAATGGAAAGAACAGAAGAATGACTAAAAAATACTTTGGTACCGATGGTATTCGTGGAAAAGTGGGTGAGTCAAGAATCACCCCGGATTTTGTAATGCGTTTAGGGTATGCGGCAGGCCGTGTGTTAGCGCAAAAAGGCACTAAAGGTGGGCGGCCAGCAGTCTTGATTGGTAAAGATCCACGTATTTCAGGTTATATGCTAGAAGCAGCGTTAGAAGCTGGTTTGACAGCAGCAGGCGTTGATACACTTTTAACTGGGCCTATGCCTACACCGGCTGTTGCTTATTTGACGAGAGCATTGCGCCTGCAAGCGGGGATTGTGATTTCTGCTTCGCACAACCCATACTATGACAACGGTATTAAATTCTTCTCTAGCGGCGGTGAAAAGCTGGATGATGATGTTGAGTTTGCCATTGAGGCTGAGCTCGATAAGCCGATGCAAGTGGTGGAATCAGAAAAACTAGGTAAGGCGCAACGCATAGAAGACGCCCGCGCCCGCTATGTCGAATTTTGTAAGAGCACATTCCCGAACGACATGGATTTACGTGGGCTAAAAATCGTACTCGATTGCGCAAATGGTGCCACATATAAGGTTGCACCATTAGTCTTCCACGAGCTAGGCGCAGAAGTGACCGCGATTGGTGATACCCCAAATGGCGTGAATATCAACTTAGAAGTTGGCTCTACTCATCCAGAAGCACTACAAAAAGCCGTGGTGGAGCAGAAGGCTGATATGGGTATTGCTTTTGATGGCGATGGTGATCGCTTGTTGATGGTCGATGCAAAAGGTAATGTGCTAGATGGCGACCAACTGCTTTACATTATTGCGTTAGGTTTATATGCAAAAGGTAAACTTAAAGGTGGTATTGCTGGTACATTGATGACGAATTTAGCGTTAGAACATGCGCTACAAAAGCATCAGATTCCATTTGCCAGAGCTAATGTTGGTGACCGTTATGTTTTAGAGTTGTTAAAAAACAAAAACTGGAAACTTGGTGGGGAAAACTCTGGACATATCCTGACTTTAGATAAGCATACGAGCGGCGATGCGATTATTTCGGCATTGCAGGTATTCCATGCGCTGAAAGAGAGCGGCAAAACGCTCGAACAGATGGGTGAAGAGTTGGTACTGTATCCTCAGGTGCTGATTAACGTCACGACAAAAGGTAAGTTAGACCTGAAAATCCCTGCTATCCAAGAGGCGGTAAAAAGTGCAGAAGCAGAACTTGCTGATACAGGACGTGTGCTATTGCGTGCTTCAGGTACAGAGCCAAAGATACGTGTCATGGTCGAGGGGCAAGATGCAGTACAAGTGCAAAAACTGGCAGAAAATATAGCGGATGTTGTTAGTACGCAGAGTACGTAATAATGCTAACTAATTTTTTCTATGATGAGAATAGTTTATTTCTAAGTTTATTTCTAATATGCTATAAATGTGTATATGGAAAAACATTCAATAATAGGTGCGGAAACTTTATTAGCCGCAGTTGATTTAGGTTCAAATAGTTTTCGGCTGGAAATAGCGCATCACGTAGGTGGACAAATACAACGTGTTGATTATATAAAAGAAGCCGTGAGGCAAGGTGGTGGCTTAGATGAAGACCGCAACCTTAATGACGCTGCAATTGAACGCGGTGTTAAGTGTTTAGAACGATTCGGTGAAGCACTTAGAGGCTTTCCAAAGCAAAATGTGCGTGCAGTCGCTACGCAAACCTTAAGAGAAGCGCGCAATAGCAAACATTTTATAACATTGGCACGTAAAGCCCTTGGCTATGACATAGAAGTGATTTCTGGCGTGGAGGAAGCGCGTTTAATCTATCAAGGGGTGAGTCATTTCTTACCACCATCAAATGAACGGCGGTTAGCGATTGATATTGGTGGTCGCTCTACTGAATTTATTTTAGGCCAACATTTTAATGCGCATACGACAGAGTCTTTACGTGTGGGTTCTGTTGCTTGGTCTTTTAAGTACTTCCCGAAGGGCGAGCTTTCTGAGCGTAATTTGAAGCGTGCTGAGGTTGCTGCGAAATCATTTTTAGATGTGCTAGGTAAGCAGTATGGGCCTAAACATTGGGATGTGGCTTATGGCGCTTCGGGCACTGTAGGTGCTGTGGGTGAGGTATTGGCTTTGGCTGGTTTTAAAGAAGGCGAAATAACAAAAGATGGACTTGATTGGTTACGTAATGAGCTGATTAAAGCTAAAAGTGCTGGCCGACTGAAATTGGACGGTTTAAAAGAAGAGCGTAATGCAGTGATTGGTGGTGGTTTAAGTGTATTGCGAGCCATATTTGATTTATTGAAAATTGAGACTTTAAATGTAGCAAGAGGAGCTTTACGTCATGGATTGTTTTATGACATGGCAGCAGAAGCTAGTGATGGTTTGGTCTATACGAAAGAGGCTTCGATTAACTTGTTGCTCAGCCGTTTTCCTGTGGATACAACGCATGCGCAAAATGTAAAAGAAGCCGCTATACATTTATTTGATCGCGTAGTAGATGATCTAGCGCTAAAAAAAGTTGAGGTTAAAAAGCAGCGAAGGTTATTGAGTTGGGCTGCGCAATGCCACGAAATTGGTACTGTTATTTCCCATGCAGTATCGCATCGGCATGGCGCCTATATCTTGGACCATACAGAGCTAATGGGCTTTTCACAAAATGAGCTACATCATCTTAGCTTACTGGTTTTGGGGCAACATGGCAAAATTAGAAAGCTGGAGTTAGATGAGGTTGATAGTCGATTAATTGTTTCGCTTGCTTGCTTGCGGCTGGCCGTTATTCTTTGTCACTCACGTAATCAGCCAGAGTTGACGGGCATTAAAAAATTGCAGTTTGATGACAGTGAGCTGCGGCTAACGGTGCAAGATAGTTGGCTAGAAACACATCCGCAATCTGCTTATTTGTTAGAAGAAGAAGTCATTGCTTGGAAAAAAACGAATTGGAGCCTAACGGTAACGGCTAAGCTTAAATAGCTTGCCTTTTAGCGGTGTGCTTGCAATAGGAAGCTTTGTGCTGATAGTAACTTAGAAGGTTTATTTACATTTGCTAACTTGTTAACAAGCTGGTAACTACCATCATCAATTAACGCCCAAGCATCAATGTTATCTTGTAAGTATGGGTTGAAGCACTCATCTACAATGCGTTTTTGCATGTCAGCACCATCAATCGGCCAAGCAATTTCTACACGCTTAAGCATATTGCGAGACATCCAATCAGCGCTAGATAGCCATAGCTTAACTTTGCCATCAATCTCAAAATAGAATGCACGTGAATGCTCTAAGAATCGTCCAACAATCGAACGTACACAGATTTCTCCATGCAATCCTTTGATGTTTAGTGGTAATACACATGCACCGCGTACAATTAAATCAATAGACACACCTTTTTTAGCGGCTTTAACTAATGCTAAAACAAGTGTTTCGTCCGTGAGTGCGTTGGTTTTGATCATGATTTTTGCAGGTTTCCCTTTGGCGGCAGCATTACTTGCAGAGTTGATGTACCTAAGGATGGTTCTGTGTAAAGTAAAAGGAGCGACTAATAGTTTACGCATTTTTGGCAATGGTAATTCGCTGGTCAGGTGCCTGAAAACACACTCCATTTCACGGGTGAATGTTAAGTCACTGGTTAACATACTTAGGTCAGTATAGAGCTTGGCTGTATTAGGATTATAGTTGCCGGTTGATACATGTCCATAGCGTTTTATGGATCGCCCTTCACGTCGCATGATGAGACACATTTTGGCGTGCGTTTTTAAGCCGACTATGCCATACACCACTTGTGCGCCAGTAGACTCTAGTGCTTCTGCCCAGTTGATATTGGCTTCTTCATCAAATCGCGCTTTCAGCTCAACGACAACTAAGACTTCTTTACCCCGTTGTACCGCTTCTTGTAATAAGTTGAGCATGCGAGTATCTGTGCCAGTGCGGTAAATCGTTTGATGGATGGCTAATACATCTTTATCTTGCACGGCTTCTTGCAGTAATTGAATGACTGCTTCAAAACTTTCAAACGGCTGATGAATTAGAATGTCACGTTTTCTGAGCTGCGAAAACATAGATTCGTTCGTTGATAAGTTTTTAGGCCAAGCCGGCGTGAACGTAGGAAAGCTCAGCTTAGTAATATTGGCCATATCTGGCAACTGAATTAATCTCCCTAGGTTTACTGGACCATTCACTTTGTATAAAGCAGAATCGGGCAATAAAAACTGATCTAGTAAAAAGTTAGATAATGCTTCATCGCAATCACTTGTGACTTCTAGCCTTACCGCTTTGCCATATTTCCTGGAAGCGAGTTCTTGGCGTAATGCGTTACGTAAGTTGCTCACATCATCTTCATCGACTTCCAAGTCTGAGTGTCTTGTAACCCTGAACTGTGAAAAATTAAGTATTTTTACTCCTTCGAACAAATCAGCCAAGTGGGCACGAATAATACTTGTTAGTGATACAAAACATTGCTTCTTTTTACTTAGTCTATCTGGTAGTCGTACTAACCTAGGCAGTACGCGTGGCACACGTACAATGGCAATAGACTGTGTTTTTTTGGCTTTGTTTTCAATTTCAACAATAAAGTTTAATGCTTTGTTGGCAACTTTTGGGAACGGGTGTGCAGGGTCTAAGGCAACTGGTAATAAAAGCGGTTTAACTTCTGCTTGAAAATATTGTGCTACCCAGCGTTTTTGTTCAGCCGATCGTTTATGGCTAGACACTAGTGCAACCCCTTGTTTTTCTAGTGCGGGCATTAGTTCATGTTCGAATAAATGATATTGTTTTGCTACTAGCTCATGGGCTTTATTCGTTAAGCTTTCGTATGTACCAACAGTAATTTTGCCATGTATGGTTTCATTTTGCATGGCTTCTAATTGTTGTGCTACTCGCACCTCAAAAAACTCGTCTAAATTGGAAGCAACAATACATAAAAATCTTAGGCGTTCCAGTAGTGGGTAGTCTTCTCGTTGAGCCAGTGATAAAACGCGCTCATTAAAACTTAAAATACTTAAGTCGCGATCGAGCAAGTCTGTCGTTAAGGTTTTCATGATGAGATTAATATAACAAATAATGACGACAAATAGGTTACAGTTGTTTGATTTGTAACAATATCTATCTAGACGGTTTGGCTATAACATACTAAAAAACCCTTGAGACTATCAAGGGTTTTTTAGTTTTGAATTGAATTTATTTGTTTTTAGAGTGGCGTACATCACGACCTTCAACAATATAAATCACTTGTTCTGCAACGTTCTTTGCGTGGTCGCCCACACGTTCAATTGAGCGTGCGATCGTAATCACATCTAAAGCGGTTGTGATAGAGCGAGGATCTTCCATCATGAAGGTAATGAGCTGTCTCACCAAGGCTTTAAATTCTTTATCTAACACCTCATCCGCTGTGATGACTAATTTCGCTTCCTTGGCATCCAGTCTAGCAAATGTATCTAATGCACTTCTGATTTGCTTGCTGGCTACTTCTGCTAAGTGTTTAACATCGGTCGTCGCTTTGAGCGCAGTGACATCACGCTCTTGAATACGGCGTATGCTTTTTGCCATTTTCTTGACTTCATCACCAGAGCGCTCAAGGTCAGTCACCATTTTGCTAATAGCCATCACTAAGCGTAAGTCAGATGCGGTTGGTTGGCGTTTTGCAATGACATGTATACAATCATCATCAATGACTTTTTCTAACGCATTTACATCACGGTCATTTTCTAGCACGTCTAATATCGCTTCACTATTATTATCAGCGTAAGCTTTTGTCGCCATGTCTATTTGTGATTCTACTAGTCCGCCCATTTCTAGAACACGACTACGTAGACGTTCTAGGTCTTCGTCAAACTGGGTTGAGAGATGTGTTGTTTCAATCATATTATTTCCTAACTTTTGGCTAGTTATTTAGTTTAGCTGATTCTGCCAGTAATGTAATCTTCAGTACGTTTGTCTTTTGGTTTAATGAAAATATCACCAGTGTTATTGTGCTCAATCAAATCACCAAGATACATGTAAGCTGTATAGTCTGACACACGCGCTGCTTGTTGCATATTGTGGGTCACGACTAGCATTGTTAACTTTCCACGTAAGTCATTCATTAACTCTTCAATGTTTGCTGTCGCAATTGGGTCTAATGCTGATGTTGGCTCATCAAATAACATAATTTCAGGGTCTGTTGCCAACGCGCGCGCAATACATAAACGTTGCTGCTGACCGCCAGATAAGTTAAAGGCTAAATCTTGTAGACGATCTTTTACTTCATCCCATAGTGCTGCACCCTTAAGCGCTTCTTCTACCTTGTCTGCCAATAGGCGTTTGTTTTTCTCACCGCGAACACGTAAGCCATAAGCCACATTTTCAAAAATAGATTTAGGAAATGGATTAGGTTTTTGAAACACCATGCTGATGCGCATACGCACTTCAATCGGATCAACATTCGCATCTAGAATGTTAGTGTTATCTGGATGCATAATAATTTCACCTTCATAGCGATTGCCAGGATAAAGGTCATGCATGCGGTTGAATGAACGCAAAAGCGTAGACTTGCCACAGCCAGATGGACCGATTAGCGCTGTAATCTTATTTTCATACAATGGCAGGTTAATATTTTTTAACGCATGATAGCCATTGCTATAAAAGAAGTTAAAGTCGCGTGCTTCAGCTTTAATTGTTGGAGTGGCTTTTGCCATATCTCGAATTTCCCAATAATAGTGTTTGAATTAATTTTGTCGTGCTTCGTCTATAACCTATTGCCATTTAATTTTCTTACGAATGTTATAGCGCATTTTGATTGCGATTCCATTCATTAAAAGTGTCAAAAGTATAATAATGGCACCTGCTGCTGCTGCATTCACGTGGAAAGCTGAGCTAGGGCGTGAAAGCCAACTAAACATTTGAATTGGCAATACTGTAAAGCCAGAGGTTAACCATTCAAAGTTAATGAAAGGTGGCGTCGACGATATTGGCGCTTCAGGCAAGAAAGCAATAAAGGTTAATGCGCCAATGGTAATCACGGGTGCGGTTTCACCGATGGCACGTGCCATCCCAATAATCACACCCGTTAAAATGCCACCTGCAGAGTACTTCACTACATGCTGACCAACGACTTGACCTTTGGTTGCGCCTACGGCATAAGCGGCTTCACGAATGGCGACAGGAATCGCACGAATCGACTCCCTAGTCGCTACAATCACGATAGGTAGTATGAGTAAGCCCAAGGTAAGGCCTGCAGTCAATATACTGTTGCCAAAATCTAATGCGTAAACAAATAAACCTAACGCTAGCAAGCCATAAATAATAGATGGCACCGCTGCTAAATTAGTGACATTCACTTCAATGATTTCTGTAAACCAGTTTTTAGGGGCATATTCTTCTAGATAAATCGCCGCACCAACGCCCATTGGTACTGCTGAAATAAAGGTGACGAGCATGACGAGTGATGAACCAACTAATGCAGACAATAAGCCTGCTCTAGCAGCGCGTCTAGAAGGGAAGTTGCTAAAGAAATCCCAAGAGGTAAGCCTAGGATAGCCATCGACGACTAAATCAACAAACAAAATAAGCAGTGTTAGTAGAATGAGCATGATGCATAGCAAGCCAACAATGCCAAATAAATGGTCTTTGAACTTGGCGCGTTTAATCAATGACCTAACTGCGCCAAGATCTTTCAGTGTAGATGCTGCTTGTGACTCTGACATTAATAAACCTCGCGGTATTTCTTACGTGTGAAGTGGCCAAGGACATTAAAGAACAAAGTCATTAACATCAGCACTAAGCCAGCGGCGAATATACTTTGGTAACCTATGCTCCCGTGCGGTAAATCGCCCATCGCGACTTGTACAATATAAGCAGTAATGGTGGCGGCAGAGTCCATGGGGTTAAAGGTGAGGTTTGGTTGTTGTCCAGCAGCAATGGCAACCACCATCGTTTCACCGATTGCACGTGAAATCGCTAAGATATAGGCGGCGATAATGCCTGAAATCGCTGCTGGCGTAACCACGCGCATGGCTGTCTGGAAGCGCGTTGCACCCATTGCGTATGAACCTTCACGCATACTCATTGGCACAGCACGCATGGCATCCTCAGCAACAGATGCAATATAGGGCACCACCATAATGCCGATCACGATACCAGGCCCCAACATGTTGAATGTCGGCAAATCAGGAAAGATCACTTGTAGTAAAGGGGTGACCAATAATAAGGCAAAGTAACCAAATGCAATGGTTGGTACACCGGCTAGTAACTCTAGCGTTGGTTTGACTATTTCGCGTGTTTTATGAGAAGCAAACTCAGAAAGATAAATGGCTGCAATGGTGCCAACAGGTATGGCAAAAGCTAAAGCTACAAAGGAAATTGTTAACGTGCCAGAAACCAATGGCATGATGCCGTAATGCGCGTCTTCAAATAATGGCGTCCATTGATTATCTGTTAAGAAACCTACAATCGAAACATGCTCGAAAAACGAATATGATTCATAAAGTAAAATCGCTACAATCGCTATTGTTGTAAATACTGCAGATAGCGCACATAGCATGAGGATGAACTCAATAATACGTTCTTTAATATTACGCCTGAAGTTCTTAGCAAGACGCGGGCTTATCGGTGTGTTTGAAGAAGACTCTATGGCCGTATTCACGTTAATTTAGCTTCCGTATTGTAGAGAGTTATAAAAACATCAATAAATCTAGAAGCGCACTTCTGGATTTCTTAGTTTAGTCATGATTCTAATCTTAAGACTATTGAACGCGGTCTAATAAGTCTTTAATTTTTACACCAACTTCCGCTTGGCCATCGATAAAGCCAGTACCGGCTTTAAGTGCTTTCCAATGTGCAACAACAGCTGCCTGGTCTTCTGCAGGAAGTGGTACATATTTTACCTCTTCGATTAGTGGGCGGCCTTGCTCTAAATAGTAATCAATAAAGGCTTTTACATGTGCTTTTTCTTGCGCTGAACTTTTCTTGACGTAGATGAAGATAGGGCGTGCTAATGGTTGATATGTGCCGTCTTCGATAGACACTTTAGAAGGCAATACGCCAGCTTTACCAGCTTCTTCTGATATCGCTACTGCAGTTAGTTTATCTTTGTTTTCTTCATAATAGGCATAACCGAAGTAGCCGATACCGCCTTTATCACCAGCAACACCTGTTACCAATACATTATCATCTTCTGAAGCAGTGAAATCACCACGACTAGATTTTGATTTGCCAACAACAGCTTCTGTAAAGTAATCAAATGTGCCTGAATCAGCACCTGGGCCAAATAATTTAAGTGGTGTATCAGGCCATGCTGGATTAACCTGATTCCAAGAAGTGATTGTTTTTTGTGCTTTTGGACCCCAGATTGTTTTTAATTCTGCAACAGTCATTTCTTTAGCAAAGTCGTTTGTTGGATTAATCACAACAGTTAATGCGTCAAATGCAACGGGTAGTTCGATAAATTCGACCCCTGCTTCTTTACACTTGTCGATTTCATTTTGTTTAATCGGGCGCGAAGCACCTGTTAAGTCAGTTTCACCGCGGCAGAATTTTTTAAAGCCACCACCAGTGCCTGAGATACCAACCGTTACTTTTACTCTTGTTTCGATTTGGAATTCTTCAGCAACCGCCTCTGTCACTGGAAATACTGTGCTAGAGCCATCAATTTTTACAATAGCATTTGAATCGAAAGTTGCACCGTTTACAGATGCACTAGTCTCTTCAGATTTTGAGCATGCTCCTAATGCAGAAACAACTGCAACTGCGCTGATTAAATGAATAATATTTTTTAAGATTGTTGACTGCATGATAGTCCTTATTAATATAGGTGTAGCGATGTTACGATTTAATTGTGACAGTTTGATGACAAAATCGTGACAAATCAATATGCGGTATTCTAACGCTAGTTAATCTTGATGTGTAGTTTTGGACGAAAAAAACGGCCAATTGCGGCCGTTTTTATATTATTGCTGTACTTATTTTATTTTTTTCAAAATACCATTCATCTTCACACTAAAAGGTGTGAAGCTTTACAGTCCTTCAGTATTGATTATTTAGAAAACTCAACCAAAGAGGTTTTGCCGAAGAAGATGGTAGGGTGGTTAAACCATCATCAATATAGTGGGCTTTGTTGTATAATTTTGCCTTTGAAATAGCTTAATAGAAATTACCTCATGGAAGCAGAGCAGCTCAACCTAATCGCCAACCGACTCACCGATTTAAGTGAACGTAACCTCTCGCTTCGGGGGTATCTTTGACGTCGAAACGAAATCACAACGTTTAGCAGAAGTTGATGGCCTGCTCGAAGACCCAGACATTTGGAATAATCCTGAAAATGCACAAAAGCTAGGTAAAGAAAAACGTACACTTGAGTTAGTCGTGAACACCTTGGCTAGCCTTGAGACAGGGATTCAAGATAGCCAGGAGTTATTCGAAATGGCCCGTGAAGAGGCTGATGATGAATCACTCTTAAGTATAGGTGAAGACTCTAAAGCGCTAGAAACAACCATAGAAGAAATGGAATTTCGTAGAATGTTCTCTCAACCGATGGATATGAACAACTGCTTTATCGAATTTCAATCGGGTAGTGGTGGTACGGAAGCACAAGACTGGGCCAATATGTTGTTCCGTATGTATTTGCGCTATTGCGAACGCAAAGGCTTTAAGGTTGAAGTGCTAGAGCAATCAGATGGTGATGTGGCTGGTATTAAAGGTGCGTCTATTAAAGTCACAGGCGATTATGCCTTTGGCACCTTACGTACTGAAAATGGTGTACATCGTTTAGTGCGGAAGTCTCCCTTTGATTCCAACTCAAAACGCCATACTAGCTTTGCCAGCGTGCAAATTTTCCCAGAAGTAGACGATTCAATCGAAATTGAGATTAATCCTGCCGATATCCGCATTGATACTTACCGCGCCAGCGGTGCAGGTGGTCAGCATATTAATAAAACGGATTCCGCTGTGCGTTTGACGCATATACCAACCGGTGTCGTGGTGCAGTGTCAAAACGACCGTTCACAGCACCGTAATAAAGATGAAGCAATGAATATGCTTAAGGGTGCTTTGTATAATTTAGAGCTCAGCAAGCGCAATGAAGAAAAGCAAGCCATGGAAGATGCTAAAACGGACATTGGCTGGGGGCATCAGATTCGTAGCTATGTGTTGGACCAAGGCCGCATCAAAGACTTGCGTACTAACGTAGAAGTCGGCAATACGCAAGGTGTGCTGGATGGCGATTTAGACCAGTTTATCCAAGTAAGCTTGAAGCAAGGGGTTTAATGCAATGGTGCTAAAATAGCAACTTAAGATTAAGTTAATAAACATTTTTTAAATATTGGGCATTCCTAATGACAGATGAACAAACGCCACCGATGAACGAACAAGTAGAAGAGCAAGCTGTTGATGAAAATCATGTGATGGCAGAACGCCGTGAAAAACTAAAAGCCATTCGTGCTAAAGGCGTTGCTTTCCCTAATGATTTTAAACCAGAAAATAAAGCAACAGATTTGCATGCGGAGTATGACCAGTTTGATAAAGAAACATTAGACCCACAAAATAAACCAGCCGTGGTAGCTGGCCGTATGATGCTCAAACGCGTCATGGGTAAAGCAAGTTTTGCGACTTTGCAAGATGGGACAGGCCGTATTCAATTGTTTATTAATAAGCAAAACCTAGTTGATGAAAACAGTGAAGAAATTTACGAGTCTTTTAAACGTTGGGATTTAGGCGATATCGTTGGCGCTAAAGGTACGATGTTTAAAACGAAAACAGGTGAGTTGTCTGTCAAAGTGTCTGAGTTGCGCTTGCTGACTAAATCACTACGCCCGTTACCTGAAAAATATCATGGTTTAAGCGATCAAGAGATTAAGTACCGTCAACGTTATGTTGATTTAATTACGTCAGAAGAAACGCGTGAGACCTTTAAAACACGTTCTAAAGTCGTATCGGCCATGCGCAACTTTATGATAGAGAATGAATTTTTAGAGGTGGAAACACCGATGCTACACGCTATCCCTGGCGGCGCATCGGCTAAGCCTTTTACTACACACCATAATGCGCTTGATATGCAAATGTTTATGCGTATTGCGCCAGAACTTTATCTTAAACGTTTGATTGTAGGTGGTTTTGAGCGCGTTTTTGAAATAAATCGTAGCTTTCGTAATGAAGGGCTAAGCGTAAGGCACAACCCAGAATTCACCATGATGGAGTTTTATGCGGCATTTACCGATTACCATTGGTTGATGGACTTTACTGAGCAATGTATTCGTTCAGCAGCCGTTGCAGCATGCGGTGCAGCAGTGGTGAGTTACGATGGTAAGGAGGTTGATTTAAGCAAACCATTTGAACGCTTAACGATTGTAGAAGCGATTCAAAAATATGCGCCACAATATACGCTAGCACAGCTTAACGACGTTGATTTTTTACGAGCAGAAATTATAAAGCAAGGCAGCAAACCATTTGACCATGCAGGCCTAGGTGCGTTGCAATTAGGTTTGTTTGAAGAGACGGCCGAAAGCCAACTATGGCAGCCTACCTATATTGTCGATTATCCGGTTGAGGTATCGCCGTTAGCACGCGCATCCGATACTAACCCTGAAATTACAGAACGTTTTGAACTGTTTATTACTGGCCGTGAAATGGCGAATGGCTTTAGTGAGCTGAATGATGCTGAAGATCAAGCTGCGCGCTTTCAGGCACAGATGAAAGCGAAAGAAGCAGGCGACCAAGAAGCCATGTATTACGATGCTGACTTTATCCGCGCGCTAGAATATGGCATGCCACCAACTGGTGGTTGTGGTATTGGTATCGACCGTTTAGTGATGTTAATTACAGATAGCCCAAGTATTCGTGATGTGATTCTATTCCCACATATGCGACCAGAGTCTTAATTAAGAGGCATTTAAAAAAATTACATATCAACTCTAGCGCCAGTTAAGCAAGTTTAACTGGCGTTTTTTATTGTTGTGAATTTGTTACAGCCTGACTTAGATTGTCTCTTTGTCATCAAATTGTCATATTAAGTCATCAAAATAACGCCCATTGTAAGGCAAGATAACTTTTTAACGGGAGTATTGTGATGAATTTTAAATTAGGCACTATTGCTACTGCGACAGTTGCAATATTAATGTTGAGCTTTGGCGGTAATGCTATGGCTGATTCTACAGACGACATTGTAAATATATTAGTAGCCAAAGGCGTGCTGACCGAGGAGGAGGGGGCGCTAATTAGGAATAGTCGTACTGATGAAAAAGAAGCGAACGCTAAACGGGCTAAAAAAATACCTAAAATCACGACAAAAGGCAAACTTAAAATTGAGGGTTCAGATGGTAACTGGTCGTTCCAACCTATCGGACGTGTCATGTGGGATGCAATTGACACAGATGAAGACGGCTCAGGTACAGAGGGAATTGGTGGTACGGAATTACGCCGTGCTCGTTTAGGTTTCCAAGGAACTATCTATGACTATGGTTACAAATTCGAAGCTGACTTCGCTGGCGGTGATGTTTCAATTAAAGATGCCTATGTGAGTTACGGCACTAAGTTAGATGTATTAGGCGGCAACAAGTTTGGCGTGAAATTAGGCCAATCTCATATCCCATTTGGTTTAAATACTAAAATCAGTTCTAAATACATGAGTTTTATGGATCGTCCATTATTTGCAGATAGCACAATCTCTCCGGCTCGTGAAAGTGGTGCAGTTGTTTCTTTAGCTGATCCTGAATATAAATGGGCATTAGCGGCTGGCATAACAAACGGAGAAATTGATGGTGGTGGTACCAATAATAACGGTAGCACATTTGCTGTTCGCGGTTCATTTGTTCCATATATGCAAGATAAAACGCACCTAGTGCAAATTGGTGGAGGCTATTTAACAAAAGGCGGTGGCGATGATTTCCGCTTCAGGCAACGTTTAGTGAGTCATGAGGATCAAACACGTCACATTGACACTGGTACACTCACTGACTTTGATGGTGCTGATGCATTTACTGTCGATGCGATGGGTATTTTCGGTTCTTTCCATGCCATGGCTGAATACGTTGACTATTCTGCAGAAATTGGGTCAGCCAGCGATGTCGATATTGATGGTTATGTCGTTGAAGCAGGCTACTTCTTAACAGGTGAGTCTCTGGTGTGGAAAAATGGTTACACATCAGGTATTAAACCAAAATCGATGTTGGGTGCTTGGCAGGTTGCAGCGCGTTTTGAGTCTCTCGAAATTGATGGCGGTACTGCAGCAACGACAGACGAAGCTGATAAATTTAGTATTGGTTTGAACTACTACCCACATCAAAACCTGCGTTTTATGTTGAACTATGACAAAATCACAGATTTAACCAAAAATGGTGCTGATGTAGACTTTGAGCCATCTGCACTGAAATTCCGTGCACAAGCGCACTGGTAGTTGTTTAAGAAGTTAAGTTTCATGTCTGAAAAAGCCTCGCTAATGTGGGGCTTTTTTATGGCTAAATGTTGATTTGTCTCAGGTATAATCTTAAGCACTATCATTTTAAGTAGTTTCATTTGGAATACAGACTATGTATAAACATCCATTATTAGATCGTGACAAGATATCCCCACAAGAGGCGGTTGATGTTTTGATTGAAGGTAATCAACGTTTTATTAATAATGAAACGTCACAAAAAGACTTTCAATCATTGATTGAATTGACTAAAGACAGGCAGCACCCCTTTACGTCTATCGTGAGCTGCAGTGACTCTCGTGCACCAGTGGAATTACTGTTTGATCAAGCCTTAGGTGATATCTTTAGTGTACGTTTGGCGGGTAACATTGCCTCTGATAAAGGTGTCGGCAGCTTGGAGTATGCCTGCAAGTATTTAGATTCTCGATTAATCGTCGTGCTTGGACATACACACTGCGGCGCAATCAAAGCTGCTTGTGATGATTTTAGAGATGGTCATATTGGCGAAATTATTAACCTGATTCGGCCAGCCATGAGACAAGAGAAAACCGTTGTTGAGAACAGAACATCTAGCAATGAAGACTTCGTGTCGAAAATATGTGAATTAAATGTGAAAGCACAAATTAAACAAATCTTACATAGTAGTGAAATTATCGAAGATTTATTGTCGCAACATAAGGTCGGTTTGGTTGGCGCCGTGTATGACATCACGACGGGTCATGTGCGGTTTTTAGAAGACACCTTAATGGTTTAACCTTACTCAGGTTTGGCAATAAAAAAGGTAGCATAGGCTACCTTTTTTATTGCCTTATGTTGCTACCACTATTTAACGATGGCCTTCCTTAGCCATGTTAATGGAGTATTTAGGAATTTCTACCACCAAATCATTATCGTCAACAATTGCTTGGCATGATAAGCGTGAATGTGGCTCTAGGCCCCAAGCTTTATCCAATAAATCATCCTCTGTTTCATCCGACTCATTCAATGTATTAAAACCCTCACGAATAATGACATGACAAGTCGTGCAAGCACAGGCTTGATCACACGCATGGTCTATGTCTATGTCGTTATCTAACAGTGTTTGACAGATTGATTCACCTTCTTTGGCTTCAATTGCCGCGCCATCTGGGCAAAGCTCTTCGTGTGGTAATACGATTATTTGTGGCATCTACTTTTTCTCTAATATCTTATATTTATAAGGGTTTAATTTTTATGGTCTTATTTATAGGGCTGTATTTATAAGTTCACTTCATCAATATTTTTGCCGGCCAATGCACGGCTGACGCTGGCATCCATACGCTTAGCGGCGAAACTTTCTGTTGCTGCATTTAAGTCTTCAGATGCTTTTAGTACAGCGTCTTTATCGTTTGCATTAGCATTGCTTTGATTAGTAAGTGCCTCTAATTCGGTCATTTTGGCCATGATGGTCTGTTTTTCTGCATCATCAATTAAATGACTATCTTGTTCTAATGCAGCTTTAATCGCAGTGATTAAGCTGAGTGCATCGACTTTTGTCTCTGCTAGCATGCGTGCTTCTTTATCTTCGTCAGCCGCACCAAAACCACTTCTTAACATGGCTAATATTTGTTCTTCATCCAAACCATAAGATGGCTTGACGACTATATTTGCTTCAACATTACTGGTCGTCTCACGTGCTGATACGCTTAATAGGCCATCGGCATCTACTGTGAAGGTCACTAAGATGCGTGCGGCACCAGCCACCAACGGTGGGATATTACGTAGCTCAAACTTAGCTAGCGAACGGCAATCAGTAACCAAGTCACGTTCACCTTGTAATACATGAATGCTCATCGCTGTTTGACCATCTTTGAAGGTGGTGAACTCTTGTGCGCGTGCAATAGGTAAGACGCTATTGCGCGGAATGACTTTCTCAACCAAACCACCCATGGTTTCAAGGCCGAGGGATAGTGGAATCACATCCAGCAACAATAAGTCATCATCACTCTTATTGCCTGCTAGTGTGTTGGCTTGTATGGCGGCGCCCAGTGCAACAACTGTGTCGGGATCTAAATTCGTCAATGGTGTTTGTTTGAAGAATGCTTCAACCGCTGCTTGAATTTGTGGCATACGGGTTGAACCGCCCACCATCACAATGCCATCCACATCACCAGTAGTTAAGCCTGCATCACGCAATGCCTTTTTAGTAGGGCGCAACGTCTTTTCAACTAAGACTTCTGTTAGCTCAGTAAAAGTCTCAGCACTTAATGTTAAATCAATCACATCACCTGTACTCAATGTGCTGGCAATGTGTGTTGTTGCGCTGTTCGTTAAGACTTCTTTTGCTTCACGTGCTTTCGTCAGCAATAAACGTGTATCTTGTGCATTCAAATCGGCTAGCTTGCTTTGCGCTTGTATCCACTCAAAGATCATGCGATCAAAATCATCACCACCTAGTGCAGAGTTGCCATTGGTCGCCAGCACTTCAAACACACCTTTAGTCAGTTTTAAGATAGAAACATCAAAGGTGCCGCCGCCTAAATCGTAGATGACATATATGCCCTCAGCGGCGTTATCTAGGCCATATGCTACTGCGGCAGCTGTCGGCTCATTTAACAAGCGTAGGACATTAATGCCAGCAATCCGGGCTGCATCTTTGGTTGCTTGGCGCTGTGCATCGTCAAAATAGGCTGGTACAGTAATCACAGCACCAACTAAATCACCACCAAGCGATGCCTCTGCACGGACTTTTAAGTTGTTTAGAATTTCAGCTGAGACTTCCACAGGGCTCTTAATGCCTGCACGTGTTTCCAGCTGGAGCATGCCACTCTGCTCTACAAATGTGTACGGATAATCTGCAGCGTTGATGTCTTTTAAATCACGTCCCATAAAACGTTTCACAGAAACAATGCTGTTTTGTGGGTCATCAGATTGTGCTTGTTGTGCAGAATGACCGACATCTACTGTGCCATCTGACAAATAACGTACAACGGATGGCAATAATGTGCTGCCATCTTCATCTTCTAAAATGGTACTGCTACCACTTCTGACAGTCGCGACTAGCGAGTTGGTTGTGCCTAGATCAATGCCAACCGCTAAACGATGTAGATGTGGCTCAGTCGACATCCCTGGTTCTGATATTTGTAAAAGTGCCATTAGCTTTCTAACAATTCAATTGCTTTCATAATGTCTGCACAAACTTTATCAATAAAGATGAGTTTGCGTGTGGTATTTGTTGCTGCAACTAAGTCGTTTTTCTCATCCATTAAAACGGTTAGCTCTTTAGTAAGTGATTGCGCTTCTTCCTGCATTTCATCCAGCAAGTCTTCCAAGCCCTCAACATTCTTTTCTACTTTTAAGTCTTCTAATGCTTCACGCCATTCCATTTGCTGCATCAAGAAATCTGGCGGCATGCTGGTGTTGGTTTCTTGTGTGGCGTCTATTCCTTGCAACTGCAACATGTATTTGGCGCGAGAAGATGGCTTTTTCAGCGTTTGGTAAGCTTCATTCGCTAAGGTTGCCAACTGCATAGACTGTAACTTTTCAGCGGGTGTGGCTGATACAAAGCGATCAGGGTGTGATTCAGCTTGTATCGTGCGGTAGTTTTGCTCTAATGCTACTGTATCAATATTGAAAACGGGGCTGAGTTTAAAGAGGGTAAAGTGGTTCTTCAATTGCTTGCTCGTTAAACTGTAAAGCTTTCACCACAACCACATTCGTCTTTCACATTAGGGTTGTTAAATTGAAAGCCTTCGTTTAAGCCCTCTTTGGTGAAGTCCAACTCGGTACCATCAATGTAAACTAAGCTTTTTGGATCGACGATTATTTTCACACCATTGCTATCAAATGAAACATCTTCATCGTTCATCTCATCGACAAACTCCAACGTGTAAGCCATGCCGGAGCAGCCTGTAGTCTTAACGCCCAAGCGTAAGCCTATGCCTTTTCCACGACTGGCAAGGAATTTTTCTACGCGATCTGCCGCTACAGATGTCAAGCTAATCGCCATACTTTAGTTCGCCTCTTTTACAGCGGCTTGTTTTTCTCTAATGTCTGCCACGGCCGCTTTAATGGCATCTTCTGCCAATACAGAGCAGTGAATTTTCACTGGCGGCAGTGCAAGTTCTTCTGCAATTGCAGAATTCTTGATTTCGTATGCTTCATCAACAGTCTTGCCTTTTAGCCACTCTGTTACAAGAGAGCTAGAAGCAATTGCTGAACCACAACCGTACGTTTTGAATTTAGCGTCTTCAATCAAGCCAGTGTCATTTACTTTAATCATCAACTTCATGACGTCACCACAAGCAGGTGCGCCAACCATGCCAGTACCGACGTTTGGGTCGTTTTTATCTAGAGATCCAACGTTACGAGGGTTTTCGTAGTGGTCTAATACCTTGTCTGAATATGCCATTTTAATACTCCTTTTTAGTGGGAAGCCCACTCAACTTTGCTAATATCAATTCCATCTTGGAACATTTCCCAAAGCGGGGATAATTCACGCAACTTACCAATTTTCTCTTCTAATAATTTAATCGTGTAATCCACATCAGTCTCTGTTGTAAAGCGACCAATTGAGAAGCGGATTGAGCTATGCGCCAGTTCGTCAGTACGACCTAGGGCGCGCAACACATAACTTGGTTCTAGGCTGGCAGATGTGCAAGCAGAGCCACTTGAAACAGCAATGCCTTTAATTGCCATAATTAGCGACTCACCTTCAACATAATTAAAGCTAATATTGAGATTGTGTGGTACACGGTGTGTTAAGTCACCGTTAACATAAGTCTCTTCAATTTCTTGCAAGCCGCTTAGTAGCCTGTCGTATAATGTGCTAATGCGTGCATTCTCTTCTGCCATTTCTAAACGAGCAATTCTAAATGCCTCACCCATGCCCACAATTTGATGTGTCGCTAGTGTGCCAGAACGCATGCCGCGCTCGTGACCGCCACCGTGCATTTGTGCTTCGATACGGATGCGAGGTTTGCGACGAACATATAACGCGCCAACACCCTTAGGACCATAAGTTTTGTGTGCTGAGAAGCTCATTAAATCAACAGGTAATTTTGCTAAATCGATGACCACTTTACCGGTTGCTTGCGCAGCATCAACATGGAAAATTATGCCATGTTCACGGCAAATATTACCAATTGCTTCAATATCTTGAACCACACCAATTTCATTGTTTACTAACATCACCGATGCTAAAACAGTGTCTGGTTGGATCGCCGCTTTAAATGCCTCTATATCGACTAAGCCATCATCATTTGGCTCTAAAAATGTTGCACTAGAACCTTGGCGCTCAAGCTCACGCACAGGGTCAATCACTGCTTTATGCTCGGTAGCAATCGTAATAATATGCTTGCCTTTACCACTATAAAAGTTTGCAGCGCCTTTAATCGCAAGGTTGTTAGACTCGGTTGCGCCTGATGTCCATACGATTTCACGTGGATCCGCATTCACTAGTTTCGCTACTTCTTTGCGTGCATTCTCTACTGCTTTTTCCGCAGTCCAGCCATAAGGGTGGCTGCGAGAAGCAGGGTTACCATACGATTCTGTTAAGTATGGAATCATTTTCTCCGCCACACGTGGGTCTACTGGTGTGGTGGCAGAGTAATCTAAATAAATTGGCATTCTATCCATTGCGTTTCTTACTTCCTTTTATTTTGCATTACTTAACTTATGCGGCGATTGAAGTCATTTGCCTTAAGTCTTGTAGTGCCTGTTTTAATGCTTTTAAAAAATCGGTTACTTGCGCAATCTTGTTGTCGCTATTAAAGCTAACGCGTATTGCTCCGCGGGCCAAATCAGGTTGTATGCCCATCGCTAACAACACATGGCTAGGCTCACTGCTTGCACTAGAGCAGGCGGACCCGCTTGCTACGGCAAAACCTAATTTGTCCAGTGCTGTAACCAATGTTTCACCATCAATATTCTTGAAAGCAAAGAAGCTGGTGTTTGGCAAACGAGTAGCTTGTTGGCCAAAAATGACCGCCCCCATTTGTTGCAGCCCAGTTTCTAAGTGTTGGCGCAGCAATGTGGTTTGCTCAGTAAAGTAAGTAAGCCCTTTAGTGGCAAGCTCGCATGCCACACCAAAGCCAACAATAGCGGCGATATTTTCAGTGCCGCTGCGTAAGCCTTTTTCTTGCCCGCCACCATGTAGCAAAGGCGCAATATCAACACGCTTATTTAACACCAATGCACCGGCGCCCAATGGTCCGCCAATCTTATGGCTAGAGACGGTCATTGCATGCACATTCGACTCGGTGAAATTAACTTTAATTTTACCGAGCGCTTGTACTGCATCCGTATGCACAAAGGCTTTTTTTCTCGTGGACAGTTCCACGACTCTTGCTATGTTTTGTATGGCACCCGTTTCATTATTTGCAAGCATAACGGACACTAAATCAGTTGGGGATTCAAGCAATCTTTGCAAATCATTTAGATCCACATTGCAATGTGGATCCGCTTTGATGCTATGCGCTTGCCAGCCGCGTTTCTGCATCGCTAAAGCTGGGTTTGAAACGCATGGATGTTCGATGCTGCTTGTTAATATTTGCGTTTGATCCATGTTGCTGGCAATGCCAGTGATTGCAAAGTTATTCGCTTCAGTACCGCTTGCTGTAAATACCACTTGGCTAGCTTGTGCGCCGATGGCTTGTGCTACTTGCTGGCGCGCTTGCTCTATTGCTTTTCGCGCACTGCGACCATAACTATGTTGACTAGTTGGGTTGCCATGTTGTTTGCGCATATACGGCAACATTGCCTCAAGCACTTCTGGCTTGAGGGCGGTGGTGCTGTTATGGTCAAAGTATACGTTAGCCATTGACGGCCACCTCTTCAGTGCTTTGATTTGCAGTGGCGCGCGCTGTAAATATAACTTCTCCACTATCCTTTCCAGCACCTTTTTCTTGCTGTGCGTTTACCATGTCGGCCAAACTCACACCAGACAAGTGATCTAGAATTTTTTTATTGAGCGAAGCCCATAAATCATGGGTCATACAACGACCATCAGCGCCATGGCAATCTTCTTTGCCGCTACATTGGGTAGCGTCGATATGCTCATCCACTGCAGAAATAATGGCAGAAACTGATATATCGGCTTTCTCTTTGGCTAAGTTATAACCACCACCTGGGCCGCGCACACTGCTCACTAGGCCTTTTCGGCGCAGCCGGCTAAACAATTGCTCTAGGTAAGATAGCGAAATATCTTGGCGTTCACTAATGCCAGCTAATGTAACTGGTTTTTGTGCACCATGAGTACTAGCCTCACTTAAAGCAAGGTCTAGCATTGCGGTCACTGCAAATCTGCCTTTAGTGGTTAGTCTCATTGTTTATTTAATTCTCAAGTAAAAAATTGTCGTCAATTAGCAGGGCATTTTATAATAACCTAGTAATTTAGTCAATTATTATGGCGTTAAGTTCATTGCTTAATCAGCAGTGATTTTTTTAGGCGCACGTTTTGTTTTTTTGACAGTAAATGCTCTCGCTACTTTCTTTTCAGATTTGACATCTGATAGGCCGGCCAGCTGTTCTTTTAATGCGCTTATTTCGCCTAACAAGGGCTGCAGTGCCTTGTTGATAGGATCATTTTCATCATCACTCACTGCGTAAGCACTAAATTTAGCTTTTACAGCATCGGCTTTGGCTTTCTCTTCTTCTAATATGCGTGCTGGAATGCCAACAGCTGTCGCATTTTCTGGCACGTCTTTGACGACCACAGCGTTAGAACCAATCTTGGCATTCTTACCGATGGTGATTGGGCCTAACACTTTGGCACCTGCACCAATCACTACGCCATCCTCTAAAGTGGGGTGGCGCTTACCTTTGTTCCAAGATGTGCCACCTAATGTTACGCCATGGTATAACGTGCAATCATTACCGATAACAGCCGTTTCACCAATGACAATGCCCATGCCATGATCCATAAAAAAGCGCTGCCCAATCGTCGCCCCAGGGTGAATCTCAATCCCTGTTAAAAAGCGGCCAATATGTGAAAACATGCGGCCAAGCCAATAAAAGCGAATGCCCCATAACCAATGGCTAAAGCGATGCATAATAAGTGCATGCACACCTGGGTAAGTGGTGAGCACCTCAAAGTGGGTGCGTGCCGCCGGGTCGCGATCAAATACGATAGAGATGTCTTGTTTTAAGTGATCAAACATTGTGCGATTAACAGAGATAATTAAAGCGACATTATGCCATAAAAATTAATTCTTGACTAAAACACTGGGTTTTAATTGATGAAAGTAATTGATAGGAAAGTATAATGAAATGTATATTTTTACGATAGGGCATATAGAATACTATTAATGATTAACGCCCTTAAAAATTGGTTGATACTAATTTGCAAAAGATTTCCAGGCAAGTTAGTTGCAAAAGTGCTTGCTGGGCTATTTGTATTTTATTTGTTGTTTAGTTATTTTGCAGTAAACCCCATTGCAAAAAAGCTAATGCCGAATATTGCTGAAAAATCATTCGCAAGTAAAGCGAGTGTGGGCAGTGTAGCGTTTGATCCTTTTCGGCTTAAAGCCACAATTAACGGCTTTCAGCTATCAACTAAAAGTGGAGAACCGTTAGCAGGTTTTGAAAAGCTGATTGTCGATTTAGAGTTGAGCGGCATGTTCGATTTGGCTTGGAAATTCAAGCAGATTAGTGTTTCAGCACCGAAAATAAATGTAACTGTCGCGTCGAATGGCCAATTAAACTGGGATGCATTGGTCGCTAAATTGAATGAAGACAAAGCGCCACCAAGCGATACCATGCCGCGTTTGATGATAGAGCACATTATTGTCAGTCAGGGTAAGGTTCAATATGCCGATGCCAATAACGGCAAACCAATTAACACGACAGTGGCGCCATTAGGCTTTCAATTAAAAGGCTTCTCGACCTTACCTAAAGATCGTGGCGACTATTTAATTTCAGCAGCATTTGCGGAAAATGGTGGTTCGTTAAAATGGAAAGGGGATATGGGGGTTAATCCAGTTGCCTCAAAAGGTGTTATTGCATTGGACGAGGTTAAGGTAGCCAAAATTCTTCAATTAGTAAAAGGATTAGAGCTACCGATTCAGCTTAATGCTGGAGATGCGCAAGCAAGTTTTAATTATGATTTTTCAGTGCTTAAAACGATTCCTAGGCTCGCACTAAACAACATAACGTTTAGCTTAAGTGATGTTGCGGCAGAACTTACAGAAGGAGGGGCTCTATCATTAACGCATGCAGTGCTTAGTGCGCCTCAGCTAGATTTTGTAGGCAATAAACAATCCGAACTGCATGTTAAAGACCTTGATTTTAAATTGTTGGGTTTGAATCTAAAGCAAAGTGATCAGACGCAAGTCACTTTAACAGAAAGCACAGCCAGTTTGCCGCAATTGGACTTTTCAATGCAAGAGCAGCCACAAGTTGTTTTTAATGATTTGAACCTTAAGTTTGCTGGTTTAAATGTTAAAAAAGGCGCTCAGCTTTCATTACATTTACCCAAAGCTGATGTAAATGCAGTCAGTTTAGATTTGGCTCAGAATAATATTAGTTTTAAAGACATTGTTTTATCAAACATTGCGTTTGGTAAGGGCAGTAGTGGCGCTTCTGTTGACGGCAAGCCAACGGCGGTCAAACCGATTGCGACGCTCAACCAAGCAACTCTGTCTGATGGTTTGGTCGCGATAGCGGATCAAAAAATAACGGCACAAACATTATTGCTTTCTGGTTTTAAAACCTCCGTGATTAAACAGGCAGATGGCTCTCTTAATTGGGTTGATATGTTTGCTTCTAATGGTGACCCTGCAATAGCTGAAGCTATTGCAGACACCCCCAATGATAGCGATAAGAATACAGCGGCTACTTGGGCAATAGCGCTTAAGAAAATAGCGTTAGCTGATGCCAATATTCAGATTAAAGACGATAGCACGCCAACGCCTGTTGTCATGGATATTGTGAAAGCAAGTATAGAGGTGCAAGATGCTTCGTTAGATATGTCGAAGCCATTGCCAATTAAAGCTGCTTTTAGGGTTAAGCAAGGCGGGCGCTTTACGACAAAAGGCCAGCTATGGCCATCACCATTGAAAGCGAAGTTAGGGCTGCGTTTATCTAACCTTTCCCTCAAACCTTTTGCGCCTTATGTGAACCAGCTTGCTTTTCTTAAGCTCAAGAAAGGCGCAGCGAATGTATCAGGGCAGTTGAATTTGAAACAGAAACAGGATCTTTCGATGGCGTTTAACGGTAAATTTGGTGTTAAACAACTGGCTTTACTTGAAGAGGCAGATGATGCTCCGTTTTTGAGCTGGGACGACTTAAGCAGTGACAGTTTAAAAGTTTCACTCATGCCAAATAAATTACACATGGGTACGTTGCAAGTGGTTAAACCCGCTGGAAAATTCATTATCAATGAAGACAAAAGCATGAATGTCACGCGCATTTTACGTAACCAATCAACCAGTGCTGAACCTGCACCAAAACCTGCGATTAAAGCGGTAGTACCGCAACCGCCAGTTAGCAGTGATTCACTCATTCAACCAACAATAGCACCACAACCACCTAAAGCGGCGACAAAACCAGTACCTGCTGTTGCGCCTGCTGCCGTCAGTGGACAAGCATCAACAAAAGAGGTGTTTCCTGTCAGCATCGATACGGTAAGAGTGAGTGATGCAAAACTAGAATTTGCTGACCTTTCATTAACCCCACAGTTTGGCACAAATATCCATTCGCTTAATGGCGTCATTAATGGTTTATCGACAAAAGCGGCGCAAGTCTCACAAGTAGAAATGGATGGCAAAGTCGATGAGTATGGCACTGCGCGTATTAGGGGTAGCTTGCAGCCATCTAGTGCGACTGATTTCACCGACATAAAACTTGCTTTTACTAACTTAGATATGAGTCGGCTAACGCCATACTCTGGTAAGTTTGCTGGTCGGCGTATTGACTCTGGTAAGTTGTCTGTCGATTTGGAGTATAAAGTTAAGGATCATCAGCTAGCAGGTGAAAATAAATTTATCATTAATAAAATTAAATTGGGTGAGAGAGTAGACAGTGCTGATGCAGCCGATTTGCCCTTGGATTTAGCGATTGCTATTTTAGAAGATAGTGATGGTCTGATTGATTTAGATTTGCCGATATCTGGTAGCTTAGATGATCCAAAATTTAGCTACGGTAGTATTGTCTGGAAAGCAATCAGGAATGTACTAAAGAAAATTGTTACCGCACCATTTCGCGCGCTGGGTAAAATATTTGGTGGTGGCGCTGAGGATTTTGATGGCATTGCTTTTGAGGCTGGTGTAAGCACAGTTTCACCGCCTGAGCTAGAGAAGTTAGTTAAGGTCAGCACTGCATTATCTAAACGGCTAGGGTTATCGCTAAGCATTGTGCCAAGCTATGACGTTGCATTAGACACGCAAGCGATTAAGGAAGCGACTTACCGCAAACAAGTCGCTAAGGAAATGGATGTTAAATTAGCTGAAGGTCAACAACCCGGGCCGGTCGATTTAGGCAATGAAAACGCGCAAGATGCGATTAATACATTACACGATAAGCTAACCAAAAAAGGCTTGTTGAAGCGAATGGTTTCGAAGTTTGAGAAACCTGAAGATGGCCACTTTGAGAAAGCACAAACTAGTCTTATTGCTAGTATAGAAGTAAGCGAGGCAGATTTAGCTAAACTGGCTGAAGCGCGGGGTAAGGCGATACAAGAAGCCTTATTGACGAATGGTGTTAGTGAAGAAAGATTAACGATAATAAAAGTGGTTGAAGCGAAAGCAAAAGATAAAAACGTTAAAACAGAATTGACGTTAGATGTAAAAAAATCACCTGTTGCCACTAGTGCGCCTACACCAGGAGCGCAGCCAGTAACGCAATAAAACAGGTGCGCTTAGAACTTGCTGTGTTTACGGGGCTTTTGCGTCAGCGTTAGCACCCCTCTTAATAAGTGCACTTCTTCTTTTTCTAGTTGCGTGCGCGCATACATGCGACGTAAACGTTCAAATAACTTCTTCGGCGCTCTAGGGTTGATGTAACCAATCTCTTCTAACACTTCACGCATATGCGTGTAAAAGTGTTCTAGCTCTTCTTGTGTAGCCAGTTCAGTGGCATTATTTTCAATGTGAGAACTTCCATCGGTAATCGCCATTCGCAACTCATAGCACATGATTTGTACCGCTTGCGATAGGTTCAGCGAGTTGTATTCTGGATTTGCTGGAATCGTCGCTAAGGCTTGGAATAAACCAGCCTCTTCACTGCTAAACCCATTGGTTTCATTGCCAAACACCAAGGCGACTTGCTGATTACTGGCCAGTGTTTTTGTTTTAGAAGCCGCCTCTCGCACATTAAATACTTCTTGCGAAAGAGAGCGCTTTTTACCAGTAACACCGATGACAAAATTGCAGTCGGCGATCGCTTCTTTTAGCGTATCAGTAACAACGGCTGTTTCCAATACGTCTGCCGCATTAACCGATAGCGCTGTGGCATGCGCATCAGGGAAGTGTTTGGGTTGCACCAAATATAAACGTTCCAAGCCCATGGTCTTCATTGCGCGTGCTGTAGAGCCGATGTTGCCAGGATGGCTGGTTTGGCAAAGGACGATACGGATATTATTAAATATTATGTTTTCGATTGTGTCGGTTGCGTTCAATGTGTTTGGGCTTTTGATGGTATCTAATTTGATGCTGTCTAAAATGTAATGCAGCTTTAATTTTATAAAGAATGTATCAATGCTAAAATGCTATTTTAACAGCTCTTAATGAAAAACCTTTTATGCACCCGATGTTAACCCATGCCGTCAAGGCAGCTCGCCAAGCTGGCGATATTATCAACTTTGCTGGTCGTGATTTAGGCCAGCTTAAAATTCAAACCAAAACCTTTAACGACTTTGTTAGTGAAGTAGATAAAGCAGCAGAGCAAGCCATTATTGATACCATTAAAGACGCGTATCCTGATCATGGATTTTTGGGCGAAGAGAGTGGTGATACCAATGAAAAAGCGGACAACATTTGGATTATTGACCCACTAGATGGCACAACCAACTTCCTGCATAGCTTCCCACAGTATTGTGTATCAATTGCATTGCAAGAAAAAGGCGTCCTCACACAGGCGGTTATTTACGATCCTGTACGTAATGATTTGTTTACCTCCACAAAAGGCCGCGGTGCTTTTTTAAATGATAAAAGAATTAGAGTCGGTAGCCGTATTAAATTACAAGAAGCTCTGGTTTCAACAGGCTTCCCATTTCGTGAGTTTTCATATCTCGATACCTATATGGATATGCTTAAGGATATGATTAAAAATACGACTGGCATTCGCCGTCCAGGCTCTGCTGCATTAGATTTAGCTTATGTCGCCGCAGGTTTTTCTGATGGCTTCTTTGAATTGAACTTATCCGCTTGGGATATCGCAGCTGGTGCACTGCTTGTGCAAGAAGCCGGTGGCATCGTTGGTGATTTTGAGGGGAACGGTAGCTGGTTGGAAACAGGTAATATCGTCGCTGCAAACCCAAAAGTGTTCGCACAAATGTTGCAACTGCTTGCCCCGCACTTAACGGCGGAAATGAAAACACCAGCTTAATCGCAGCCTATTAGCCAGCCCACTTAACGATTAATGGGTTGGTTCTTCGCTTTCAATCTCACGATTGACCATGTCTGCAATATCAAATAAACGATCATCTGCTTTCGACATCACACGCTGACAAACTTCAGTTCTATATTCGCTGTCTGTATCCAGTCTTTCAAAATCCACTGAACCCATTACTTCTTTACATTCTAGTAAAAACTGCGCATACACATCATATTGGTTCGCTTGCATCTTAATTTTCCCATAATAGTGAGTTGTACATAAGGCTTGCAGCTTTCGTACCAAATTTTATTTGTTTTAAGCTATTGTTTTTATGATTATTTTTATTTATTAATATAAATAAGTGATGAGGAAGTTACAGTAAGTGTTGAGAAATAAACAGCGGTTGCTAAGTGGAGGGTGGCTAGTCAGTGTTGCGGAAAGCGTGATAGAGTGGCTTGTCGAAAATCTAGCAAATAAGGAAATAATAAATAATTGGGGTCAGAGTAAGGTTAAATGAAACAATAGTGTCAAGAAGTTATTGCTTTGGGATCCAAAGTAATAATGCGAACCTCATCAAATGGAAAGAAAATGTCATCATTAACAAAACACTTAGTCACACTATCTCTGACCATCATTGTTTTTATTACGCCTAGCATTGGCTTTTCTGAAGTCACTTGTGCGCATGATGTTTTGGGTTTAACACTCGGCCTAACAAAAGAGGTGACTAAGAAACGCATGCTAGAACAAGGCTTTCGCGAAGTGCCCGTTAGGCATAACACCAGCATGCACTTTACAAACAAAGTGCCTTGGCCACCTGAAGGCATTGTATTAAACCGCGAACAGTTACGCTTAGCATCAATATTGCAGGATCCTAGGCGCAAGAAAATGCTCGAGAAACAGGCGAAAACAGATGCCTCCTTGAAAAAGAGAATGGCGAACCTGCCGCCCATCCCTGAAAAAGGTAATGCTGATGTGATTGATGTTCGTATTGTATTAGGCAAAACACCGGGAAAAAAAGGAAGTAATAATGATGCTGCACCCATTATTCAAGTGCTTGCAGAGTACCGCTTCCCTACTGATGTGAATGGGCGGGCGGTTATATACGCTCCGTCACACCAAAAGACAAACCAAACAAAGTGGCAAAAATACTGTTCAGATGTCGATATTAGCAACTTGCGCGATCACCGCTTTATGGAGAAAAATGATACCCAAGTGCGGGTTTGTCAAAACAACCCAGGTGCTAGTGGGCATCCTATTCAAATCAGTCTTCAAGCAACGCCTACAGCAGGAAAGCGCGGTTGTCATTATATGTATAGGGCAGGCCCTCTTACTTCTAGCGAACACATAAAGTAGCAAGAGGTGGTGATAGGAAGTCGAGCGCCTATAAACGAAATAAATCAGATAGCAAAATCAATGGAGCCAGACGGCATTGTTTTTTCTGTTAGATTCCCCATGACCTGATTGCGACCATTTACTTTTGCTAGGTATAGGTTTTTATCAGCACGGTGCTTCCATGCACTTAAGTCATCGTCTGGTTGAACCTCAGCGAAGCCTATGCTAGCGGTCACTGTAATGTTTGGTAACAATGGTAGCAGTGCAATTTCTTTGCATATTTCTTTAGCTACAAATTGAGCTTCGCTGGCACTGGTATCGTATAGCAGCGCTAGGAACTCGTCACCACCAATACGAAATACAGAGTCTGAACCACGTATGCGCTTTTGAAAGTAATCTCCTACGCCTTTTAGCACTTTGTCGCCTGCATGGTGTCCTTGCACATCATTAATTTCTTTAAAGTGGTCAATATCAATCATCAGCAGGCTGATAGCCATGCCTGTCCGCTGGTTTTGCTGTAGTGCCGTCTCTAAATATCGATCTAGACGCGACCTATTGTATAGGCCTGTTAAGGGGTCGATAGTGGCTAATGTTTCAAGTTTTAATTGCTGTTTTGTAATGTACCGTATAAAAACACCAGCGAAAACATTGGTTGTCAGCAAGGTCGCTACATAACGGATTGCGATAGGGTGTTCTAATAATTGCCATGCTGTAGGGGCTACTATAGTGAAAAGAAGTGCGTTAGCTATCCAGGCATGGCGTTCTTGCAGTAGGAAATAGAATGAGAGTGTGGCAGGGTATATCCATAGCGCGCCCATCAACCCAAGTTCTTGAAAGGCAAAGATTAAAAAAAAGATAATGCATGGGACTAAGCCTAGCGATATGATGAGCGGTTGGTAACGATTACGCAGGCAGTTCCAAGTGTTTATAGCGCATAGGAGAACAATCGTTGAAGTCCCAACACCTAGTATGGTGCGCCCTTGAATAAAATTATTAATGGTAAATGGTGTTAAAGCGATGGCTGCAACAGCAGTGATAATGAGTGCTGATTTAATAAGAAAGTCTGTTGGTTGTCCAGCTTCTTCTGTAGGTGAACTCATGTAGATAAGTCTAAAGCAATGGTTATATATTGCAATAATTAAAGTATTGAACCTAAAATCAATCGTACTGGGCTTTGTTGGATGTATTAAGGTTGGATGGTTTAAGAAGCTAATGTTGAAAAGGTAGCGTGTAATGTTTAGTGAGCATGTTAAAAACATTATTTTTTGTTGTTGCCAATCGGTTTTTCCTCTAAAGTGATTGGTAGTCAATTAATGCGATTTAACGCTCCCTTTCTACTGTAATTAACCTATGAATCTAGAAAAACACACCCCCATGATGCGCCAGTATTTGACGCTTAAAGCAGAGCATCCAGATATGTTGCTATTTTTTCGCATGGGTGATTTTTATGAGTTATTTTTTGAAGATGCGGAGAAAGCGGTTCGTTTACTAGGCATTACACTCACGCATCGTGGCAAGAGTAATGGTGAGCCGATTAAGATGGCGGGTGTGCCTTACCATGCTGCTGAGCAATATTTAGCGAAGTTAACCAAACTTGGTGAGGCAGTTGCTATATGTGAGCAAGTGGGTGAGGTGCCGGTTAAAGGTAGTCCGAACAAAGGGCCAGTAGAGCGAGCAGTCACGCGCATTTTAACGCCAGGTACGCTAACGGATGCAGCGCTGCTAGATGAGACACGAGATAATGCACTGCTTAGCATTTGTTTTGGCGAGGGTTTAGTTGGGCTTGCGCGACTGAATTTGGCCTCGGGTGAATTTGTGTTGAGTGAAATTGCAGTTGGTCATTTGGCGCAAGAAATTGAGCGTATTAATCCAGCAGAGGTTGTCTGTGCAGATAATGTGCAACATGAAGCGATAGATCAACATAGAGCACCGAAGAAACAGATTGCTGCATGGCAATTCGATGTTGAAACGGCGGCTAATGTATTAACTAAACAATTAAACACCCGTGATTTAAATGGTTTTGGCTGCGCCGAACTCACTGTCGCGGTATCGGCAGCAGGGGCGCTGCTTGAATACGTTAAACACACTCAGCGTACGACGCTGCCACATATTACTGCACTGACAGTTGAGCAGACTAGCCAATATATCCAATTAGATGCAGCGACGCGCCGTAACTTAGAGATTGATACTACGCTACGTGGTGAAGCATCGCCGACTTTATATTCATTACTCAATACAACGAAAACTGCCATGGGCGCACGTTTACTGCGTCATTGGTTGCACCATCCGTTACGAGACGGCAACTTAGTGGTTAAGCGCCATGAGGCCGTCGCTGAGCTCATTCAAACAGATAAGCAGCCAGCGTTACATGATTTATTGCGGCATGTTGCTGATATCGAGCGTATTACTGCAAGAGTTGCATTGAAAACAGCTCGGCCAAGAGACTTGTCCGCGCTTAGGGAGAGTTTAAGTCAGTTGCCCGCATTGCAAGATATTTTACAAGGTAGCAAAGCGAGTTTGCTAGAAATGCTAGTGGTTAATTTGGAAGCATCACCAGATGTTGTACAGTTATTGGTTGGCGCAGTTAAATTAGAGCCTTCTGCATTGTTGCGAGAAGGCGGCGTGATTGCTGATGGCTTTGATGTGGAGCTGGATGAGTTGCGTGCTTTGCAAACCAATCATGGTGATTTTTTACTGCAGTATGAAACAGCAGAAAAAGAACGCACGGGCTTAACGAATTTAAAAGTAGAGTACAACAGCGTGCATGGTTTTTATATTGAAATCAGTCGTGCACAAGCTGAAAATGCCCCCACTGAATACCGTCGCCGACAGACATTGAAAAATGTCGAACGCTTTATCACCCCTGAGCTAAAAGCGTTTGAAGATAAGGTGCTGAGTGCTAACGAGCGTGCGCTTGCTAGAGAGAAAGCTTTATATGAGCAGGTGTTAGATCAATTGGCACCACATATTGCAGCATTGCAAACCAATGCGGGCGCCGTGGCGAGCTTGGATGTTTTGTGTAGCTTTGCTGAGCGTGCGACCAGTTTGAATTATGTGCAACCACAATTTGTGCAAGAGAATAGTTTGGAAATTGATGCTGGCAGGCATCCGGTGGTGGAAGGGTTGACGCAGCCATTCGTTTCCAATGATGTTGTGATAAACCCGTATCGCCAGTTATTGCTGATTACGGGCCCTAATATGGGTGGTAAATCGACCTTTATGCGCCAAACGGCTTTAATCGTATTGCTAGCCTATTGCGGTTGTTATGTGCCGGCAAATGCTGCTAAAATCGGTGAAATTGATCGTATATTCACTAGAATAGGCGCTTCTGATGATTTGGCAGGTGGGCGCTCAACCTTTATGGTGGAAATGACAGAAACCGCCAATATTTTGCACAATGCCACAGAAAAAAGCTTGGTGCTACTGGATGAAATAGGACGAGGCACGAGTACATTTGATGGTTTGAGTTTGGCATGGGCGGTAGCGAAACAATTGTTAGACAAGAATAAATCGCTGACTTTGTTTGCTACCCATTACTTTGAGCTGACACGCATTGTTGATGACTATAAACAAGCTGCAAATGTCCATTTAGATGCTGCAGAGCATGGTAAAGGCATTGTGTTTTTACATAAGGTGGAAGAAGGCGCTGCTAACCAGAGTTACGGCATTCAAGTCGCGCAATTGGCGGGGATTCCCAAACCTGTAGTGGCTTCAGCTAAGAGAAAGCTAAGTCAGTTGGAAAATAATCAAGTGCAACAAAGTGAAGGGCAACCAGATATGTTTGCTGCAACAGCTGAGCCAGCTGAAGCACCGCAACATCCGGCTGTCAGTGAATTGGAATCAATACAGCCAGATGACCTAACGCCTAAGCAAGCGCTAGAGCTGTTATATCAGCTGAAGGATTTATCTCAACCGACTTAATGCTTTAGCATTTAGCGAGGTTGGGGACAACCCTTCTCAACTGACTTAACGCTTTAGCGTTTAGCCAAGTTGGTGACGCCCTTTACGGGCGTGCGGGTGCGCAAGCCCCTTGTTTTTGATTAGTCTGTTTTGACGACGACACTACCAGCCATCTTGTCGTGCCAGCCTTGTTTTTTCTTATCAAAAGCAACCCATAAAAAGCCAAGACACAGTGGAATAGAGCCAATAATGTAGCCGATGTATCGGATGATGGATTTTCCTATAGAAATATTATTACCACTTTCCGCATCGACAATTTTGATTTTGGTTATCATCTTGCCAGGTGTTGCCCCTTTATAAGCCCATAAAGCAATGATTGCGGCAATAAGAAGTAGGTTTAGCACAATATACATCGTGCCAAAAAGCTCTTCTGGGTTGCTACCAACACCAAGCATCATCATCAAAGGTATCAAAATGATGCCGAAGATAACTGAGTCTATAATCGCTGCGAATGTTCTTATCCAAAAACCTGCGTATTGTTGTTCCATTTTCCATCTCCCTATTTTTTAAATGGTTGTTGCTTGTTAAAACCTAATATAACGAATTTTAGTGATGATGGCCACCCGCGCCATGCACGTGCTTATGCTCGACTTCTTCAGTTTTTGCTGTACGCACATCGATAATTTTTGCAATAAACAATAAGCGCTCACCAGCCCATGGATGGTTGCCATCGACGACGACTTTGCCATCTGCAATATTCGTGATGGTGTATAAAATAACTTCACCATTTTCGTCTTCACCTTCAAACTGCATACCTTCTTTAATGTTCTCACCTGGAAAAGCGCTTTCAGGCTCAATTTGTACTAGCTCTTCGTTGTAATCGCCAAAAGCATCTTCTGGTTCTAGTGTGATTTCCACAGTGTCACCTACGTTTTTACCATGCATGAGCTCTTCTACTTTTGGGAAGATGTTGTCATAACCGCCATGTAAGTAAGCTACTGGTTCTTTACTTTCTTCCAGTAGCTCACCCTTACTGTTTTTAAGTTCGTATGTCATGTTTACAACGGTGTTCATGGCGATTTGCATAATGTTTCCTAGCGGGTATGAATGTATAAAATTAGAAGTCTAATGGGTTTAAGTGTTTTTTGCAGAGGTTATTGCCAGTTTGTGCATTCTTTTCTTGGGTTTGTTACTGCTTCTTTTGTTGTTCTTTATTCAGGCGGCGCCAAACCCAAGGCGCGATAGGCTTTTCATCACGCCATAAACCAAGTTTGCTTTTACGTGCAGTTCGCTCTTTTAGCGCTAATACAAGATCTGTCGAGTATCGATCGTTAAACCACGCGTGCCCATGCTTTAGCATAAAGCCAGCTACATCCTGACCATCGCAATAGAGACTGCCTAGTTTGCGCCTGTATTTGTCTGTGCCAGTAATGTTGACTTTAATTTCAGTATCTTGGCATAGTTGCATCAGAGCGCGGCGCGATTTTTTGCCATAGTTTTGATTGCGTTCGGGTGCATCTATATTGGTGATGCGTAACTTGTATTCTTCTGCACCATCAATGATTTTGACGGTGTCTCCATCATAAAAATAGCTAATGTTTACGGTAGCATGTGCTTTAAAACTTAATACCAATAATGCGCTTAATGCTAATAGGAAAATAATAACAAAACGACCCATTTAATGCCCTTGCATGTGACCGTGCTTATTATCTAAAAGGCTGTAGTTTTCACCTGGCGTTAATATGGTTGGCGCGACTTCTTCTAATAAACCTGGATAGTCTTTACTGTAATGCAAGCCACGACTTTCATGTCTTTCCATCGCGCTTTCTACAATGAGTTCGGCGACTTGTAATAAGTTACGCAGCTCTATTAAGTCGTTGCTGATTCTAAAGTTGCTATAAAACTCGTGCACTTCATCACGCAGCATATGAATGCGATGTAAAGCGCGACTCAAGCGTTTATCGGTGCGTACAATACCGACATAATTCCACATAAAGCGACGTAGTTCGTTCCATGTGTGTGTAATCAACACTTCTTCATCTGCATCCGTTACGCGGCTTTCATCCCAATGTGGCAGTGCTGGTAGTGCGCGTGGTTTGCTAGCGAGTATTTCTTTTGCAGCAATAGTGCCGAACACCATGCACTCTAATAGAGAATTGCTAGCGAGTCGATTAGCACCATGCAAGCCTGTGCATGATGTTTCGCCAATCGCGTACAAGTTGTCGATATCGGTTTGCCCTTTATCGTCGACAATAATGCCACCACACGTATAGTGTGCTGCAGGCACAACAGGAATCGGCTCGTTGGTAATGTCAATACCTAGCTCTAAGCAGCGTTTATGAATAGTGGGAAAATGCTCCTTAATAAACGCGACTGGTTTATGGGTAATGTCTAAATAGACGCATTCCAAGCCACGTTTTTTCATTTCAAAGTCAATCGCGCGCGCGACAATATCTCGCGGCGCTAATTCTGCACGTTCATCATGCGCCGGCATGAAACGTGACCCATCCGCTAGTTTTAATAACCCACCTTCACCACGAACGGCTTCAGAGATTAGAAATGATTTGGCATGCGGATGATATAAACAAGTTGGATGGAATTGTATAAACTCCATATTGGATACACGGCAACCTGCACGCCATGCCATGGCAATGCCATCACCAGTACTAACATCTGGGTTGGTTGTGTAGAGATAGACTTTACCTGCACCACCTGTTGCCATCGCTGTTTGTTGTGCTGCGATGGTAATCACCTTGCCAGATTTGTTATTGAGTACATAAGCGCCCAAGCAACTGTTCTTAGTTTGTTTTTTGAGCTTTTTAGTGGTGATTAAATCAACGGCAATGTGGTCTTCTAATAGCGTGATGTTGGCATGCTCACGTATTTTTTGCGATAAGGTTTTTTGCACGGCATGACCCGTCGCATCTGCCACATGCACAATACGGCGTGCACTGTGACCACCTTCACGCGTTAGATGAAAGCCGCTTTCGCTATTTTCTTCACGTGTAAATTCAACACCTAAGTCAACGAGCCATTCGATGGCTTCAGGACCGTTTTCTGCCACCATGCGCGTAATCTCTTTATCGCATAAGCCTGCGCCTGCAATCAGTGTGTCTTTAACATGTGCATCGAGACTGTCTTCGCTATTGAGTGCTGTCGCAATGCCACCTTGTGCCCAGCTGCTAGCACTATCATTGATGGTGCGTTTGCTGACGATGCAAACTTTTTGATGATCGGCTATTTTTAGGGCTAGTGTTAAGCCAGCTAGGCCGCTACCAATGATGAGGGTGTCGAATTGTTGTGACATAAATGTGAAAGAATGAATGAACTAATAGCAGTTTAACTGTGTCTTTATTCTTAAGCTAGCAAAGAAAAAATACTTTTAGTTTAGTTTTGTTCGGGAGAACGCATGTTGCAAACAAAAAATATTGAGAAGTTATCACGGTCGAGTTTCGTAGAACCTGCACTATCGTCATATAGTGAAGCGTCGTATACTAACGATGTAAATATGGATAAAACAGGTAAACAAGGGAAGACGATGGCTAATAAGCCAAACGATCTGCCAGTGAACGCGAACCGTGAACTAGACCAAGTGTTAGTTGAGCGTGCGCAAGCTGGTGATAAAAAAGCTTTTGGGTTGCTGGTGGAAAAATACCATCGTAAACTAGGGCGTTTGCTTAGCCGTATGATTCGTGATCAAGCTGAGGTTGAAGATGTGGTGCAAGAGTCGTTTATTAAGGCTTATCGCGCATTACATAACTTTAGAGGCGATAGCGCTTTTTATACTTGGTTATATCGTATTGGTGTGAATACGGCGAAGAATTATTTGGTTTCGTTAGGACGTAAGCCACAAGTGCTACAAGATGTAGAGATTGAAGATGTTGAGAATTTTGAAGGTGGCAGTGAAATGCGCTCAATGGAAACACCTGAAACAGCGATGGCAACCAAACAGATTGCACAAACAGTGAACGATGCTGTAGAGGGTTTGCCTGAGGATTTACGTACAGCGATTACTTTACGAGAGCTTGAAGGCATGAGTTACGAAGAAATTGCAGATATTATGCAATGTCCTATTGGTACAGTGAGATCGCGTATATTTAGAGCGCGCGAAACGATCTCTACAAAACTGCGCCCACTTCTAGATACACCAGACCATAAGCGCTGGTAGTGTTTTGATGATGTTTAATTTATTAAAAATTTGTTTTAGAGGTACGGTATGAAAAAACAGTTATCCGCATTAATGGATGGTGAGCTCGATATTGAAGAATCTGAGCACATCTTTACAGCAATTAAATCTAAAGGTGAAGTGAAAGATGCATGGAAGCATTACCATTTGATTGGTGATGCGATGCGCGGTGATGTTGATATGCAGCATGATTTTAGTGCCAAAGTGATGCAGGCATTAGATGCAGAGCCTACTGTGCTGGCGATTAACAAACAAGTAACGGGTCAAAAATCTCAGCAACGTAAAGCTAAGTCGCCAATGTTTTGGTCGGTTGCAGCATCTGCTGCGGCAGTGATGTTCGTTGGTTTGATGGTGTTTGAATTGCAGCTAGGTGAGTCAGAAGATTTGAGTGCAATTGAAATCGCACAAAGTCTGCCAATTGAGTATTTACAAGCACATCAATCGTTAGCACCGAGTGGTTCATCTTACTATATTCAATCTGCGAGCTATACGGAGCCTCAGCCGTAATGTTTCGTCGTGGTTTTGGGCTCGTATTGTTAGTTACGAGTTTAGGAGTGATAGCTGAAGACGTAGAGGTGTCCGTAGCCGACCAAGCGCCAGTTGATGCTTGGCAGGTGCTAGAAAAGTCTGCTTTTGCTGCACGCGAGCTTAATTATGAGGGTCAATTTAGCTATATTAATGGCGAACAAACACGCACGGTAGAAATTACCCATATGAACTATGGCGGTCGTGAAGTTGCACGTAACATTGTGCTAGATGGCAACCAAAGAGAGGTTTATAGCAAAGGTAACGATATTGTTATTTTCCAACCGACAAATAATAATGTCATTATTAAAAAGCGGCGTGGTCAAAACCTCTTTCCTGCGATGTTGCCGACTAATTTGAGTGTGATTAAAGCCAACTATAGTGCAGCGTTGAAAGGTACGGAGTTCGTGGCGAATCGAGAAGCGCAGATCGTTGAACTGATGCCAGCTGATGCTTATCGTTACAGCTATAAAATATGGACTGATATTAAGTTTGGCTTGATATTGAAGATGGCTTTGTTGACTGCTAGTAATAAAACATTAGAACAAATTTACTTTAATAAACTGAGTATGCTTAACTCGCAAAATCTAAATTGGTTTGAGCCAAAGATTGATATGAGTAAAAGCTATGTCACGGAAGAAGACTCTTCAATCACAAGGGTTGAGAATGACTGGATCGTGACTAATTTGCCAGCAGGATATAGCAAAATAGATCATATACAACGCGTTGTACCCGGTAAGAAAACCGTAATGGACCAGTTGATTTTTTCTGATGGTATAGCGTCTGTCTCTGTATTTATTGAGCCACTGACTAAAGGTAAGCGTCCGAAAAAAGGACATATGCTAATGGGTTCTACCAATATGTGTGCCAATGTAATCGACGGACATCAAGTGATCGTTGTTGGTGAAGTGCCAGAAAAAACGGTACAAAGCATCGCACGAGCAGTTAGTTTAAAAAAATAAGCCTTGTCTCAGTTAAGCAAAAATTAAGTAATCAGCATGATAGAACAACACGCAATCATTCTTGCAATAGAACCCCAAAGTGAAGGTCAATCGTTAGCCACGATAGAGGTGGTACGTAAAACTGCCTGTGGCATATGCGGAAAAACGCGAGGATGTGGGAATGCTATTTGGGGCAAGATATTTGCGCATAAAATGACTAGTTTAAAAGCACAAAATAGTATCAAAGCACAAATTGGTCAAAGCGTAATTGTTGGTATTGATGAGCGCGCTGTCATGAAAAGTGCATTGCTTTTATATGTCGCGCCTCTTGTAACGATGTTCACTGGCGTCATATTAGCATCACAGTTTAATGCTTCTGATTTCGCAGCAATGCTAGGTGCAGGTATTGGGTTGTTAGTAGGGTATTTTTGGCTGAAAGCACATATGGCAGGGCGTGTTTATTATCAAAGCCAGCAACCTAAAATTTTGCGCTTAGACACTGTGGAAGCAGAAGAAAAAGCGATTAAATTCCAATAAGATAAAGGTATATAAATGTTGAACAAGTTCATATCAGCGATTGTGATCGTATTAAGTGTTGCTTTTACGCAAGGCGCGTATGCTTTTACAGTGGGCCTACCCGACTTTACTGTGTTGGCAGAGAAGCAAGGGCCTGCTGTAGTCAATATCAGTATCACACAAGTTTCTCGCCGCAATGGAAGCCCATTCCAAGGTATACCGCTTGATCCGAAGCTTGAAGAGTTTTTTAGGCGATTTGGTATTCCAGGCATGCCGGGTGCACCAGGAGCGCCAAACCAAGGTGGACAAGAATATAAGTCTCAGTCTTTAGGTTCAGGGTTTATTATTAGCAGTGATGGCTATATTTTAACCAACGCACATGTGGTGAATGCTGCTGATGAAGTGTTGGTTAAATTGTCAGATAAACGTGAGTTCAAAGCTAAAATAATCGGCGCGGATAAGCGTACTGACGTCGCATTAATTAAAATAGAAGCTAAAAACTTACCTGAGGTAACGATAGGTGATCCTTCTAAACTGAAAGTTGGTGAGTGGGTTGCAGCTATCGGCTCGCCATTTGGTTTAGAGAATACGATGACAGCGGGCATCGTTAGCGCGAAAGGCCGTGCTTTACCACAAGAAAATTATGTACCATTTATTCAAACAGATGTAGCGATTAATCCAGGAAATTCTGGTGGCCCATTGTTTAACTTAGCTGGTGAAGTGGTGGGTGTTAACTCACAAATATATAGCCGTAGTGGCGGCTCGATGGGTTTGTCATTTAGTATCCCAATTGATGTCGCAATCGACATTTCAAATCAGTTGAAAGGCACAGGAAAAATTACGCGTGGTTGGTTAGGTGTGGCAATTCAAGAACTCACAAAAGAGTTAGCGGAGTCATTTGGAATGAAAAATACCAATGGTGCTTTGATTGCGGGTGTCGAAAAAGGTGGTCCAGCAGAAAAAGGTGGTCTGGAAGCAGGTGACGTGATTACTAAGTTTGATGGTAAAGCGATTATGACTTCTAGTGATTTGCCACGTGTTGTTGGTTCAACTAAGCCTAATAAACTTGTCAATGTACAAGTGCTGCGTAAAGGCAAGGTTAAAGGGCTTAGTTTCCGTGTAGGTAAAATGCCTTCCGACGATATTCAAATTAGCCAAAATAACAAAGCGCCTGCAAACCAGGCAGTGAACAGAGTCGGGTTAACATTGAAAGCCCTGACATCTCAACAGAAGAAAAAGTTGAACGGTAAAAATGGCTTACTAGTTGTCAATAGCACAGGTGCAGCAGCGGTGGCTGGCATACGTAGAGGTGACGTGGTTTTAGGTTTGAATAATAGTGAAACACAAAGTGTGGATCAGTTTAATAAGCAAATTAATGCAGTGCCGGCAGGTAAAACGATAGCTGTATTGGTGCAGCGTGAAGGCAGCACTTTATATGTGCCAATTAAAGTAACTAAGTAGTTGGTTTGAAAATAAAAGCTCGCCTAGTCATCACTAGTGCGAGCTTTTATTATTGCAAGATGCAATTAATTAGCAAACCAATCAAGCATTTGTAGTAAAATCACGCCAATTGCAAAAGCGCGCTTACGCGCTTTGTTTGTTTGTAACGCTTAAAAAAACACATGAAAAACATTCGTAACTTCTCCATTATCGCTCATATTGACCATGGAAAATCTACTTTGGCTGATCGTATTATCCATCTTTGTGGTGGATTGCAAGATCGTGAAATGGAAGCGCAAGTGCTTGATAGTATGGATATCGAGCGTGAACGTGGCATTACGATTAAAGCGCAAACAGCTACCTTAGAATATAAAGCGGATGATGGCGAAGTTTACCAACTCAATTTAATCGATACGCCTGGCCATGTGGACTTTAGTTATGAGGTCAGTCGCTCATTATCTGCTTGTGAAGGCGCACTGTTAGTTGTAGATGCTAGCCAAGGAGTGGAAGCGCAAAGTGTTGCCAATTGCTATACCGCGCTTGATTTAGGGGTGGAAGTCACAGCAGTACTGAATAAAATTGATTTGCCATCTGCAGAACCTGAGCGTGTAATGCAGGAAATAGAAGATGTGATTGGTGTGGATGCAAGTGATGCTGTGCATTGTTCAGCCAAAACAGGGCTAGGTGTTAAAGACGTCATCGAAGCAGTTATTGCTAAGGTGCCTGCACCAACGGGTAATGCCAGCGCGCCACTTAAAGCATTGGTCATTGATGCATGGTTTGATAACTATGTTGGTGTTGTCATGCTGGTACGTATTGTTGATGGTCAGCTCAAGCGTAAAGATAAATTTCAAATGATGGCGACTAGGTCACAACATCTGTGCGAGCAAGTGGGTGTATTTACCCCCAAATCTTTAGAAAGGCCTTTGCTATCAGCAGGTGAAGTTGGGTTTGTTATTGCGGGTATTAAAGAGCTTGCCGCCGCTAAGGTAGGCGATACGATTACTTTAGTGGATAACCCAGCAGCAGCACCTTTAGAAGGCTTTAAAGAAGTGAAGCCACAAGTGTTTGCAGGGCTTTACCCAGTAGAGTCCAGTCAGTTTGAGGCATTAAGAACGGCATTAGAAAAGTTAAGACTAAATGACGCGAGTTTATTATTCGAACCAGAGAACTCTACTGCGCTAGGCTTTGGCTTTAGATGTGGCTTTTTAGGCTTGCTGCATATGGAGATCGTACAAGAGCGCTTAGAGCGTGAGTACGATATGGACTTAATTACCACTGCACCAACGGTGGTTTATGAATTGTTAATGAAATCAGGTGAAGTGGTTCAAATAGAAAACCCTTCACGATTACCTGAGCCCTCTCATATTGAAGAAGTGCGTGAGCCTATTATTACGGTGAATCTATTGATGCCACAAGATTATGTAGGCCCTGTGATGACATTATGTAACAATAAACGCGGCATTCAGAAGAACATGCAGTATATGGGTAGGCAAGTGATGCTGAGTTATGAAATGCCATTAAATGAAGTGGTGTTGGACTTTTTTGATCGACTTAAATCTGTTTCGCGTGGTTATGCTTCTATGGATTATGAGTTTTTAGCGTTCCGTGCAGCAGATTTAGTAAAACTTGATATTATGGTGAACGGAGAGCGTGTCGATTCGCTTAGTATGATTTCGCATCGTGCGAATAGCGTGCATAGAGGTAGAGAAGTGGCCGCAAAAATGCGAGAGTTGATACCAAGGCAAATGTTTGATATCGCGATTCAAGCCTCTATTGGAGCAAATATTATTGCGCGTGAAACGGTTAAGGCAATGCGCAAGAATGTTTTGGCTAAATGTTATGGTGGCGATGTTTCACGTAAGCGTAAGTTGCTAGAGAAACAAAAAGCAGGTAAAAAACGGATGAAACAAGTAGGTAATGTGGAAATTCCACAAGAGGCATTCTTAGCTATTTTGAGAGTAGAGGATAAATAATGGAGTTTTTGTTTTTTGGCTTAATTATTTTAGGCTTGGTAGGGGTTTATTTTAGTGTCATCGGTTTCCCGCTATTTATGTTGCTGATACTCGTGCTAACTGGCCTTATTTGGTTAGTTGATTACTTATTTTTTCAGAAGAAACGTGCTGTTGGTACAACAGAACCGACAACAGTTGAATATGCAAAAAGCTTTTTCCCTGTAATTTTACTGGTTTTCCTCATACGTTCGTTTTTAGCAGAGCCTTTTAAAATCCCATCTGGCTCAATGTTGCCAACGTTACTAGCAGGTGACTATATATTAGTGAATAAGTACACCTATGGCTTACGGCTACCTGTGTTAAATACAGTTTTTATCGATATTAGCCAGCCTAAACATGGCGATGTTGCTGTTTTTCATTTTCCACCAAACCCTAAGATTGATTACATCAAGCGCGTGGTCGGTCTGCCAGGCGATCGTATACAATATCAGGATAAGCGCTTGGTCATCAATGGTACGTTATTAGAAGTCACAGAGTTTGATGCTGCTGATTATAAGATGCAGGGTGAAAGCATTATCAGAGCGCATCACTTAAGAGAACAGTTGCCCGGTGCACAACATGATATTCTTGTACATGACATTCCTAACCGGTACGAACCTAATACGTTAGGTGATGAGCTTTTAAACGGTGAAACCATAGTTGTACCTGATGACCACTATTTTGTGATGGGTGATAATCGAGATAATAGTTCAGATAGTCGTGTTTGGGGTTTTGTGCCAAATCAGAACTTAGTCGGCAAGGCATTTTTTATATGGTTTAATTTTGATGAGTTTGCCAGAATAGGCAATTCAATACATTAATTTATGGAGGAGGTTGTATGATCAAAAATCAAAAAGGAATGACATTCTTAGGGTTCATTATTGTTGCTGCAATTGCAATATCAATACTGTTGGCGGGCGTGAAAGTCGTGCCAGCCTACATAGAATTCTCTGGGGTTAAGAAAATAATTAAGAACATTGGCGAGAACCCAAATTTTGAAAGTATGAGCAAACAGGAAATCATCACATCCTTTGATAAAAATGCGAGTACTACTTATGTCACAGTAATTAATGGTAGGGACCTGGACTTTACTAAAGCGGCTAGCGGGAAAAAAGTGGTTACTGCTGAATATGAAGTAATTACGCCATTGGCAACTAATTTAAGCGCTTTAATGGACTTTAAAGCATCTACAGAAGATTAGTTTAAATGACTTTAGATAGTCTGCAAAAGCAACTCGGCTATCAATTCAATAAGCCTGCCCTGTTAGCACAGGCACTTACACACCGCAGCTATGCTAATACGAATAATGAACGCCTAGAATTTCTAGGTGATGGTGTGCTCAATTTTATTGTGGCGCACCAGCTGTTTGAGCGATTCTCTAAATTACCGGAAGGTGATTTAAGTCGCCTACGTGCACAATTGGTTAAAGAAGCGACTTTGTTCGAAATAGCACAAACTTTAAAAATTGGTGAGCTGCTTAATTTGGGCGAGGGGGAGTTGAAGAGCGCAGGCTGGCGCCGCCCCTCCATATTGTCGGATGCATTAGAAGCCATCATTGGCGCGACCTATTTAGAAGGGGGCTTTCCTGCTGCAGAGGCATTAGTGCTTAAGCTGTATACCGAAAAGCTAGATAATATCGACCCAGAGTCGATTGATAAAGATGCGAAATCAAAACTCCAGGAATACCTACAGTCTAAGAAGTTAGATTTAGCAGGTTACCAAGTGGTTTCTATTGAAGGTGAAGCACATGCGCAAGCCTTTAAGGTGTCTTGCGAAATTCCAAAACTTAAAATTGCAACGTTAGGCGAAGGCACTAGTCGCCGCAATGCCGAACAACAAGCTGCGGAATTAGCCTTAGAAGCAATCTTCAAATCAAAGACATAAATAAAGATAAATGATTAAATGACAACAAATTTTAGATGCGGCACCGTAGCCATCGTCGGACGGCCAAATGTAGGCAAGTCAACGCTGCTTAACCATATATTAGGGTTGAAGCTGGCGATTACGTCCCGCAAAGCACAAACGACACGACATCGCTTGCTTGGTATTCACACCACGGAAGATACGCAATATATCTTTGTTGATACACCAGGTTTTCAACAAAAACATTTAAACGCGTTGAATAAGTCATTAAATAAGACAGTGACGCAAGTGCTGGTCGAAGTCGATGTCGTCTTGTTTGTGATTGAGCCAATGAAGCTTGGTGAAGCTGATGAAAAAGTGCTTCAGCTACTACCTAAAGATAAGCCAGTGATTTTGGTCGTGAATAAAGCAGATTTGATGGGGGATAAGAACAACTTATTACCACTGATTCAAGATTTTGATTTACTCCATCCATTTGCCAGCATCGTGCCTGTTAGCGCTAAAAAGAATTTATACATAGACGACTTATTAGAAGCTACTCGCGCCCAACTACCTGAGCAAGCAGCGATTTATGAAAAAGATGAACTTACAGATAAGAACGAGCGCTTTCTAGCGGCAGAAATGATTCGTGAAAAAATATTTAGATTGCTCGGTGATGAGATTCCGTATTCAATCGCAGTCGAGATTGAAAAATTTGAGATGGATAAAAAGCTACGCCGTATTTCCGCTGCTATTATTGTCGATAAAGAAAGCCAAAAGCCGATGTTAATTGGCAAAGGCGGCGCTAAACTTAAGCAGATTTCTACCGAAGCAAGGCAAGATATGGAAAAACTCTTTGGCGGAAAAGTTTTCTTAGAAACTTGGGTAAAGGTTAGAGGTGGCTGGGCTGATAATGCAAGGGCGCTCAAAAGCTTAGGCTATTAACTTGGGTTGTCGACATAAACCTTAATAAAATTATTTATGCCAGGTAACGTATTAAATATGAAACCTATTGAATTAAATGATCAGGGTATTTATTATGCCGTTAACCGTAAAACTGGCGGTATTAACAACGTTTTTCAATTGATATATGAAGATGCTGAGTGGTATCTCTATCAATTAAAAAATACCGACAAAGAAGGCGGTATGGGCTGGGTGATATTGGCAGACCAAGGTGATTACGTATTGGAAAATGTTGATGTAGAAACAGTGGAATGCTACTTTGCTAAACCTGAATATTTGGAACCCAAGGGTGTTTGGCAAATCATGCGCAACGCTAGATACGGCTTCGGAAAGTTCACGCCAGAAAGCCTGGAAATGAATATACATTACGGCATGATATTGTTCTCAGGTGATGAGATGCTAGTGCCAATTTTGCTCGAGAAAGCAGAAGATGCGCTTTTACAAAGCTTAGCAGAAATACCTAAGTAATCATGGCTGTTGCTTCAATTTCACATCGACAAGATAACCAGCCTGTTTATGTGCTACATACCTACTCTTTTAAGGAAACTAGCTTAGTAGCAGAACTCTTTACGAAAGAATATGGGCGGGTAGCGACATTAGCTAAAGGTGCAAGACGGCCACGTTCTGCCATGCGGGGGCAATTACAGTCTTTTCAAAAACTTTCGGCTACTTGGTCAGGTAAAAATGAGCTAAAAACTTTACATAGTTTAGACTGGGCAGATGGCTTAGTATTGCTGCAAGGAGAGGCGTTAATGTGCGGGTTTTACCTCAATGAACTGCTGTTGCGGTTATTGCCAAGAGAAGATGCGCATGAGCAATTGTTTGATTATTATCAGGCGACATTGAAGGTGTTAGCAAAAGGCACCAAACTAGCCATCAATCTAAGACGATTTGAACTCAAGCTTTTGCAAGAAATGGGGTATGCAGTCCCGTTAGAAATGGATGAAAATGATGGCCAGATAGCGGCAGACCGCGATTATCGCTATGAAGCTGAATACGGCGCATGTGCGTTGTCAGCTACAAAGAATGGCATAACCTTAAGCGGACAAACCTTACTTGATATGGCGCGTGATAATTATGCAAATGCGCAAACGCAACAACAGAGTAAACAGCTTATGCGTTATTTGTTAGCACATTATTTAGGTGATAAACCATTACATACAAGACAGCTGCTAATAGACTTGCAGGGGCTGTAGAATCATTGAATTTGAATGAAAGTGATATTAGGATAGAACGATGAAAAAATTTGGCGTCAATATTGACCATGTTGCAACCTTGCGTGAAGCACGCGGCACGAAATACCCTAGCGTGATTCAAGCGGCACTGCGTGCAGAACAATCAGGTGCTGATAGCATTACGCTACATTTGCGCGAAGACCGACGTCATATGCAAGATGCTGATATTTATGCACTGCGCCCGTTATTGCAGACCAAAATGAATCTTGAGTGTGCTGTTACAGATGAGATGATCGGTATCGCTTTAGATGTAGCACCTCAAGATGTTTGTTTGGTGCCGGAACGCCGTGAAGAACGCACGACGGAAGGTGGCTTAGATGTCATTGCACATTTCAACAAAGTGATGGCCGCCACTAAAAAATTAACCGATGCGAGCATTCGCGTTTCGTTATTTATTGCGCCTGATATTGAGCAGATTGATGCGGCTCATAAAGTCGGTGCGCCTGTGATTGAGCTACATACAGGCACCTATGCAGATGCAGAGGATGGTGCAGCACAAACTGCTGAGTTGAAACGGGTAAAGCAAGCGTTAAAACATGCACTTAGTTTAGGTTTGGTAGTCAATGCAGGCCACGGGCTAAACAATCATAATGTCCACAAAATTGCCGCCTTAGATGGCATTGAAGAGCTCAATATTGGCCATGCCATTGTTGCACACGCCTTATTTGTTGGCTGGGATAATGCAGTGCGAGAAATGAAGGCGTTGATTAGAGACGCGACCGTCAAATGATTTACGGCATCGGGACTGATATCGTCGAAGTGAGTCGCATCGAATCATCGATTGAGAAGTTTGATAATGATTTCGCTGAGCGTATCCTTGCAGAAAGTGAAATGCCTAGTTATTTAGATTCGCATATTAAAGCAAGGTTTTTAGCAAAGCGTTTTGCGGCAAAAGAGGCATTTTCAAAAGCATTAGGTACAGGCCTACGAGAACCCGCTACCTTCCAAAATATTGCTGTATCACACGATGAATTAGGCAAGCCGCTTCTGGTATTAGCCAAAAAACTGCAAGACCTCTTAACGTCTAAAAACATTACCTATACGCATCTCAGTATCAGTGATGAAAAGAATCTGGCCGCAGCATTTGTTGTGCTGGAAATGTAGAGTAGAGGCAGGCGGTTGTGTTGTACTTTACTGTTTTGAAATAGCCTCTGTTTTACTCTCTCAGTTTATTTATTATTTAAGGTTGTCACGTGTTTAAAATTATCATCGGCATTGCCGGCTTTTATTATTTCGGGTTTTTTGGTGCGCTTATCGGTTATTTTGTCGGTGGCAGCATAGACCGAGCTAGAAATTACGGTGTTGGCGGTGTTAATCCATTGAGAGCAGAACAACGCCGGACTGTATTCTTGGAAACGGTTTTTGTGTTGATGGGGAAATTAGCAAAAGCAGACGGCATTATCACGAAAGATGAAATCGACCATGCTGAGCAGGTTATCCAGGAAATGCGCTTAACCGAAGAGCATCGTGAGCAAGCAATTAGTCAATTCAAGCGAGGCTCAGCAGCTGATTTTGATACAACAGAAACACTTAATACGTTTATGCTTGTTTGTGGTCAGACGCTGAACTTAAGACAAGTTTTGCTGACTTATTTGATTGTGATGGCATTGGCTGATGGCAAATTAGACAGTGCCGAACAAACGCTGTTAAAAAGCATCGCTGTGCGCCTTGGTTACAGTCAGTCAGCGTTCCAGCAGATGTTGGATATGGTGCTCAATCAAGCACACTTTGCCGCAGGTCAGCCAGCCTCTAGCACGGCATTAGCCGATGCTTATAAAGCGCTGGGGGCCAAAGAAAATCAAACCGACCAAGAAATTAAACGTGCCTATCGCAAGTTGATGAGCCAATACCACCCTGACAAACTGATTGGGCAAGGCCTGCCAGAGGATATGATTGCCGTAGCGACAGAAAAAGCAAAAGAGATTCAACTGGCTTATGATTTGATTAAGCAACAGCGCAAAATATAATGATCGCCAAAATAGGAAGTCATCTAAATGAATGTTGATGTTGAACGACGGTTTGGCGGTGTAAAAAGGTTGTATGGCGACATTGGTTTCGCTAAATTACGAAACGCACATGTCGTGGTGATTGGTATAGGCGGTGTAGGGTCTTGGGCGGCAGAAGCATTAGCACGTAATGCCGTAGGAGAACTCACACTCATTGATTTAGATAATATCGCTGAATCGAATGTGAATCGCCAAATCCATGCAGTAGATGGTAATTATGGCAAAGCCAAAGTGACCGCTATGCACGAGCGCATATTAGCCATTAACCCCGGTTGTACAGTACATGAAATTGAAGATTTTGTGACGACTGACAATATCAATACGATATTGAATTTTGATTGTGACATCATGCTTGATTGCACTGATTCTACCTACGCAAAAATGGCAATGGCTCATTACTGCAGGTTGAAGAAGCTGCCCTTAATGATGTCTGGTAGTGCAGGTGGTCGTTTAGACCCTGCGCGTATAAAAGTCGCGGATTTGTCTGTTGCTTTTGGCGACATGTTGTTGTCTAAAGTGCGCAAGCAATTGCGACAAGACTATCACTTTCCTAAAGCGCCTGATATGGAAAAGCGACCGCTTAAAAAGCCGAAAAAATTCGATGTGCAATGTGTGTACTCTGATGAGCTTGTAACGACACCAGCGGCTGCTTGTGATGTGAATGAAAGTGACAGTATCACAGGGTTAAATTGTGCAGGCTTCGGCTCTAACGTGACCATTACCGCAACCATGGGCTTTGCCATTGCTCAGCTAGCACTGAACAAGCTCACTGCTTAATCACTATCGACATTTTTGGCTTCAAGTATAGCGGTTTGATATGGCAGTTCTGCCTCCTCTACTAGCAAAGGGGTGCTGTCCTCAGCTTGGTAATAGATGCGCCAGCTTGTATTGTCATCAATATTGGTGAGTAGAGATTTCATTTGGTTAGCAGCAAATCTAGGCAATTCGCTTTCTAACGCTTTTTGGCCAATTCTACTTTTAGCGTCATTCACCATTGCACTGTAATCCTCTTTGTCCAGTCGGTTGAAGATACCGCTATCAGCATCATAAAATTTATATTCAGGGTCTATTGCTAAGACTTCTGGGCTTGGAAATTCTAGAATATTAATCCGTTGATTGGGCTCGTCTATCGCAAGTTTTACTTTTGCAAAATCATAGCCGATCAATACCCTGGCTTCAGAGATTAGCAATGCCTTTTTCTTGGTTTTGAACAAATTAAAAAATCGGCTTTGCTCGCTTTTGTAATCAAAAATATCGCTGTAAGTGCCTTCGGCTAATGCCACTTTAAACACCTTTTCAATGTTGTGCATTAAGGTGCTGCTATCAGCTGTCACACCGTTAGTTTTTTTCTTTTTATAAATAAAAATATAGGCAAGAAAGCTGCCGATGACTAAGCCTGAAATTAAGCCGATTAGAGCATCCATTTAAATTAACTCGATTCTTGTTTTAATGTTATTTACAGATTTCACGTTCGTACGCTGGAAAGTAGCGATTAATGACGCCTAAATCAAAACTTCTTAAAATGCTATTGCTGGACTCCCGCTCAAGCAGAAATTCAAATGACTTTTTGACTAAATCTGCAGCCGGCATGTTGCCGCCAGTTAACTTCTGGGCATAAGCTGGATCTACATTGACGACATGTTCAGTCGTGTTGCCAGCAGTCACCGTGACTTTAAAAGTGTGCGCGTTTATTTCATTTATATCAATCGTTGTCATTTTGTCCTCACAAGCCTATCTGACAAATAGTTTTATTTAATGCTTGAAATTAGAATTTTTAACCCAAAATATAGGCAAAGTTTAACGGATTAATGAAACGTATAAAAGGAAAAATATGGCAAAAGCTCAATCAGAAAAATTAGAATTTCGCGCTGAGGTAAAACAATTACTACACCTCATGATCCATTCTTTGTACTCAAACAAAGATATTGTGTTGCGCGAATTGATTTCAAACGCATCAGATGCAGCCGACAAGTTACGCTTTGAAGCGTTAGCAGATGGCAGCCTATACGAAGATGATAGTGACTTGAGTATTCGCATTGCGTTTGATGCGAAAGCACGCACACTAACCATCTCTGATAATGGTATCGGCATGAATAAAGAGGAAGTGATTGACAATATTGGTACGATTGCGAAATCAGGCACCAAAGAGTTTTTAAACGCATTGGCAGGCGATCAAGTAAAAGATGCGAATTTGATCGGCCAGTTTGGTGTTGGGTTTTATTCTTCATTTATTATTGCCGACAAAGTTACCTTAATTACAAGACGCGCAGGCAGTAAAGATGCGATTAAGTGGGAATCGTCTGGTGAAGGCGACTTTACATTAGATACAGTAAAAAAAGCAGCTCGTGGTACAGACGTTATTTTACATCTTCGCGATGGCGAAGATGAATTCTTAAACGATTACAAACTGAAATCACTAGTAGGAAAATACTCAGATCACATTGCCTTACCAATCTTGATGAAAAAGTCAGAATGGAAAGAAGGTGAAGATGATAAGCCGGGTGAAATGGTGGTGACAGATGAAGACGAAACGGTCAACAAGGCATCCGCTTTATGGGCGCGCAATAAAAAAGATATTACAGAAGAAGAGTATCAAGAGTTTTATAAACACGCATCGCATGATGCTGAGAACCCAATTGCCTATTCACATAATCGCGTAGAGGGAAATCAAGAGTACATTTCATTACTTTATGTACCAAGTAAAGCGCCGTTTGATTTGTATGATCGTGAGCGTAGCAATGGCATTAAATTGTATGTGAAGCGCGTATTTATCATGGACGATGCTGAAAAGCTCATGCCACAATACCTGCGCTTTATCCGAGGTGTGATTGATTCATCAGATTTACCGTTGAATGTATCGCGTGAGATTTTGCAAGATAGTCGAGACGTAACAGCCATTAAAAATGGCTCTGTGAAAAAAGTATTGGGCTTGCTGGAAGATTTAGCGAAAAGCAAACCAGAGCAGTACGCAACATTCTGGACAGAGTTTGGTCGTGTTATGAAAGAAGGCCCAGGTGAAGATTTTGCGAATAAAGACAAAATTGCTGGCTTGTTGCGCTTTGCTTCTACCCATGCAGACAATGAAACGCAAGATGTTGGCTTCGCTGATTACATTGGCCGCATGAAAGAAGAGCAAGAGGTGGTTTACTATATTGCTGCAGATAGTTTTGCAGCAGCACAGCATTCACCACATTTGGAAATCTTCCGTAAAAAAGGCATCGAAGTGTTGCTGATGTCAGACAAGGTGGACGAATGGTTGTTTGGTAGTCTGACCGAATTCGGTGGCAAAAAACTGCAATCTATTGCTAAAGGCGATCTTGATTTAGGTAAGCTTGAAGATGCGTCTGAAAAAGAAGCACAAAAGAAAGTCGAAGACGAGTCTAAAGATTTAATCGAGCGCCTTCAAAAAACATTAGGTGACCACGTAAAAGAAGTGCGAGTGACACATCGCTTGACGGATTCTCCAGCTTGTTTGGTTGCTGGAGAGGATGATTTGTCTGGCAACTTGGCACGTATATTAAAAGCATCAGGTCAAAATGCACCAGAATCGAAGCCGATTTTAGAAGTAAACCCAAGCCATCGCTTAGTTGAGAGGCTTAAAAAAGAGAAAGATGACGGCAAGTTTAATGACTATACGCATGTGTTGTTTGATCAAGCATTGTTAGCAGAAGGCGGTCAGTTAGACGATCCAGCTAGCTTTGTCCGTAGGGTCAACGAATTGTTGGTTTAATCGCTTGTTAAAAAAGCCCTTGAAATAGAGGGCTTTTTTGTATCAAAAACAGTTGAAATGTAAAATACTTTTAAGTGTTGGGCGATTTAAAACTATATAAAGTAAAAACATGTAGACTTGCCTTGTTAGGCGCATTCAGCATAAGATGCACTCAACATAATAATGAGGAATAAAAAATGAAAAAAATTATTTTGGTGGTCGCGTTAGCAACCTTAGGGTGCCAAGCTAATGCTTATGATCTTAAAGATTTAAAAACGCTTAAAGATAAGGTAACGACCAGCACCGCTAAAAGTGACTCTGGTGCTAGCACAGGAGCAGGTGTTGATGCATTAAGTAATGATGAAGCTAGTAGTGGCTTAAAAGAAGCGCTTAATCAAGGCGTGGCAAAAGCAGTGAGCAGCTTAGGTGCTGCGAATGGATTTTTTAGTAATAAAGAAGTTAAAATCCCCTTGCCTGACTCATTGAAAAAAGTTGAAAAAGGTATGAAATTTATCGGCATGGGCGATCAGTCAGATGAATTGATTCTGAAGATGAACCGCGCAGCAGAGGCAGCAGCCCCAGAAGCAAAAGCATTACTGGTGAACTCAATTAAACAAATGAGTTTGGCTGATGCCAAAGCAATCTTAACTGGACCCGAAGATGCTGCAACGCAGTACTTCAAAAAAACGACATCTGCTGATATGGGCCAAAAGTTTTTACCTATCGTGACTAAGGCAACTGAGAAGGTGCAATTAGCACAAACTTATAATAAGTATGCTGAAATGGGTAGTAAGTTTGGTGTGGTTGATAAAGAAGACGCTAACATCGAACAATACGTTACCAATAAAGCGCTGGATGGCTTGTATTTGATGATTGCTAAAGAGGAAGCCGCCATTCGTAAAGACCCGATTGGCCAGGCTAGTAGCTTACTTAAGAAGGTATTTGGCGCTATTGGGAAATAAGTTTCTTTAATTCCTGGCCAGCATTGAACCCTAAGCTCTTCATAGTTTAGGGTTTTGTTTTTAACGCGCTTTTCAAGCTGCTTTTTACATAAATAAAAGTCGAACAAGCGTTGACAGGGAGTTCAAAAACTTGCTATAGTCTCATCTCTCGGCGATAGATATGTCGACACGGACGCGGGATGGAGCAGTCTGGCAGCTCGTCGGGCTCATAACCCGAAGGTCACAGGTTCAAATCCTGTTCCCGCAACCAAATAAATCAAAGTGCATAGCGTTTTAGATTTTGCGGTGTCCGAACCAGTTAAACATAGCGTCTTAATTGGGTTGAAAAAGTTCTTTAAAAATCAGGATGACTGATAAGTGTGGGTGTTTGTGACTGGGTCATAAAAGCGTTGAACTTCGGTTTAACGCACTCAGAAAACAAATGCTTACACTTAGATTTATGACAAGTTATGTAATAACTCATTAGTTAGCAATAATTAATGAAGTACAAGACACACCTTGGAAATGAATTTGAGATATGCTTTTACGAAGATTTATCTTTGTAGAAGATAAAGCAAAAGCGAAATACCACCTCGAAAGAGGAATAAGTAATAGTCATAAAATTAAACTGAAGAGTTTGATCATGGCTCAGATTGAACGCTGGCGGAATGCTTTACACATGCAAGTCGAACGGTAACAGCAGAGCTTGCTCTGGCTGACGAGTGGCGGACGGGTGAGTAATATATCGAAACGTGTCCAATAATGGGGGATAACTAGCCGAAAGGTTAGCTAATACCGCATACGCCCTACGGGGGAAAGCTGGGGATCTTCGGACCTGGCGTTAATGGAGCGGTCGATACCTGATTAGCTAGTTGGTGGGGTAAAGGCCTACCAAGGCAACGATCAGTAGCTGGTCTGAGAGGACGACCAGCCACACTGGGACTGAGACACGGCCCAGACTCCTACGGGAGGCAGCAGTGGGGAATTTTGGACAATGGGGGCAACCCTGATCCAGCCATTCCGCGTGAGTGAAGAAGGCCTTCGGGTTGTAAAGCTCTTTCGCAAGGGAAGAAACGATATAGGTTAATAACCTATGTTAATGACGGTACCTTGACAAGAAGCACCGGCTAACTACGTGCCAGCAGCCGCGGTAATACG
>JBJPGD010000018.1:0-10956 GCA_048595445.1 Methylophilaceae bacterium
ATGTTACTTGTTCATTGCTTGTGATTAAGCTGCCATACCAGTTCATCACGATTGCCGCCATAGCATTAAGCGATGTCGTATATTTAATTCGTTTTTCTACTTCTGTAGGCGCTGCCATTGCAACCCCTACAGATAATAGAATCATGATTAAAATAGATCTCATGACTTTTTAAAACCTACTCACAATTTATTTATCGCTAATTTTATTTAATAGGACCAGGCTTAGAAACCTGTTCCATTAAGTCGTTATTCCACTCACCTTCTACAGATACATGCGCCGCTGCACCAAACATGACAGCCTCAATTAAATTATGATTTACATACGCATAAAGCCCAGGCTGTTTGAACGTGTATATTGCAGCGCCTGCTTCACCGCCATTAATAGACCATGTTTCATGATCTACCGTCGGTATATTTCTAAATGAACCACCTGGCCAAACAAGATCACCATGGCCACCAATTAAGTGAATACGCGTATCACGATTAGCTTGTGAATGTAGGAAAAGAACAGACTCACCCACCTTAGCTGTCATCGAATTTTCACCTGTAAGCGCACCAACCTTACCGTTAAAAGTCATATGTGTTGGTGTTAATGTCCTCATCACTTTTAGCGTATCTGCCATCGCCATAATTGGTGTTTTATAGCGCTTATAGTTACCTTCTTCATCTTGAGGAATATACCAACCTTGCTCACCAATATAGTAAGCCTTGTCGTAAGTCACCAATTTACCTTTTTCATCTTTCAATCCGTCCCGCGGCAACACCATAATGGCACCATTCATACCTGTTACAACGTGGTAAGGAATCATGACACCACCCGGTGCACAATGATAAACAAACACACCTGGTTTCGTTGCTTTAAAACGTAGCACGACTTGCTGGCCAGGTGACACATTGGTTAAACCACCTCCACCAAGCGCACCCGTGGCTGAATGGAAATCAATATTGTGCACCATGCTGTTCTTTTTAGGATTAATCAATGTCAGTTCTACATAATCACCTTCATGCACTACAATCATTGGGCCTGGATTTGAACCTTCGAAAGTCATCGCTTGCACAAACACATCATCGGCAACCTCCAACTCTTTTTCAACAATTGTCATGGTCATTGCAACAATTTTAGGGTCGCCTTTAGCCACTTGATCATGTTTTGGTAAGAAAGGTGGTGCAACTAGTTTCTGCGTCACACGCTGCAACCCTTTTGCCTGCGATTTAACACCTACTTTACCGACATCCATCGCTTCTTCAGAAAACGATGGCATGGAAAACCCTATTAATGAGGTAATAATAACCAACCCAATTTTTTCGAATAGCTTCATAACTTCTCTTCTCCCTGTTTAACAATAAAAATGGTCGCTAGCCTATATAAAATTATGAAGTTAAGCTAAGAGTAAGTCATTGATATACATCAAGAACGATTTTAGTTTTTACAGCGTGTGAAACAAGCTAAATTAATCATGGGAAAGGTCAAAATTTTCGGCCCTATCAATGTGTTTTAACGCGTTAAGCGTAGATACAGTAATGGCAATTTAGCAGGCAGCTCCTGTATATTCTTCACCAAGATATAGGCATTTTTACCAAACAGATAAGGTAAATAATCTTCTGCTCTCTCATCAACAGTCACACAGAAGGGTTGCAGCCCTTTTTTCTCAGCTTCTAGTATGGCTTGTCGCGTATCTTCAATGCCATATCGACCTTCATATTTATCTAGATCATTGGGCTTACCATCCGTGATAATCAGTAATAATTTCTGCTGGCTAGTTTCTGTTTCTAATAACTGGCTGGCATGTCGTATCGCGGCTCCCATACGTGTGTAATAACCAGGACGAACCGCATCAATATGTCCGCGCACATGATCATTATAGGTTTCATCAAAATTTTTAATATTATTAAAGCGCACATGATTACGGTTACGTGAAGAGAAGCCATGCAATGCAAAACGGTCTCCCGTAACACTCAACGCCTCAGAGAACAAATAAAGAGAATCACGAATCACATCAATCACCCGAGAGGTGTTATCAATATACGCATCTGTTGATAATGATAAATCAGCCAATAACAAGCAGGATAAATCTCGGCTTTGATTACGCAAACTACGATAAACAGGGGTGTCACTATTGACGTGTCCATGTTTACGGTCAGCTAAGAAATTAATATAGCTTTCTAGATCCAGCTCCGACCCTTCTGTTTGCCGGTTTACCCAATGACGTTGCGGGCGTAATATCTCAAACTGACGACGGATTTTTCTAGCCTGCATTTGTAAGCTTTTAGGTAGCTCAGTGGCAACTGCATCTCTAGCCATCATTGGAATCAAACGACAGTGATTCTTTTGTAAGCGCTGTTTTTTATAATCCCACTCATCGATGGGGATTCCTTCACCTAATACAATGTCATCATACTGGCTTGCTGGCAAATCAAGATCTAATTTTATTTTACTTGCTGTTGTTTCATTGTCCTGAGCAACTGAAATTTGGTCCATATCTTCAGCCGTTTGCATTGCATCATCGTCTTCGTCTTCCGTGCTCGTGCGGTCTACTTTGCTATACTCTCCCCAACTCCATAAACTCTCTAATCGAAAACTCATTAAGCCATCATTACCTTCTGGCATATCAGTTCGATTCCCTTGCTTTCTCTTTTGTTGCTTTTTTTGATCTTTTTTAGCTTGAGCCGCTGGCAAATCTGGATCTTGTGGTGATTTTCCTGTCTCAAACGTTACTGGCGGCGGCGAGGGGTGCAACCAAAGGACCACTGGCTGCGGTGGATACTTAGCATATTCTAAGCTGATGACTTCTGTGGTGTTAAACAAAGCATTACGTATGGCCTCTTCTTGTCTTGCCTCCCGTTCAGGCAAGTCTGAAGGATTTGTACGTTGCGTTAAGTGTGCTTCAAGCAAGTGCTGATATCGTGTTTTTAGCCCTGGCCAAATCGCTAATGTTTGTTGTGTTCGGATTTGATTTCGGCTGATCCAGTCCCCTTCTTCCACCGTCATAACCGATAATGCCGTCAACCATAAATAGAGATCGACATTCAATTGTTTAGTGGGAAATATAGCAATGCTTGCGGGCAAACGTAAGGTTTCTTCATCTCGCCATGCATATTGTGTTTTATCCGCCACACCTGCGATACGCTGTAAGATTGAACGCCTGGCCTTAACATCTGAGTCAGTCGCCCCTTCAACCCGTAGCCCACCTTCACCGCCCAAGGCTCGAAAAAAGATGCCCGCTGTATAACGCACTTCATCTAAATACACGATTGCTTCTGGATAATGCTTTACTGCACGCTTTGTAATATAACGATGCCACGTCGACCCGACCAATTCTTCTAACATCGTTTATTTCCCTCTAAATGATAACCAATCGGGTGGCAACCAAAGCATCATGACGAAACAAAAAATTACTAGCGCAATAAACCAATAGATAAAAGTTCGCTCTCTATGTGTGCCATGATCCGGCGGCAAAGGAATACCGCAATGCGGACAAACAGCAGTCTCAACTTCTAAGACACCGCCGCAATGACTGCAACTTAGGTGCCTCATTTAGCAAAACCACCAAATAATGGGTATGTATAACCCAACCGTTTTATCGCCTTGGTAAACCCAATAATGCCAGCAATTAAAAACAGGGGGACAATCAGCATGAAATAAACTTCCAGCGAGAATAATGCGGTGAGCGAGGCGTAACCATCCGTTAATATAATATATAGGTTCAACACGATAAAAATAGTCGTACTAATACTGCTGGCTAGTAAGGTTTGATGTAAATGCTGCTGATCAATAATGGATGCCGTTTGATAACGTAACAAGTAAAGCACCCATAATGCCAAGTAAAAAACACCAACAAATAGTAAGTTAGCAATAAAAAAAGCTTCAGCAAAAGCAGCTGTGTGACTATTCTGAGAAGGTGTGCGGCTCATATTATTCTTTACCCATCTTTGCTTTAACCACTTCCATTAATGCTTCAACCGTTTCCTCATCATCACTCAAGGGCTCAATAATGGCAGCGCGGCATGCAGCAATAGGGTCAAGCCCTGATTGAATGAGTGTCGCAGCATAGACCAATAGGCGTGTCGATGCAGATTCTTCCAAATCATGGTCTTTTAACACACGCAATGCACGAGCCAATTCTATTAACTGCATAGCAGTTGCTTGATCAATATCTGCTTCTTGTTGAATAATCTTAATTTCTGTTTCTCTATCTGGATAATCAAAACGCATCGCGACAAAACGTTGCCGAGTAGAAGGCTTCATACCTTTTAGTAAATTTTGGTAGCCTGGATTATAAGAAACGACCAACATAAATTGAGGAGGTGCTTTTAATACTTCGCCTGTACGTTCGATTGGTAATATCCGACGGTCATCTGATAATGGGTGGAGCACGACTGTCGTATCTTTACGTGCTTCAACCACTTCATCTAAATAACAAATAGCTCCATCTCGCACTGCTTTTGTTAGCGGGCCATCATGCCAGTAAGTCTCACCATCGCCGATTAAATGACGACCCACCAAATCGGCTGCCGTTAAATCATCATGGCATGCAATCGTATATAAAGGTCGGCCTAGCTTGGCTGCCATATGTTGTATAAACCGCGTTTTCCCACAGCCCGTTGGCCCTTTTATCAATAGAGGCAACTGATTATTATAGGCATGCAAAAATAGCTCTGTTTCGTTATGCTGTTCTTGATAATACGGAATATCTATTGTTTTTTTACTCATATTTAATCCTACTCTGTTACGTGCCTACTAAGTAAATTACTGAGATGGTGAGGCACACGACCCACAGCCATCCATACATAATCACGCGCCATAATAATGACACGCCTTTTAATGACATAAACTCACGGATAATGAGAGAGCCTTTAATGATTGTTATCAAAAATATAAATTGCACCAACCAAAATCCGCTTGAACCTGATTCAGCCATCACGTAGACCCATACTGTCAATAACATCATAGCAAGCCAAATGGTATGGCTATTGTAATAACGTCTCATCGAATGATATATACCATTGGAAACAAAATAATCCACACCAAATCAACCATATGCCAATAGGATGCACCTGTTTCCACACCTACATAATTGTTGGCACTATATGCACCATTTTGCGCTTTAATCACAATGGCCAATAAAATTATCATCCCCAGGATTACATGCAAAAAATGAAACAGCGTCAGGGATAAATAGAACATATAAAACGTATTGGTGCTTAAATTAACCCCTGCTGAAAATTTCTCAGTATATTCCATCGCTTTTAATAACAAAAAACCTGCTCCACCAGCTAAAGCAGCATAAAGCCAATAGACACAGGATTTAATATTATTAAGCTTGACCTCATGGACAGCACGAACAACGAAATAGCTGGCGCTAATTAATAATAGAGTATTGGCCATCCCTAGTTCACGATTTAATGTCAGTTGATATTGGTTAAACATCTCTACATTTTGCAATCGCGTTATTGCGTAAGCGATAAAGAAAATACCAAAAACCAATAATTCCATAAAAATAAAAAACCACATTGCCAAATCACCTGGCAATAATGTTGGTTCTGTTTCACGATGCACGCTCATCTCCAACAAATTACTTCGATAAAAATGATTTTTTTAATTTTTCACCTGTCCAAGATCGAGCCAACACCCATGTTGCATATAAAATAAACAGCGCGTGAACAAAGACAAAATAAGAAATCACATAGACCCATGTCCACAAGGAATCAAACCCTCCCAGCAATACCATCAATCCAGTCACTAATATCAACGATATTCCTGCCCATATATTGGTTTTGATTGCCAATCCAGCATAATACCGCCCAAACGTGTTCGGTATTGTTTTCTGATAAATGAATAACAAGATAACAAAACCAACCCCAGGTAAAACCGTTAAATTGAGTAATGACATTAATGCCGAATTGGCTGCAAGTTTTAGCTGAGTTTTATCTGTTTCCATATGCGCCTCTTATCTATATTTAAGCCCACTAAAAAGACATACCGCCCTCTGGCGGTATGTTAAATACGTCTTTAACTGCCTCAATATACTTACGTTATCGCTTCTACTTCTTTACCTTTAGCAAAGAAGCTATAGATATACAAGAATAAGCCTGAAAGAAAACCAAGCCCTGCTACTTCACGCAACCAATAAAAATTGGTTAATTTATCTTGTACCACCATAAAAGGTTGCGGGTCTGCTGAGTAACGCTGCAAATATACTTGCATAATCCCTGCACCAGTCAATAACAAAGTAATAAACACCATCGAAATAGTCATCATCCAAAAAGATCGTATTTCTAATTTTTGTGCATTCTCATTCGCTGCTTGCTGACCACGCATCAATGGCATTGAATAGGAAATCATCGTTAATACCACCATGACATAAGCACCATAAAATGCCATGTGTCCATGCGCCGCTGTAATTTGCGTACCATGTGTGTAGTAGTTAATGGGTGATAATGTATGCAAGAAGCCCCATACACCTGCGCCTAAGAACGCCATCACAGCTGTACCTAATGCCCATAACACTGCAGCCTTATTCGGGTGATCTCGACGACGTTTATTCACCACGTTAAAAGCAAACAAGGTCATCATAAAGAACGGAATAGGCTCTAATGCTGAAAAGATGGATCCTAACCATTGCCAGTACGCAGGTGCACCAATCCAGAAGAAATGATGTCCCGTTCCTATCAAGCCAGAAATAAGCGCCATCGCGATAATAATGTATAGCCATTTTTCGATGACTTCGCGATCAACACCTGTTACTTTAATTAAGACATAGGCTAGTAAAGATGCCATGATTAATTCCCACACACCTTCTACCCATAGATGGACGACAAACCACCAGAAATACTTATCTAAAACAATATTGTCAGGGTTATAGAATGCGAATAGAAAGAACACCGCTAAGCCAACTAAACCCGTTAACAAAACTACGTTAATAACGGTCTTACGACCTTTTAATATAGTCATGCCAATATTAAAGATAAAGGCCAACACCACAATCACGATACCTATTTTAGTAATAGTAGGCTGCTCTAAAAACTCTCGGCCCATGGTAGGTAATAAATCATTCATCGTCATTTCAGCTAGCTGTGCATAAGGCACTAACAAATACCCTAGAATTGTTAATGCACCTGCAATTAAGAAAATCCAAAACATCAGTTTTGCTAACCAAGGCGCATACAACTCCTGCTCTGCCTCTTCTGGCACCAGAAAATAAGCTGAACCCATAAAACCAAATAACAACCAAACAATTAATAAGTTTGTATGCACCATCCGCGCGACATTAAAGGGTATTTCAGGGAATAAAAAATCACCCATCACATACTGCAGCCCCATAACAACACCAAAAATAATCTGTCCAAGGAATAGTCCTATGGCAGCAATAAAATACATTTTTGCAATACCTTGTGATTCATATTTCAACATACTTTTCCCCTTATCCTTGAATATTTGGTGGCCAGTCTCTGGCTGTTTTTACACCATCAACATATTTTAAGAATTGTGCCACCGCTTCCAGCTCTTCTTCGGTTAGATTAAACTGCGGCATGCTACGTCTCCCTTTAACACCTTCCACAGGACGATATTTAATAAATGCTTTTATTGCATCTGTACTTTCACCAAAGCGCGTATATACATTCCCTAGTTCTGGCGCAAAATAAGCACCTTCCCCCAATAAGCTATGGCAACCAATACAGTTGTTTTCTTCCCATACTCGCTTTCCTTCAGCCACTTGCTCTGTTAAGTTTTCTGAATTATCTGTTGCAGGCAAGCGTTTAACAGTATCCACCGTTAAACCAATAAGTACTAAGAAGAAGAATACCGCTCCCCCATAATAGATATTGCGAGCCATCCCCTTGGTAAAGGTCTCTCTCATTGCAAATCTCCAATATTAAAATTGGTAACAGGCTAATTGAGGCGGCAACTATTAGCATTGACTTAGGTCAATTCATACTTAGATGCCTGTACGTTTCTACAGCTTAAGAAGGGAGGATGAGGTGCTGCAGATTAAATTTCAAGTGAAATGAGGTGGCGAAGCTTTTCAATATCCACCAATTCAATTTGTGACCCATCTAAATTGATGAGCCCTTGCGTAGCAAGACTTTTTAAAGTTCTAGATAATGTTTCTGGCTTAATCGACAAACGTGATGCAATCACATGTTTAGGTGCAGCCAGTATTACACCTGTACGATCATTCTCACCTTCTGGAATATGGCTTAATAAATAATCAATTAAACGAAAAGTCGCATTGTGCAGTGTTAACCGATCAACTTCATTTACCATCCAATGCAACTTCTGACTTAACGCGCCTAATAAACTCATACAAGAAGTATTAGATGTCTTTAGTATATTTAAATACGTCCCTGCATGGATACCCACCACCACAGATGGTGACACGGAAATGGCAGAAACAGGATACTTTGACCCACCTAAAAATAATACTGCCTCTGCAAAGGTCTGTCCTGGTCGAACAATCTCAATCACCTTCTCATCACCATTAGTTGCAAGTCGCTGTAATTTAACACCCCCAGAGATAAGGAAGTAAATATCAACAAGTGCATCACCCTGTTCGAAGATAACACTATTTTCAGGCAGTTTCATTGCGTGAGAATGCTGCACAATCTCATCAAAATGTGCCTTCTCAAGGGATCGCAGAAGTAAGCACTGTTGCAAATTGCTTAAAATAAGCCCTTTTAACTCTATATCTTCTTTATTTAACATTTCCACATATTTTAGAATTAATTCAGAGGCGGTGTCTACGCAGACACCCTATTAACTAGAGCTCGACTGCATAACTACATATTATGATGGCCAACCTCGTTGTTTTTTATTCTTTATGGTTTAACAATGATTCTAACTCAGTTAACCTTTCTTCACATAAGCTTAGCTTTTCACGCGTATTGCTTAACACCTCAGATTGCACATCAAATTCTTCTCGGGAAATAAGCTCCATTTTGGTGAATGCGCCCTGAATTAGTGCATGAATGTTTTTTTCTGCATCGCCTAGGGGCGATTCTTCTACTATCTCTTTGATTTTTTTAGACAAATCATTTAATACCTGAGCATTTAACATGTCGTTTTCCTATTAATTTAAGTGTAGTTTACCAGTTTTTCCTAATATTTATCAATCTTCTATACAGCTTGATGTTACTTAACATGCTGTTTTTAAACAGATTTCTGTTTGGCATGGCAATTGCTTAATATCACCTGTATTTTTTTAATACTGCAGTACAAATTTATAAATAAAGATGAAGGGGAATTAAATGCGTAAAACACTATTATCAGTTGCTTTATTAAGTGTCTTTGCTGTACCTGCTATTTCACAAGCTGAAGAAGCAGCATCACCACACAGCATTTCTTACAACGTTGGTTTATATAGCGAATATATGTTCCGTGGTTTAGCACAAACCGGTGAAGAATTAGCATTGCAAGGCGGCGTAGATTATGGTCATGAAAGTGGTTTCTATGTAGGTGCTTGGGCTTCTAACATCAGCTGGTTGGAAGATGATGGATTATATGCAAACTCAAGTCTAGAGCTTGATATCTATGGTGGTTTTGCCAGCGAAATTGGTGATACTGGCATTGGCTATGACGTAGGTTTATTACAGTACATTTATCCAGGAGACCGTGCTAGTGGGTCTGGAACTGAAGATGCTGAAACGACTGAGCTTTATGCTGCATTAAGTTATGGCTGGGTTTCAGGGAAAATTTCATATGGCTTAACTGATATCTTCGGTTTTAAAGATTCAGATGGTAGTGTTTATTATGAATTAGGCGCTGCTATTCCTATTGGCGAAACTGGCCTTACAGCAAGTGCACACGTTGGACGTCAAACATTTTCTGGCTCAGCAAATAGCTCATTAGATTATACAGATTGGAATATCGGGCTTGCTAAAGCTTGGGACAACGGTATTGAGCTAGGTGCTTTTTACTCCGACACAAATACAAGTAAAGGCGACAGCTCTGCAGCTGGCTATGTTGACGGCTCTGGCACTTACTTAGGTGATGATACATTTGTTGCGTACGTATCTAAATCATTCTAATTAACTGTCACTTGGATGAAATGGCTCTTAAGCCATTTCATCTTAGTAAATAAAATTATTTTCACTAGGGAGGATAAACATGAAATTTATATCCGCAATAATCAAGCCATTTAAGCTTGATGAAGTACGTGAAGCATTGTCTGCTATTGGCGTTCAAGGCATCACAGTGACAGAAGTTAAAGGATTTGGTCGCCAAAAAGGCCATACAGAGCTTTACCGTGGTGCAGAATATGTCGTTGATTTTCTGCCTAAAGTTAAAATTGAAATCGCTATTCCTGACGATATTCTAGATCAGGTTGTTGATGCAATTGAAAAATCTGCTTCTACCGGCAAAATTGGTGACGGTAAAGTTTTTGTGTTTAATCTAGAGCAAGTTACCCGTATTCGTACTGGGGAAACTGGCGCTGAAGCACTATAAAGGGGTAATCAAATGAAAAAGTTATTATCAATATTGTCACTTGTCGCCTTTATGGGTGTCGGTGCAATTGCAACAAGTAGTATTAGTTATGCTGAAGATATGACAGATGCTGCAGCAGAAATGATAGATGCTGTTGACGCTGTAGATGCAGCAATGGAAGAAGCTGCACCTGTTGAAATGGCTGCTGAAGCAGTAATGGAAGAATCCGCACCTGAAGTAGTAGAAACTGTAGATAAAGGCGACACTGCCTGGATGATGGTTGCTACGTTACTGGTCATTTTAATGACCGTTCCTGGCTTAGCACTTTTCTATGGCGGCTTGGTACGTAGTAAAAATATGCTATCTATCCTGATGCAAGTACTGGTTGTCTTCTCTGTTATTTCAGTAGCATGGGCAGTGTATGGTTACAGCCTAGCATTTGGTAGTGGTGAAGGGTTAATCATTGGGGACTTAGGCGCGGCATTCTTGAATGGCGTCACAATGGATTCATTAGCTGCGACATTTACAGAAGG
>JBJPGD010000019.1:0-12656 GCA_048595445.1 Methylophilaceae bacterium
ACTCAATAAACCTTGCAATAAAGTTTTAACTTGCGCGCAGTATAACCAGTTATTTTACAATGTCAAATAATAAAGCGTTGTTATTGTGGTAGAATCGCGCCCTTCAAAACAGTTGGTAGCACTCATAATGTCTCGCAATCTTAGAAATGTCGCAATTATTGCTCACGTTGATCATGGTAAAACAACCATGGTTGATAAACTTTTACAACAAGCAGGTACGTTTGCATCGCATCAAGCGGTCGTTGAGCGTGCAATGGATAGTAACGATCTTGAAAAAGAACGTGGCATTACTATTTTGGCTAAAAACACCGCACTGACCTATGAAGGTACACGTATTAATATTGTGGATACACCAGGCCATGCTGATTTTGGTGGTGAAGTAGAGCGTGTGTTAGGCATGGTTGATGGCGTTGTGCTATTAGTTGACGCGGTTGATGGCCCTATGCCACAAACACGCTTTGTGACGAAGAAAGCATTAGCGCTTGGTTTAAAACCAATCGTGGTCATTAATAAGGTTGACCGTCCAAGTGCGCGTACCGATTGGGTGATTGATCAAACATTTGATTTGTTTGCCAATTTAGGGGCAACAGATGAACAGTTAGATTTTCCTGTTGTTTATGCTTCTGCGCTAAATGGCTTTGCAATGTTAGAGATGGCTAAGCCAACTGATAATATGCGTGCTGTGTTTGATACGATTTTGAGCCATGTAGAACCACCAAAAGGTGACCCTGATGCGCCGTTACAAATGCAGATTTCAGCATTAGATTACTCTAGTTATACTGGACGTTTAGGTGTTGGCCGTGTACTTAACGGACGTATTAAAACAGGCCAGCCAGTCGCAGTGATGCATGGCGATGAGCAAGTAGGTACAGGCAAAATTAACCAAGTACTCGGTTTTGAAGGCTTGGAGCGTATAGAAGTGCCAGAAGCTGAAGCTGGCGATATTGTGATTATTTCTGGGTTAGACAAAATCGGTATCGGCTTTACTATTTGTGACCGTGAAAAACCTGTTGGTTTGCCTCACTTAGGCGTAGATGAGCCGACCTTGACCATGGACTTTATGGTTAACACCTCTCCATTAGCTGGTACAGAGGGAAAATTCATTACTTCACGCCAAATTCGTGACCGCTTAACGAAAGAATTATTGGTTAACGTGGCGTTACGTGTGGAAGATACAGACGATGCCGATATTTTCCGTGTCTCAGGGCGCGGTGAATTACATTTGACGATTCTACTAGAGACTATGCGCCGTGAAGGCTTTGAATTAGCAGTAGGCAAACCTCGTGTGGTGTATCGTGAAATTGATGGTGCTAAGTGTGAGCCATATGAAATCTTAACGGTCGACCTAGAAGACGATAACCAAGGTATCGTAATGGAAGAGTTAGGCCGTCGTAAAGGTGAAATGCAAAATATGGAATCTGATGGTAATGGCCGCACACGGTTGGAATATAAAATTCCGGCACGTGGTTTGATTGGTTTCCAAGGCGAGTTCTTAACCATGACGCGTGGTACTGGCTTGATGGCACATATTTTTGATGAGTACGCACCAGTGAAAGCCAATATGCCAGGTCGTCGTAACGGCGTGTTGATTTCTTCTGAGAAAGGTGAAGCAGTTGCTTATGCCTTGTGGAAATTACAAGATCGCGGAAAAATGTTCTCAGTGCCAGGCGATAAGTTATACGAAGGCATGGTGATTGGTATCCATAGTCGTGATAATGATTTAGTTGTGAACCCGATCAAAGGTAAACAGTTAACTAACGTACGCTCATCTGGTACAGATGAGGCGGTGCGTTTGATTACGCCAATTGCACTAACGTTAGAAAGTGCTGTTGAGTTTATTGATGACGATGAGTTAGTGGAAATTACGCCAGTAACGATCCGTATCCGTAAGCGCTTTTTAACAGAAGTTGGTCGCAAGAGGTCATCAAAAGCTTAGTAATATTTAATTAGCAACACTTTAGAAAGTCTCAGCCGGCATTATCGACTGAGGCTTTTTTGTTTTATTTTCTGCATTTATGTTGTTTTGTTGCAAGTAAATTATACTGTTAGCTGAATAAGGCACATTGTTATAACTTTTTAGAATATTATTATTGACCTATATACCGTTTTTGTCTCAAGTGTTGACGGCTGAATTTTATTCTGACATTCTTGTGATTCCATTAACTCAAAGAAGTTAATAATGTATAAGATTATCAGGGTGGCAGTACTTTGTATTGCAGTGGGTGTTCTTTCAGGTTGTATAGCAGCGGCGACCACCGTCGCAGGTATGGGTGGTTCTGCAGCAATCAATCATACAATTAATGGTGTTAGTTATAGAACTTTTACAGCGCCTTCTCACAAGGTCAAAAAGGCAACTTTCATCGCGCTGAAGCGAATGAAAATAAAGGTTGTATCAAAAGGCAAGAAGAAGAATGAAGATGTTTACCTAATTTCAGCTAAAGCAATAAAACGAAATATTGAAGTAGAGATTGAATCAATTAGTGCAAATGCTACACGAATACGCGTTCAAGCGAAAAAATCAACGTTCTCTTATGATAGTGCAACGGCAGATGAAATTGTGATGCAAACGAAGCGTCAGTTAGGTTAATTGGCGCTACATAGTTTTAAAGTAGTGGTAGTGGCTGTAGAAGTAAATGTAACTCTCCAAAGTTTAAAGCGCCTTAAACGGCGCTTTTTTTTACTGTAATTTCACGAGGTCCATCACTAAATTCTGCTTATCATCGATCATCGATATTTCTTCATCTTGAATATTGCACTGCAATTGCATCGAGCGTTGTTCTGCCATTAGTGCAAATGAAAATACTAGCTTGTTCTAGATCAAAAAAAAGCCACCTTATTTTACTAAGGAGGCTTTGTACTACTTTTTGTTACATTAGAAGTTGGTCATCTGTGAAAGTTAAATTAAGGCGTCATATATTAATATTGCTAATAATGCGACTGTAACAAGCGTTACCATTACTGATAATGCTACTGTAAACCATTTTCCAGTTTGAAATTTCTCAACTTTAACTTTCAAGCCCTTAACTGAAATATCTAATCCAGAAATACGTATATCGTTATGATTAATTTCACCACAAGAAATACGATTTTCTTTAGGTTTACTTATTGTAATACTCTCAATATTGTCTGAGCTGTTTTTTGAAAAGGACTCAAGAAACAGGTCATCCACATTGAGTTTCTTGCTTTTCTCTTTCATATTAAGTCTCCATGTTAATTAACTTAACTGGAGTCCTAGTAATAATCTATTGCTGATAAGAGCGTACAGTTACGTCGTATCCAGAATAAGATAAAATACTTAACTAATGGGAGTATTTTTTTATATTTTTCTATATACATGCACGTAATGCTAAACTTACCTAGCGGTGCCCTATGGACTCCGCACAATTGAAAATTACTTAAAAGATAATTGTTTCATGGCTTTCCACCCCTTTCATATCAAAGTTAATCGGACTTAGTCATGTAATTCCCATAAAATGTACAGACTAAGCATGCTATTCGTTTTTCCATGTTGTACAGCCGCTTTTAGCTTTAGACAGAAAAGCGAAGTACGGGTAATTCGAATTACAATAGGATAATGGCACGTTCTACCTTAGAACCGTCTTTATCGGTTTTTCTATAGATAAGTTCTGTTTCTGAGTCGTCATTCGCATCTAAAGCAATTAACCCAATTTTTATTAAGCTAATCATCAACTCTCTAACTGTTTTGTCATGATTCTTTGCTGTAAATCTCAAATCCTTATATAAGCTATCTGACATATTGAGCGCATATTGAGCCATGGTTATTTCTTCCTTAAATAATTTATATATAAAACCTATATAAATATTATATGTATTTTTTTGAAGTGTCAACATTTATTTTAATAAATTCGTATTCATAAAAAAAGGGGCTTCATCGAGCCCCTTTTAGTAGTATTTATATGTTTAGTAAAGTTTAGTGATCTCGACAGTCACATTCTGCTTATCATCGATCATCGATATTTCTTCATCTTGAATATTGCACTGCAATTGCATCGAACGTTGCGTCATTTTTGCCATTTCAACAGAACTTGCTTGCGCTATATTGAAGATAGTAAGGTTCTTTTGGCGCTGGAATAGCTTTCTGTTTTGTTCAAACCACATTTCTGCGACTCTGCCACCATAAGCATAGACAATGACTTGCTTCGCACGTCCGCAAGCTTTACGGATTAGCTTTTCGTCAGGCAGTCCAACATCTATCCAAACCTCAATCACACCGGTCAAGTCTTTTTGCCATAAGTCTGCGAGAGCATCATCCTCCATGCTTTGTTCAAAGGTTAGGTGTTCGTGCGCATTCAGTGCAAAAGCGAGCAATCTCACCATCATGCGCTCCTCTGTTTCAGAAGGGTGCTGCGACAGTGTTAAGGCATGTTCGACATAATAATGCCGATCCATGTCTGCTATTTGTAGGTTGGCTTTGTAAATCGTGGCTTTTAATGCCATGACTGCTTACTCAAGCCCTTGGCTGGTAAGGTAATCTTCGTAGTTACCTGTAAAGTCTACAATGCCATCTGCTTTGATTTCTAAGATACGCGTCGCGATAGAACTCACAAACTCACGGTCGTGACTGACGAAGAATAAAGTGCCTTTGTATTTGTCTAATGCTGTATTTAACGCCTCAATTGATTCCATATCCATGTGATTGGTTGGTTCATCCATTAATAAGACATTGGTTTTAGCTAGCATCAACTTACCGTACATCATGCGGCCTTTTTCACCACCGGATAATACGTTGACAGATTTCTTAGTGGCTTCAGTACCAAATAACAAACGACCTAACATGCTACGGACTGTATTGTCGTCGTCACCTGCTTGACGCTGTTTTGTCATCCACTCAAAAAGGTCTTCACCTTGTTCGAACGCGTGTTCTTGATCTTGTGCAAAATAGCCGATATTGGCTTTTTCTGCCCATTTAACCTCACCATGTTTTGGTGTTAACTCATTAGCTAAGCAGCGTAAGAGGGTCGTTTTACCAACACCGTTTTCACCAATAATCGCGACTTTTTCGCCTGCTTCGAAGATGACTTCAAAGCCTTTAAACAAGTCTTTTTCATCGTCAAAGCCATGACCAAGCTTCTTCAATTCAACCGCATTGCGGTGTAACTTCTCTCTGTCGTCATACTCAAAGCGAATAAATGGATACTGACGGCTAGAAGGTTTAAATTCTTCTATCTTGATTTTATCAATCTGTTTTGCACGGCTGGTTGCTTGTTTCGCTTTAGACGCGTTAGCAGAAAAACGACGCACAAAGTCTTGTAAATCTGCAACTTGTTGCTTCGCTTTCGCATTGTCTTTTGCTTGCTGGTTACGCGCAGCAATGCTTGCTTCCATGTAATCGTCGTAGTTGCCAGGGTAAGAGGTAATCTTCCCGTAATCCATATCGCAAGTATGCGTACAGACTTGGTTTAAAAAGTGACGGTCATGTGAAATGATAACCATGGTGCAATCACGGGTATTAACGACATCTTCTAGCCAGCGAATCGTGTTGATGTCTAAGTTATTGGTTGGCTCATCGAGTAGCAACACATCAGGGTTTGAAAATAAGGCTTGTACCAGCAATACACGGAGCTTCCAACCTGGTGCCACTTCGCTCATTGGGCCAGTATGCTGCCCAATTGGAATACCAACACCCATGAGTAGCTCACCAGCGCGTGCTTCCGCGGTGTAGCCATCGTATTCAGCAAATACGCCCTCTAACTCAGCAGCTTTCATATAGTCATCTTCAGTGGCCTCTAAGTTCGCGTAGATGGCATCGCGCTCTTTCATGGCTGCCCACATTTCTTCATGCCCCATCATGACCACGTCTAAAACGCGTTTATCTTCATAAGCAAACTGGTCTTGGTGTAGGAAAGCCATGCGTTCGTTAGTGTCTAAACTCACATTGCCGCTTGTAGGTTCCAATATTCCAGCTAAAATTTTCATAAAGGTCGATTTTCCACAACCATTGGCACCGATTAGGCCATAGCGATTATTGTCACCAAACTTAACTGAGACGTTTTCAAACAATGGCTTAGAGCCAAATTGCATAGTAATATTATTTGCGATTAACATAGTTTTTCTGAATTAACTTTTCTAAAATATTTAAATTGAGACTTGATATTAAATGTTGTAATTAAAATTTATTGTAGATGACGACATCATCCATATGCAGTTGTCCTGCACGTGCTTTCGCTGGCTCAAGTGCTTTGCCAACTGCCACAAACATCACTGGCGTATGATCATCAGGTAGGTTGAGTAATTTTGCGACTGCATCAAAATCAAAGCCGTCCATTGGGCAGGTATCGTAACCCATTTCCTTGGCTGCTAGCATGATGGTCATTGCTGCCATACCACATGAGCGCATACCTTCATCACGCTGTACTTGTTCATTACCTTCGTAGTATTTGCCAATAGCAGGCACAAGATAGTCTTGTACTGGTTTTGGCGCGTTTACCCAATAACGTGCCGGGTTTTTTGCCCATGACTTTAAATCTGCCGTTAGCACAATTAATAATGAAGCTTCTTCTACTTGCGCTTGGTTCCAACTTACTGCTCGAACTTGTTGTCGTAAAACAGGGTCTGTCACGAGCACAAAACGCCAGTTCTGAATGTTAAATGCCGTCGGCGACAACATGGTCAATGACATTAACTTAGCAATCTCTTTTTCCGTCATTTTATGATCTGGATCATAAGCTTTAATAGAACGCCGTTCTACGATAGCTTCAGTAACATTCATATTTCTACTTTCTATGGTTTAAATTTTAATAATTAATTTCAGTAATCTCTAATTGCATATTGCCAGCAGGGCGTTTCCATAAAACCGTATCGTCGACTTTTCGACCAATTAAGGCTTTTGCAATGGGTGATACATAGCTCACTTTTTGCTTGGAGATATCTGCTTCATCCTCACCTACAATATTAAATTGCAGTACATTACCTTCTTCATCTTCTACTTGCACCTGTGCACCAAAGAGCACTGTGTTTTTATCTTGCTCAGCGGGTTCGACCACAATCGCATGCTCTAGCCTTGCCGATAAATAGCGTAAATCACGATCAACAACGGCCAGCTTTTGCTTAGCTGCTTCATCTTCTTTCAGTGCTACTAAATCAACTCTTTCTTTATCAAGCTTACTTGCTTCTTTTTCTAGCAGTGCAAGACCAGTAGGTGTTACGTAATTAGGATGCTCGCTAACTGGCCGTTCCGGTAAGTCAGTCCCAGCGTGTTCTAAGTCATCTTCTTTAACAAAGCCGCGACTCAAGAGCTAAATTACTCCCATTCAATCGTAGCGGGCGGTTTGCCCGATACATCGTATACCACACGGTTAATGCCTCTAACCTCATTAATAATGCGATTAGACACCTTGCCTAATAAGCTATATGGCAATTCAGCCCAATTGGCAGTCATAAAGTCGCTAGTGACGACAGCACGTAATGCAACGACGTAATCATAAGTACGCCCATCACCCATGACGCCAACGGATTTTACTGGTAAAAATACCGTAAATGCCTGACTTGTTAATTCATACCAAGTTTTTCCTGTTTTTTCATCAATGGTGTTATTTAACTCTTCGATAAAGATAGCATCTGCACGTTGCAATAATAAGGCGTAGTCACGTTTCACTTCGCCCAAAATACGCACGCCCAAACCAGGCCCAGGGAAAGGGTGGCGATACACCATTTCGCGTGGTAAGCCCAACGCTACACCAAGCTTGCGCACTTCATCTTTAAACAAGTCGCGTAATGGCTCTAATAATTTCAGTCCTAGTTTTTCTGGCAAGCCACCGACATTGTGATGGCTTTTAATGGTCACTGCTTTTTTAGATTTTGCTCCGCCTGACTCAATGACATCAGGGTAAATTGTTCCTTGCGCTAACCATTTAGCATTCGCACATTTTTTAGCTTCAGCTTGGAACACTTCTACAAACTCACCGCCGATAATTTTACGCTTGGCTTCTGGGTCACTGACATCTGCCAGTTTGTCCATGAACTGGTCTTGCGCATCGACGCGGATGACTTTTGCATGTAGTTGGCCGGCAAACATATCCATGACCATGTCACCTTCATTAAGGCGAAGTAAACCATGGTCTACAAACACGCAAGTGAGTTGGCTACCTATCGCGCGGTGGATAAGGGCTGCAGCAACGCTAGAGTCCACGCCGCCTGATAAGCCGAGTATTACTTCTTCATCACCGACTTGTTCTTTGATTTTGACGACGGCTTCAGCAATATGATCACCCATTATCCAATCAGGCTTGGCATTGCAAATTTCTAATACAAAACGCTCAAGCATGGCTTGGCCTTGCTTAGTGTGCGTTACTTCTGGGTGAAACTGCACTGCATAGAATTTTCTATCTTCATCTGCCATAGCAGCGACTGGGGTTGTATCATTATTGGCAATTATTTTAAAGCCAGCTGGCAATTCAGTGACTTTGTCGCCATGACTCATCCATACATCAATTAAGCCATGACCTTCCGCATTAATCTCATCTTGAATATCGCGGAATAGGGCGGAGTGACCGCGTGCGCGTACTTGCGCATAACCAAATTCGCGTTTAGAGCCAGCTTCAACCTTGCCGCCTAGCTGCTGTGCCATTGTTTGCATGCCGTAGCAGATGCCGAGTACTGGTACGCCTAGTTCAAATACTGTTTGCGGCGCTCGGTCAGTATCCTCTTCATATGCACTAGCATGGCTGCCAGATAGGATAATGCCATCAGCACCAAAGTCGTGCACGAATGCTTCTGAAACATCGCAAGGATGAATCTCACAGTAAACGTTGGCTTCACGCACGCGGCGTGCGATTAGTTGAGTGACTTGGGAGCCAAAATCAAGAATAAGAATTTTTGAATGCGTCATTTAATTTGATGCCAATAAAAATATTGGGCAAACAGCCTAGGTAACTAAACTGTTTGCCCAAAAGATTGTTTTTGTTAGTTAATGCGGTAGTTAGGTGCTTCTTTTGTGATTTGCACATCATGTACATGCGACTCACGCATACCAGCGCTGGTTACTTGTACAAATGCCGCTTTCTCGCGCATTTCTTTGATGTTTGTTGCCCCAACATAGCCCATAGATGCACGCAAGCCACCCATTAGTTGATGAATTACCGCTAACACACTACCTTTGTAAGGTACACGACCTTCGATGCCTTCAGGGACCAATTTGTCCGCCCCACGAATAGTATCTTGGAAGTAGCGATCACTCGAACCTTCCTTCATCGCGCCGATAGAACCCATGCCACGGTAAGATTTGTATGAACGGCCTTGGTATAGCTCAACTTCACCAGGTGCTTCTTCGGTACCTGCAAACATACCGCCTAGCATAACGCTATAAGCACCAGCAGCAATGGCTTTGGCAATATCTCCTGAAAAACGAATGCCACCATCTGCGATAAATGGTACACCAGTACCACGTAATGCTTCTTCTACATTGGCAATAGCGGAAATTTGAGGAACACCAACACCAGCGACGATGCGAGTTGTGCAAATTGAGCCAGGACCAATGCCAACTTTAATGCCATCAGCACCAACATCGACTAAGGCTTTTGCTGCCTCTGCTGTCGCAATATTGCCACCAATCACATCAATATTAGAAAAGTTCTTTTTTACCCAGCTGACACGATCTATTACACCTTGCGAGTGTCCGTGTGCGGTGTCAACCACAAGCACATCTACACCAGCTTCAGCAAGCGCAGTAACCCGTTCTTCTGTATCGTCACCAACGCCAACAGCAGCGCCAGTACGTAAACGGCCAGCACTATCTTTGTTTGCATTTGGATGGTCACTAGATTTTTGGATATCTTTAACGGTAATTAAACCTTTTAACGTATCTTCGTCGTCAATGATAAGCACACGCTCTAAGCGGTGCTGATGTAATAAGTGAATCGCTTCTTCACGTGGCGCGCCTTCTTTAATGGTAACCAAGCGATCACGAGGTGTCATGATGTTTGTAATGGGTTGATCAAAATTGGTTTCAAAACGTAAATCACGGTTTGTGACGATACCAACAACCTTATTGTTATCCACCACTGGCAGGCCAGAAATTTTATGCAGTTCTGTGAGCTCTATCACATCACGCACCGTCATGTGACTTTGAATCGTTACAGGGTCATTCACAATGCCAGATTCAAAGCGCTTCACGCGAAAAACATGTGCTGCCTGTTTAATGGCAGTCATGTTTTTATGAATAATGCCCAAACCACCTTCTTGCGCGAGAGCAATTGCAAATGGCGCTTCTGTGACGGTATCCATCGCCGCAGAGACTAGTGGAATGTTTAATTTGATATTGCGAGTGAGCTGAGTACTTAAGTCGACATCACGCGGCATAACAACAGAATGTGCGGGAACTAATAAAACATCATCAAAGGTGAGGGCTTGTTGCAACAAACGCATGAGTAATCCTTTGTTTCCAAAACGCGATTATACAGAATTGTTTGCTATGCCGCGAGCGTAGACTATTGATTTGGGATGATATATTTACAACAACGTCAACTTTAGCGGCTTTACAACGTTTAATTGTATTGTCAAAACAGATATGCATGCTGTAATCTGATTATATAAATGAATTACAGCGGTTATTGAATAAAGGGCTCCAAATGAAGGTGCAAAAAATATTAAGTTTGGTTTGTATAGTTGCATTGGCTATTCCAATGCTAGCTAATGCAGAGATTTATAAATGGAAAGACAAAAATGGCGTGGTGCGTTATTCAGATACGCCGCCACCGTCTAACGTGAAAGTAGATACCCTTGGCAATAAACAAAGAGCCAAGCGTGTGAAAAAAGCTGAGCCAGAAGCTGCTAATGAGGAAGCTGCCCCGTCGTCATCTGAACAAAGGGCTAGAGACAAATTTGAAGAAACAGTTGATCCTGAAGTTGAAGCAGCGCGCACACGTGCCCGCAATACAGAGATAGAAAAGAAAAACAAACAAGAAAAAGAAACGCAAGCAAAGCTTAATGCAGATAACTGTAAAGCAGCGAAAGCTAACCACCAATCTTATGTGCAAGGTGGCCGTGTTTATAAAACCAATGAAAATGGCGACCGTGAGTATTTAGGTGATGATGAATTGGAAGCTGGGAAAGTAAAGACTCAAGCTGAGATTGATCAGTACTGTAATTAGAGGTAACAAAGCTAGCTTAGTTACTTAAGAGGCGGTGCATCCCCACCGCTTTTTTCATCGCCTTCCCTTCTGCAGCGCGCTGTTTGCGAACTTCTTTAGGATCGGCAATCAGTGGGCGGTAAATTTCAACACGGTCTAAGTGGCGCAATGTTGTATCTAGCTTGGTTAGTTTGCCAAAAATACCGATTTGATTCTTTGCTAAATCAATCACAGGAAATTTTTCAATAATGCCAGAAGCTTTAATTGCGTCTTCAGCTGTCGTCTCTGGTGCAACTTGCACAGGGATAATTAACTGTTGTTGCGGTAACGCATATGCAACTTCTATAGTGATATGGTCGTTTATACTCAATTAACATCCTTTTTAGAAGCGTAAATTTCATCTGCTTGTGCTACAAAGCTATCGACAAAAGTCGTTGCAATATAATTAAACACTGGCGATATTAGCTTTTCTAGCAAGTTGTTTGCAAATTCATATTGCAGGCGAAACTCAATTTTACAGGCATCTGGCCTTAATTCAATAAAACGCCAATCACCTTCTAGCTGTTTAAACGGGCCGTCTTTCAACTGTATATCCATACTGTTCGGAAACACTTTACTATTTGTTGTCGTAAAGCTTTGTTTAATACCATGATAGTTAATATGTAAAGTCGCGCTAGTCGTTGCATCTGTTCGCTCTAAAAGATCAGCTTTGCCACACCAAGGCAAAAAACTTGGATAATCCTCCACCGCATCCACCAAGGCAAACATCTCTTTTGCAGAATGCATCACTAAAACTGTTTTTTCTACCTTATTCATTAAAGCCGTTCTATTTAAACTAGCGTAAAATGTTAATTTTAAGCTATTAGTATCCATTCATGAGCATTGCCCAAAATAAAAAAGCATTTTTCGATTACTTTATTGAAGATAAATATGAAGCAGGCATCGTCCTAGAAGGCTGGGAAGTCAAAGCCATTCGTGATAATCGCGCCAATATTAAAGAAGCATACGTAATCATCCAACGCGGTGAGATATACCTGCTTGGTTGCCACATTACACCATTAGGGATGGCATCCACCCATGTGCGCCCCGACTCTACCAGAACGCGTAAGTTATTGTTACATAATGAAGAAATCGCAAAGCTTATTGGTAAAGTAGAGCGTGCTGGTTATACATTAGTGCCATTGGATATGCACTTTACAAAAGGGCGTATTAAAGTGCAAATCGGCCTAGCTAAAGGTAAAAAACAACACGATAAGCGCGATACAGAAAAAGCCCGCGATTGGGAGCGAGACAAAGCACGCATTATGCGCGCGCATAACAAAAAGTAGCGTTGTTCGATAAACGCGTATAATGTGAACTTAGTTGGGGTGTATTTAGTCTTAACTAAACTGCAACACACATGGGGCTGACCAGGTTTCGACGTGGGTAACAAAGCAGTGCAGGGCATACCGAGGGTTTCAGATTTCCTCGTTAAACCATCTGGAAACAAGTATAGTCGCAAACGACGAAACTTACTCTTTAGCAGCTTAGGCCGCTAAACGTTGCACCGGAGGGTCTCTCGGCCGGGCT
>JBJPGD010000020.1:0-32285 GCA_048595445.1 Methylophilaceae bacterium
GCATACGCAGGCGAAATTAGCAAAAGGCCAATAAGGGGTAAAGAGGTTGGAAAATGTTTCAAGTGTATCCTTTCTATAACAATCATAAAAAGGACAGGAGAGATTAGCACTAGAAGTGAAATTGATTTGGGTAGACTAAAAACAGCAACCTAAAACAATAAACCTGCTATAACAATAATGCTCTGCCTGTCCCTACGCCAGTATTAACTGGATCAGGTTCATTGGGTCCCTCTATATCAAAGAGATCTCAGGCATTAAAGCCACCCCAAGGCGATTTGATTTTACAATCAAGCAAGTATTATACGGTGAGATTGGTTAATCGGCTAGCCGATGTTGATGAGTAGTATGATTAAGTGGGCATGTTGGAGCTGCCTTGATGTGTAAATTACACCCTATGTTATAGAATGCAATAAGTAAAATAAAAAAATAGGAAGAATAAAAATGAAACTAGATCCTGATGAGATTAGAAGCAGTAACTCAGACGACTTTTTCAATGAAGAGCAGACCAGCTCGTTAACCCCATTAAGTATATTTTTCGCTGTGCTTGCTGCAATCCTTGTGGCTTGGTTTTTAAGAACGGTCTATATAGATTTTCAATTAAGACGTGCGGCGGAAATTTTCAGTCAACAGATGCTTGTTACTAGTAAACAAACACAGAAAAGTCTTCAACAAATGCAGTTAAGAAATCAACAAAGAATAGAAGCTAATAAAAATGCACTGGAAGAAAAAGTACTAGAAAAAAAGATGACCAAGTATCGTGCTGAACAACAAAAGCAGGCGCTAATAACGGCAAGTATTACTGAAAGACGTAGAAAAATTGAAGCGTGGGAGAATTTCTATAAGCCAGTCATAGGTTGTGAGGCATCTAATGATAATAAAGACCTAATGAAATGCGGTAACGACCATGCAAAGGCAAAAAAGAAATTTGAAGCGCTTTGGGCTAACAAAAAAATTAGATAATATTGGCTGAAGGGCTACTAATCGAGAAATTAGGGATGAAAAAAGCGGCCTCCATCTCTGGAAGCCGCTTTAATATTGGTGGTGAAAGAGGGACTTGAACCCTCGACCCCAGCATTATGAATGCTGTGCTCTAACCAGCTGAGCTACATCACCATGAAACTATAAATCTATTCTATTTTGCTTAGATTTCAGCAAGCCCGCAATTCTAGTGTTTTCAATGGGAATTGTCAAAGAAATAGCCAGGTGATTGCAATGTTTTAAAACGCCGCTAAGAATCGATAAAATACTAGGCAAATCCGCGCTGACAGTGCAGCTTGTACGGCAAGCGGATTTAACAACGTAGTTTGCGATTGTTAGCTGTGTTCTTAAACGTTGAAGCGGAATAGGATTACATCACCATCCGCCATGACATACTCTTTACCTTCTAACCGCATTTTGCCAGCCTCTTGCGCACCTTTATGACCTTTATTATTTACAAAGTCATCATAAGCCGTCACTTCTGCCCGGATAAAGCCACGTTCAAAGTCTGTGTGAATCACGCCTGCCGCTTGTGGCGCGGTAGCGCCTATTTTAACTGTCCAAGCGCGCACTTCTTGTACGCCAGCAGTAAAGTAGGTTTGTAGGCCTAGTAGTTTATAGGCGGCGCGAATCACACGGTCCAAACCTGGTTCAGTTTGGCTAAGTTCTGCTAAGAAAAGTAGTTTATCTTCATCATCTAATTCAGAGATTTCAGCCTCTATTTTTGCGCAAATAGAAACCACAGGTGCACCTTCAGTTTTGCCTAAGGCGATCACTTTATCGAGTAATGGGTTATTTTCAAAACCATCTTCGCTCACATTTGCCAGATACATTACTGGCTTAACTGTAATTAAGCATAAAGGTTTAATTAGTATGAGCTGGTCGTCATCTAAATCTAAGGTGCGTACTGGCGCGCCAGTATTGAGATGCTCTTGTACTTTTTTACACAGATCAAATAAGGCAATAGCGTCTTTGTCGCCAGATTTAGCCTTTTTACTTTCGCGTTGGATGGTTTTATCAACTGTTTCCATATCAGCTAAGGCAAGCTCTGTGTTGATAACTTCAATATCTGACATTGGGTCTACTTTATCCGATACGTGGATGACGTTACCATCTTCAAAACAACGGACAACATGCGCAATAGCATCTGTTTCACGAATATTTGCTAGAAACTTATTGCCTAAGCCTTCACCTTTAGATGCACCAGCAACTAAACCTGCAATATCGACCATTTCAACAATAGCAGGCTGTATCTTTTGCGGACTAACAATATCAATAAGCGGCTGCAAGCGTGTATCAGGCACTTCAACAATGCCAATGTTTGGCTCGATTGTGCAAAAAGGGTAGTTTTCTGCGGCAATGCCAGCTTTGGTAACGGCATTGAATAATGTACTTTTGCCTACGTTAGGTAGGCCAACAATTCCACACTTCATTGTATTCCATTCATCTTTGTACGCAATTTCTGCGTTGTTATCAATTTTCGGCAACTCGCCGTACTTGTTGTACTGTCTTGTCTTCTCAAATTTCAACGCTTTAAACTTGCGTAGAGTTTGAACGGACTAGTAGCATACTAAAGCTAAATTAGTTACTGCTTTTAGTGTGCAGTTTTAGCATTGCATTTTCAAAGTCGCCAGCTGATATCAGGTCTAGCAGCCTTGCGCTTTCATATATGCCATCATCAATAGCCGTTTGTTCATCTTTTAGTGGTGCTTTTAATACGTAGTTAACCACTTGGTTGCGGTCACCAGGGTGATCGATACCAATACGCAGCCGCCAGTAGTTACTAGTACCCAGTGCAGCGTTAATGTCTTTTAGGCCATTGTGCCCACCATGCCCACCGCCAAACTTTAATTTCAAGGTGCCAGCGGGTAGATCGAGCTCATCATGCACAACGATAATTTCATCTGGACTGACTTTATAATAGTTAGCCAATGCTGCAACCGCTTTACCACTCGCGTTCATAAAGGTGGATGGTTTTAGCAGCCATTTGTTTTGCGTTGGATTAAGCTTGCCTACAATACCAAACATTTTGGCATCAACTGCTAGCGTGCTGTTGGTTTGTGCGGCGATTAAATCTACCCACCAGAAGCCAGCATTGTGGCGTGTGGCAGCATATTTTTCACCTGGGTTACCCAGGCCAACAAAAAGTTTGATGTCTGTCATTGTTTATTTAGCGCATTGTTTATTTAGCGTGCTATTTTATATGCTAACGCTATAAATAAATAACGCGCACTCTATTATAGAGCGCGCGCTTTTTAATGCTACTTTACAATTACTCAGCGTCTGGTTTTTCACCATCTGATGATTCTTCGCCTTCAGCTGCCGGTGCTTCACCTTCAGCGCCTTCAACTGCTTCGTCAGTCTCAACAACTTCTTCAACGATTGCGGCACGTGGTTTATTGATCGCACTTACTGCAGCATCAGAGCCATGCGCTAATAATACAAATTCAACATTATTAGGTAATTTGATTTCTGACAGATGAACTGAATCACCTAACTCTAGGTTACCTAAGTCAACTTCGATAAATTCTGGCAACTCTTTCGGTAAGCAGCTTACTTCTGCTTCGTTTAAGATGTGACCAACAATACCGCCACCAGTTTTAATGCCTGGACAGGTGTCAGCATTAATAAAGTGGAATGGTACTTTAACGTGAATTTTCTGCGTGGCAGAAACACGTTGGAAATCGACGTGTTGAATGTTGTTGCGTACTGGGTGTAATTGGTAATCACGTAATAGCACGTCTTCTTTTTTGCCATCAATTTCTAAGCTTAAGATAGATGCATGGAATGCTTCGTGACGAAACTCCATGAATAGTGCTTTATGATCGAACTCAAGGGTAATTGCTGGCTTTTCACCACCGTATACCACACCAGGCACACTGCCTGCGCGACGTAGGCGGCGGCTCGCACTCGTACCTTTTACGTCACGTTGGACTGCTTTAATATTAATACTCATTTTGTTGCTCCTAAATGTACTACTTAAAAATCTGCCATCCGCGACCAGATAACAGGAAAAAATTTATTCTTGAAATAAAGAAGAGACTGACTCTTCTTGGCTAATCCGTTTAATCGTTTCAGCTAATAGCGCAGCGGCACTTAGTTGACGAATTTTTTTGCTAGATTCTGCGTCTTCTTTGAGTGGAATCGTATTTGTGACCACTAATTCATCTAATTCAGATGCTGTAATACGTTCTACCGCATTACCCGATAAAATTGGGTGCGTTGCATATGCCACTACTTTTTTTGCACCTTGCTGTTTGAGTGCGGCTGCCGCTTCGCATAGTGTATTTGCGGTATCGACCATATCATCCACGATGACGCAGGTGCGGCCAGCCACTTCACCAATAATATTCATGACTTTAGCCACGTTTGCTTTTGGGCGGCGTTTGTCGATAATAGATAAATCTGCACCGATATATTTAGCGGCAGCACGCGCACGTACCACACCACCAACGTCTGGCGATACAATCATTAAGTCATCATGTTTTTGCGCTAGCAAATCATCGAGTAATAGCGGTGTACCATAGATATTATCCACTGGGATATCAAAAAAGCCTTGAATTTGATCCGCATGTAAATCCATCGTCAGTAAACGATTGACACCAACACTTGTGAGCATGTTTGCGACGACTTTAGCGGTAATGGCAACACGTGCAGAACGCGGGCGACGGTCTTGCCTTGAATAGCCTAAGTATGGGATGGCTGCAGTAATGCGGCCGGCTGATGAGCGGCGTAGTGCATCGACCATGACCATGACTTCCATAAGGCTGTCATTGGTTGGATAGCAGGTAGATTGCAGCACGAATACATCGCGACCACGAACGTTTTCAAGAATTTCCAGCATGATTTCGCCATCTGAAAAGCGCCCGACGTCTGCACAGCCCAAGGGGATGCCAAGGTTAGTCGCAACTTCTTGCGCTAAAGCTGGATTAGCATTTCCTGTGAATACCATCATGTTGCTATTCGTTGCCACATGCATCCTTTAAAATTTAAAAGCGTGTAAACCTACTTAATCTACACGCTTTTGGCTATTGAAACTTGGCTGGGGAGGAAGGATTCGAACCTTCGCATGCATGGATCAAAACCATGTGCCTTAACCGACTTGGCGACTCCCCAATAAACGCTTATTTTGCTGATTCATTCAACCAAATCATACAAAGGGTGCTGATTTAAACTTTTTGCTACAAAACCTTGTGTGTTACTTGGCTTCTGTACGCAAATTTCATTTGCCTTTGTTAATGAATCAACCGCTAAAAACACAGATGCACCAGATCCACTCATACGTGCTTGACCAAACTGATTAAGCCATTTTATGGTAGATGCAACTGCTGAAAATTCTTCACATACTACGTTTTCAAGGTCATTTCTAAATAAGCTAGAATTTGCACCATTTGAAAAGTCCGCTATTTTCAATGGTTTCGTGTCTTTTGTCAATCCAGAATGTGCAAATACTTGTGCAGTTGACACCTGTACTTGCGGGGTTAAAACAACATAATATTGTGTTGGTAAAATTAGGGGCGTCAGGATTTCTCCAACACCTTCCGCCCAAGCATTTTTTCCAAAGATGAAAACTGGCACATCCGCACCTAATTTTAAACCGATTTCGATGAGGGATTCTCGTTTTAAGTGAAGACCCCATAGGTGATTTAAAGCCAATAGCACAGTCGCCGCATTAGAGCTGCCGCCACCAAGTCCTCCGCCCATTGGGATATGCTTTTCTATGGTAATTTCTACGCCTTGCGTACAGCCAGTGGCATTTTGTAATGCATGCGCTGCACGTACACATAAATCATCTTGTTCGGGAACTTGTTCTATGGCTGTGACGCGTTTGATTTCACCATTTTGGTTTGGTTTTAAGGAAATAGTATCGTAGAAATCAAGCAGCTGAAACACGCTTTGCAAGGTATGGTAACCATCAGTGCGTTGACCTGTGATGTGCAAAAATAAGTTAATTTTTGCAGGGGCATAGTAGTGATGAAAGTCTGGCATGAGTTAGGTGGCGATGTGCTTAATGGTTCTGGCTATTATTTTATGGTGAGTGATTCAGACCATTTGTCGACAATGAGCTTTAAAGTCATGCTTTCATTTTTAAGGGTTACTTTTCTTGGTAAAAAATAGCCTTCATTATCCTTATATTCTTTGTACAGAATATCCCAGCCGTTCTGTTGCAGGGTGCTAATTCTACCGTTTTGATCCCAAGTCATTGCATTCACGATGCCTTGGTTGTTAGGCCTGCCTAATGCCCAATGGCTTAGGCCAGATAATGGCAATCTAAAACCTAATGCTTTTTCTGTTAATGCTTCGATATCTTTTGCTTTAATGCTTTTTTTGCTGTTGTCGATGAGTGTGACTTCTTCTGGTGTTTTGACGATGTTGGCTACTTTTCCACCTAACGGGGAATACACATCAATATTGTCTTTTTCAGACGTATGTTGCCACGCTAGCCTTGCTGAAAAACTTTTTGGTTTGGTCTTGATGCCTAAACGCCCCTTAAGCGAAAAGTCTTGGATCTTAGCAATGTTTTCCATGTGTTGCTTGTGCAACACAGAAGGTTTTTCTGCATTAGTCTTTGGTTGGGTGCTTATTTGCGTCGCTGTTGTCGCACAACCGCTAAGAAAAAGTGTGGCTAGCACCCACAAAAGTAAAGTGCGGCTAAATGGCAAAGGCATATTGTTCAATCGAATGTCGTTAGCTAGTTAAGGTTTAAATTTCTTAGACGTGCTAACTAAGATATTATTTTTGGGGAAGTCTTTTAATGCATTTTCCCAAATATGTTTAGCTTCTTTTTGTAATCCTTGTTTCCATAACACCTCACCCAAATGGGCGGAAATCTCAGGATCTGCTTGAATGCTATGTGCTTTACGTAAGTGCTCGATAGCAACAGCATAGTTTCCTAGGCGGTACTCTACCCAACCCAAGCTATCTAAAATGTAATGATCGCCTGGAGAGAGTTTAATCGCTGTTTCGATGAGTGTTTTAGCTTCAGTTAGGTTGATGTTGCGGTCGGCAAAAGAGTAGCCTAGTGCATTGTATGCGGCAGCGTAATCTGGTTGTAGTTGAATAACTTTGCGTAACTCTTTTTCCATCTCATCGAGCTTACCAATACGTTCTGCTGCCATCGCATAGTCGTAAATCAGCTGCGGTGTGTTGGGTATCGTGTTAATTGTTTTTTTAATTAATGCATATGCGTCTTGGTGCCTATCTGCTTGCGCTAGCATACCTGACTGCATTTGTGCGACGACCAGCCTTTGCTCAACCGTTAACTCCTTAAGCTCGTCGAGCATTGTAATCGCGGCATCAAGATTCTGTTTGCGCACAATAACATCGGCAATAGCAAATTTCGCATCTAAATAATGACGGTTACCAACTTTAACTTGGTTGTACCATTGCAATGCTTTCGTGTCATTTTTCTGACGCTCTGCCGTGCGGCCTAAGTATATGTATAACTGTTCTGGATCGTGAAAGTCATTATCTAAAGCCTGTTGAAGATATTTTTCTGCCATATCAAACTCATTGGCTTCCAGTGAAAGCAGCCCGACAACAGCACTAGTTTCAGCATTGCCTTTGGCACCTTCAGTGAGTTTGATAAATTCTGGTTTTGCTTCTTTGTGACGTTTTAGGCTGACCAATAACTTGGCATAGTTCATCCGCACTTTATGTGCATCTGGATACTGTTTTAGAAAGTCTTGATAAAAGATAACTGCCTCATCAGGAGAATCTTTAGCGATGACTTGGCCCTGCATCTGAGCACTTGGCTCCCACCCTGGGCGTAACGCACTGGTTTTGGCTAGTGCTGCTTTTGCAGCGATAGAGTCTTCTGCCAGCCATGCGGCTCTAGCTAGTGCAAACTGCGCTTCTGTCGATTCTGGATAAGGTTGCGCAAGCTCTTTGACAAAAGTAAACATCGCTTTTTTATCTTGTTGATTGCCCAGTAGGTCGTTGATATACAAAAATCCATTGGCGCGCATGCTATCTTTAGCTAATAGTTTTTTAATATGTGGGATCGCGCTTTGTACATCGCCAGTCGCAATTAGCAATTGACTAGACGCTTGTTGTGCCTCAAGCGACTCTGGATCTAGGTCTGCCCATAAGGTGGCAGCTTCTAAAGCTAAGTTTTGTTGACGAGCATAAGCGGCTGAACGTGCCGCACGTTCGGCTATGCGTGGATCACGTGTTTTTTTTGCTAAGTCTAAGAATAATTGACTGGCTAGCGAAAGGTCACCACGTTGGCCCGCAATCTCGGCTAATAGGTACTTGTAAACGAATTCTGCGTTAGTCGTCGAAATTTCAGGCTTAATGCTTGATTCAGCATTGGCATTATTAATACCAATCAAGCTTAAGAATGTTACTAGGAATAAAGGTTTGAGTAATGATTTAATTTTTGTCATTTAGTTAATATCCAACGCACAATGCTAAAGTCTTGTTTAGTCCGTGACAGTTCGTACAAGTTCATCCATAATTAAGGGTTGGTAGAATATTTGACCTTAATTAGGTAACCATTAATCGTACTATATCTTTTTGCATGAAACTTATCCAGCAATTTAGTTTCAGATGCTATTAGATTTTTGATGAAGTGTATTAAAGAATTTATGAATGATTTTACAGTAGAAGCAATTGAGCTAACACGGCTTTACGGCGGACGAGCCGCAGTGAGTGAGGTGAGTTTTACCTTAGCTAAAGGTCAAGTATTAGGTTTTTTAGGGCCTAATGGTGCGGGTAAGTCGACGACGATGAAAATGCTGACAGGCAACTTAGCACCAAGTCTTGGTAGTGTGAAAATTTGCGGTATCGACATGATCGAAAACCCCAAGGAAGCGAAAGCACTAATTGGTTATTTGCCTGAGATGCGTCCTTTATATAAGGAATTTACGGTTGATGAGTATTTAACGATTGCCGCACGTTTACATAACGTGAGTAGAAAAAACATCGAAAAGGCAGTAGAAAGCGCTAAAGAACGTTGTGGCTTGGGCCATATGAGCAAGCGTTTGATTGAGAACTTATCAAATGGTTATCAGCAGCGTGTGGGTATCGCACAGGCGATTATTCATAACCCTATGGTGGTTATTTTAGATGAGCCAACCGTCGGTTTAGATCCCATTCAAATTCGTGATATTCGCACCCTTATTAAAGATATTGGCAAAGAGCATAGTGTGATTGTTTCTACACATATTTTGCCTGAAGTAGAGATGGTTTGTGATCATGTGCAAATTATTGACCAAGGTAAGTTAGTATTTAACGGCGATATTGATGTGCTGAAGCGACAGCGTATGGGTAATAAGCTTTTGGTTGGTTTTAATAAAGCCCCTGAATTAGAAGCAATCGCTAAAATTAAAGGTGTTGCTGAGGTTGGGCTGGCTGAAGATAATATGATACGCATTGTGGTTGCGGATGGTGCTGAGCCGCATGAGGCGATTGTAAAAGCAGCAGTTAAAAACGGCTGGGGCTTGTATCAAATAGCACCAGATCAAACCAGCTTAGAAGATGTGTTTGTACAGCTAACCTATCAAGATGGCGCACAAGCTGAAGAGGAGGAGGTCGCGGCTTAATGCTCGGCCTTAAAGGAATTTTAGTATGATAATAAGTATTGCAAGAAAAGAATTAAAGAGTATGTTTGCATCGCCAATGGGCTGGATTATTTTGGCCTTATTGATGTTTGCATTTGGTACCTATTACCTGAATGGGGTGAATAATTATTTCGAAGTGATGTCTGGGTCTATCCGCCCAGCAGAACGCACTGGCGTGACACAGTTTGTTGGTCAGGGGGTGTATGGCCTGGCTTCATTTATTATGTTATTCGCTGTGCCCCTACTTTCTATGCGTTTGATTTCAGAAGAGCGCCGTAACCAAACGTTGCCGTTTCTATTTAGCGCACCTTTGTCACTAGTAGAAATTGTTGTCGGTAAGTTTCTTGGTTTGCTTGCTTTTTTAAGTATCTTGATTGTTTATATCGGGTTGATGCTAGCAACGCTTAATTTATGGGCAGACATTGATTTCGGTTATATTTTAGCCAACTCATTAGGTTTGTTTCTGTTGTTGGCTAGTTTTTCAGCTTTAGGCTTGTATTTCTCTAGCCTAACTTCTCAGCCAGTTGTTGCAGCCATTCTGAGTTTTATTGCTTTGTTTGTGCTCATGATTTTGGATCGCTTCTTTTCAGGTGATCCTAGTAGCACCATGGCGCAGCTATCATTTATGAAGCACTTTCAATCATTCGCAGGTGGTTTGATAGACACAGCAGATATTATCTATTTTGTTTTGTTTATTATTACTTTTTTAATTTTAACGATTCGTCGCTTAGACGCAGACCGTTTAAGAGGCTAATCAGGTTCCAGTATGAAAATGAATCGCAGTTTAAAGCTCCAAGTATTGGCGCAAAGTTGGTTGTTCGTCATCCTATTTTTATTATTAATTATTATTTTAGGTTACTTAGCACACCAGTATCGTTTCGCTAAAGATGTCACACAAGCAAACCGTAACATCCTGACGCAGGGTAGTGTTAATGTGCTAAAGCAAATGAAGGACCCTGTGAATATCAGGGTGTTTGCAACGAATGATGATGCAAGCAGAGGCGACAACTTCCGCAAAGGTATGTTGGATTTTATGGCGCGTTACCAACGTGAGAAAAAAGACATCAAGCTGACATTTATTAATCCGACTGAAGAGCCTAAGTTGGTTCAAGAAGCCAATATTAAGCAAGATGGTGAAGTGGTTGTTGAGTATAACAAGCGGACAGAACATATCTTTCCACCCATCATTGAGCAGGATATGACCAATTTGCTAGTACGTTTATCACGTACCAATACGCAACCAGTGATGTTTTTGGATGGTCATGGTGAGCGTCACATGCAAGGGGTTAAAAATCACGATCTTGGTGAGTTTGGTAAGCAGCTTGAAGAAAAAGGCTTTAAATTTGCCAACCCTGATTTAACGATTGCTCAGGAAGTGCCAAGTAATGGTGCGATGCTTGTCATTGCTGCGCCACAAGTCGACGTGAGTGAGCTCGAAGCGAAGAAAATCAAAACCTACATTGAAAAAGGCGGCAACGTACTTTGGTTGTTAGATGATAATAATTTGCGTGGTTTGGATATTGTTGCAGAGTATTTGGGTATTACAGTATCACCAGGGATTGCAGTGGATATGTCGGCAGCGCAATATGGCGCAGATGCAAAAGTAGCTTTTGCCAGTTCTTATGGGGATCATCCAATTACACGTAATTTTCAATTGCGTACATTGTTCCCAGAAGCAAGGGAAATCGATGCAAAAGCGTCGTATGATTTTGGCTGGAAAGTTGGCCGTTTGGTTGAAGTGGCACCAAATGGTTGGTTAGAGTCGTCGACAATAGAGCCTGGCGTTAAAAACCAAAAAGTAACGTTTGATGTGAAAACAGATAAACGTGGTCCCATTAATATTGGTGTTTCACTGGAACGTACTTTTGAAAAAAAAGGTCAGCGTGTGGTTGTGATGGGCAATGCAAATTTCTTATCGAATACATTTATTACGAATGGCGGTAATCTTGATTTCGGTGTGAACATTGTCAACTGGTTAGCTGGGGATGATGCGTTAATTACCATTCAGCCGATGCCATTGAAAGATGCTAACGTCACTATTCCAAACACAGATAGTGGCCGAGCGGTTGCTTGGACCGTATTTCATGCCTTCCAATTCTTTATTCCACTAGGTTTCTTTGCTGCTGGTTTCTGGTTTTGGTGGAAACGCAAAAAAGCTTAAGTTTCCTTTGCGTGGGCGCTTTTAAGATTAGGCAATAGAGAAAAAACGATGAAAAATAGATGGATACTGAACCTAGTTTTATTAGCGTTAATTGCCGGCTTAGTTGCTTTTTTGTATTTGAGACCAAAGACTGAAATTCAAAGCGCACCTGAACATGAAGTTTCTCAATTAAAGCTAGCTGGCATTACGGCAGTTAAAGTGGAGTTTCCTGCAAAAGCAGCCGTAACGTTTAATAAAGTTGACGGTTATTGGCAGATGACTGCACCCTACAATCTGCGCGCAGATCAACTTTCAGTCCAGCGCATATTGTCAGTGGTTGCTGCAACGAGTAAAAGCAAATTTCCTACGACAGATTTGGCTAAATACGGCCTAGATAATCCATTGGTAAAGCTTACCTTAGCAGGTGAGGGTGGCGATGCGACTTTTGTCTATGGGACTTACAACACGGTTACCGATGAGCAATACGTCGCTTATAAAGAGGGTGTTTATTTGTTAAATGCTGCTTACTCTGAGGCGGCGAGCACGCAAGTAACTGAGATGATTGATAAAAACATGTTGGCACCTTCAGAAAATAAACAGTTAGTGGGCTTTGATTTTGCTCGTTTGGATTGGGAAGATACATTGTCGAATGTCGCGATAGAAAAAGGTCAATGGAGTACGAAGAAGCCTAAAGTAACACTAGTGCAAAATGATATGAATGAATGGTTGGAATTTAGCTGGAAACAAAACCCAGCTAAATCGGTTGAGACTTATACCCCTAATCTTCAAGAAAAATACCCATCATTCAAGGTGAAGCTAGCTAACGGTAAAACGGTACATATAGATGTGCTAATAGAATCACCTAGTATGATGTTAGCCCGCCCAGATGAGGGGCTTGTTTACAGCTTTGCAAATGACGTTGGCACTTCGATGTTGAGCCCCCCGCACACGCTTAAATAGTACAGCGCATGCCAGAATTACCTGAGGTCGAAATTACGAGGCAAGGGTTGTTGCCATTAATCAATCAAACGGTTAAAAGCGTGGTGATACGTAATGCATCTATGCGCTGGCCGATCCCAGACCACTTACCAGCGACATTAGATAATCAAAAATTACTCAACTTAACGCGGCGTGCCAAGTATATTCTTGCTCAATTTGAAAATGGCACGTTGCTGATACACCTAGGTATGTCTGGTCACATTAGTTTGTTAGATAGAAACTACCCGCCAGAAAAGCATGACCATTTCGATATCCAGTTTCAAAACCAACAGGTATTACGCTTAACAGACCCTAGGCGCTTTGGCGCTGTACTGTGGGGAGGAGAGTCACCACAAGATCATGTGCTATTAAGCCAGTTGGGCCCAGAACCATTAGAAGATACATTTACTGCTAAGCATTTGTATCAACAAACACGCACACGTAAGGCGCCAATTAAGAATGCGATTATGGATGCACATTTGGTCGTGGGTGTCGGTAATATCTATGCGAGTGAATCGCTTTTTCGCTCACGTATTAATCCACAATTGCCTGCCAATAAGATGAGCCTAGCTAAATGCGAAAAGCTAGTCCTTGAGATTAAAGCAACATTAGGGGATGCGCTTAATGCAGGTGGAAGTAGCTTGAGAGATTTCACGGCTGTTAATGGTAACTCGGGGTATTTTCAGCAGTCTTATTTTGTCTATGGGCGGACTGATAAACCTTGTAAAGTGTGTAGTAGCTTGATTAAGTGTATTAGACTAGGGCAGCGCTCTACTTTTTACTGTCAAAGCTGTCAAAAGTAAACAAGCTCTAGATTTAAACTATATTTAACTTGGCTGTAAGGAGTCTCTAACTTTAGTTGATTTGTCAGACTTAAGGTTACTTCTCTTTTTATCGATAACAGTAGCAAGTTTGGATGAATAAGAATGAACCAAATTGCGGCCATTGTTTTTTGCGCGATACATGGCATGGTCTGCATTATTCAGTACCTCGTCTATCGTTTCGCCTATGTTAGCTACACCAAAGCTAGCAGTAATTGGAATTTCTTTACGAGAATAAACAATAGGTGTGGATGCAATTAATTCTCTGAGTTTTTCTGCAGTAGCGTTGGCTTCTTCTAAACTGGTGTTAGGCAATAATATTGCAAATTCTTCACCACCAAATCGGCACCTGATATCAGATCTTCTCAATTTTCTTTTTAATAGTTCTGCTACGTGTTGCAATGCGAAATCACCACCAGCATGGCCAAACTTATCATTTATTTTCTTGAAGTAATCAACGTCGAACATAATAATGCTGGCTGGTAATTCTTTTTTATGACACTGCTTCAATAGCTTGGGTGCAGTATCAAAAAAAGCACGGCGATTATTTAAGCCGGTCAGTACATCAGTACGTGCCATCACTTCTGCATTTTTGATGGATAGCTCTAAATCGTAAGCAAGCTCTAAATTACCGTTAAGTGTCTTTTGGAAAATGTGGCCTGTTGAAATGCATGAAATAAACATAAAACAGCCAGCTATACCTATCCATAATGTTTCAGGTGTGCCATGTATGAGTAATACAGTAATGATGGGGAGTAACGCTAAACAAATTGTGCCTAGTTGTATATATCTAATATGTGAATACCAAGAAACAGCAGCTGCTGCCAGACCGACAGAGAAGATGCTGGCGATAAAAATTGAGAATACATCATCTCTAGGAATCACCATAAGCACGCCTATACTCCAGGTCAGAAATACGGAGAATAATGAGATTGAGAATGGCATTTCCCATTTCAAAATCTGTTTGCCCACGGGGTTTTTATGTTTAAAACTGATTAATAGCGATACACGTACAATCGCTAATAGCACCGTAATGCTGAGCCATATAATGAGTGATTGGTGGTCGGCACTATGCCATAAGGCTGCGACGAGAAACAATGCATTAATGCCGCTTAATATAGCTGGTATTAAGCTGTTATTGTAAAGCGACTTTATTTTTTCAGTTAATAGATGTTGTTTTTTTTCTTTCACTAAGTCAACCATAGTCAGAATTTTTCAGCTAACAAATGTAACATAGACAAGGCTTTATGTACAAGTAAGGTGATTGGTCCAATAGGATATTTAATATGAGCCTATATTGCGGATTAATTTTCCCTGGATGTTTTCTGTTGTAATAATAAGCACCCAATCTTTTTCATTATCTGCATTGTGGCCGGGTGGCGCAAACGTGAGTTGATTGCCTTTGTTTCTGGTTGAAGATGCAATGGTGTTGCCGTTAGTTGGATCAAACCAGAATGCGACAATTGGTTGAGTAAAACGCTGTAGCTTGATTAATGCTGGTTTAAGATTAAGAAAGTAGTAAATAGCCAACTCGCCATTAGGGCTTGCTGCAGCTGCAATCGGGTCTTGATAGTGTTTAAATAATGAAATTAATGTGCGATATTTTCCCCATTTTCTAGTCTGTGGCAGAATGGGTTCTAATCTTTGCCAAGGTAAATTGAGTAGCAATTTTTTTGCAAGCGAGAGCTGTGTTGACCCTGGTAATACCATCGCTTTATCCCAAGGGGTGACGCCCCAATTATGACCATTAGGAGATTTTCCAAAAGGATTGTTTTCTAAATTCACTTGCCAAACCCCATTCACACCATAGGTATGGCCGGCACAGCCGCTATTAAGCATGTGCGCCCAGAAAGCCTGTCTTGCATTGCTTGTGGTGACTTTAGGTGTAATTTCTAATGCTTCGTATCTTGATTCACCGTTCATTACAGGCATTGTTGGCGCCGTGTGCCAACCTTCTGTCGCTCTTGCTGCTTGTAGAAATGTTGGTGAGCGATGATCTGTTTGTTGCATTTCAAAATCAAGTAGCGTTGGGTCTTCGACGCAAGTTTGCGCACTGCTTTGCGGGTGTGTCGTAATCATACGATCGAATGCGTTAATCTCATGCATATACCGAATAACGGCTGTCCATTCGTGTTTAAGCCATGCGCTATCAGCTTCTTTTTTCTCAGACAGGTACCAAGGCATGATTTGTTCGCCGGAAGCGGTCCAGACGACAGGTAGCGCCCCCCAGCGAGCCATTAGATAACGCCAATGCAGCTTCATTTTTTCTATACCCAGCCATTGTAAGTAATAACCCCAACAACCTAGAATGCAGGGAGAAATTCCTAAGCTAACGAGATACATGATGCGCGCATCGGCTTCATCAAAGAAGGCTGGGTTAATCGTTGTAAAGTCGTCCTCCCAAGCAAAGCCTGCATTGCTTGCACCACGGGCATCAAATGCAGCCATATCAGGATATAGGCCCGCAACAATTTGAACGATAGTAAAACCTTTTTTCTGACGATCTTTTGCTAGCGTTTTAAAGCTATCTGGCCAGTTCAGGCGCTTGGTTAAGCCTAACCACCAAGTATCGCCTAGCCAGAAAAAAGGAGTGCCATCGGTATAGCAAAAATGTCGTTTATCTGATGCGACTGCAGGGGCGCCATAACGCAGTAGCGCATTATCACCTTTGTATGCAGTAATCTCGATATCACCTTGTATGTTGTGTAAGGCACTATTGTTGGTGTCATTACATAAGGTGATAAATTGATGTTTGCCTAAAACTGCTGAAGAATAACGTACCGTCCAGCAGTTTTTTCCAGCCCAATAAGCAGGAACCTTTCGTTGCTTTCCCTTGGGGTCTGTGAAAACAACATCTAAACAAACGTCAAAGAAGGGTTTCTGATAGACCGCCTTAGACTGGAGCTTGATTTCCAATAAATGATTAGCTAGAGCAGACTTTGTGTAGATATCCATGAATCAGCAATAGAGTTCTAGTTATCTAACTAAGGATCGTGAAGACGACAAAAGTAACTTGTAGTAATGCCACCGCGATTAGGCTTAACGTTAATGTTTTTTGCCAATTAACTTGTTGTTGCTGTATCTGAATCAGTTTATCGATTTCAGCGCGCAGCGGTGCTTCTTGCTCCATATCTGTTTGCTGTTTGAGGAAGCGGTGGACTAAGCGCGGCATTTCTGGGGCTGTTTTTAAAATAAATGGCAGCTCTTTTTTTAAGGTTTTTGCGATACTCAATAAGCCTAATTGCTCACTCATCCAGCGTTTCAAAAAAGGGCGTGCAGTTTGCCATAAATCAATATTTGAATCCAAATCACGACCAAGCCCCTCAATGTTTAATAATGTTTTTTGCAACATGATGAGCTGCGGCTGGATAATGACACCAAAACGTCTCGACATTTGAAATAGGCTTAACAAAGTTCTACCAAAAGAAATGTCTTTTAGTGGTTTATTAAATATAGGTTCACAAATGGCGCGTATAGCGATTTCTAACTCATCTCTGTTAGTGTCTTTAGGAACCCAGCCAGAATCGATATGTGCTTGTGCAACATCACGATAATCGCGGTTAAAGAACGCTAAGAAATTGCGTGCAAGATAATATTTGTCTTGATCGTTTAGGTTGCCCATGATGCCAAAATCTAGAGCAATATACCGGCCGTCATCCGCAACCTGGATGTTGCCAGGGTGCATGTCTGCATGAAAGAAGCCATCCCGAAATACCTGCGTGAAGAATATCTCTACGCCATCATGCGCTAGTTTTGATAGGTCTATATTGTTGGCTATTAATGTCTGTGTATCCTTAATCGGTGTGCCATGCATGCGCTCCATTGTCATGACTGGTTGTCGACAATAATCCCAATGTACTGCTGGAATAAGTAAGCGTTTATCACCGAAGTTACGTGCGAGCTGACTGCAGTTTGCTGCCTCTAGTGTGAGGTCTAGTTCATGTCGTGTATGCCTTGAAAACTCTTCAATAATATCTAGTGGTTTCAGTCGCTTACCTTCGGCAGAGGTTGCTTGCGCTAGCCATGCGAGTGATTTTAAAATAGATAAATCTTGTGAGATGGTTTTACTAATGCCTGGGCGTAAGACTTTTACTGCGACTTCTTGACCGTCTAGCAATTGTGCAAAGTGGACTTGTGCGACAGATGCACTTGCGACACAGCTTATATCGAATTGTGAATAAATGCTGCTGAGCGGTTGTTGGAATGCTTCAGTAACGACTGTTTCGATTTCTGTAAAAGCAATCGGCGGTACTTGATCTTGTAATTTTGCTAACTCGTTGGCGACATCCTCTGGCAATAAATCACGTCGAGTAGAAAGCATTTGGCCAAACTTAACGAAAATAGGGCCAAGCTTTTCTAATGCTAAACGTAAGCGTACGCCACGCGCTTGTTTTTTGCCGCGCCAGAAAAAACATACATTGATTAAAGACTGTAGTGGATGGAAACCTGAGTCTTGTGTAATAAAGTCGTCAAGACGAAACCAAAGCACAACCCAAATAATATAAATTAAACGAAGATAATGCATATTTATACGGTGCTACTTTCTTTTATTTTTTTAGCAAGTTTCTCGAATCTTTTTTCAAATCTAGCGGTATCGCTATTGAGCTTATCGACCTCACTAATGAATTGTTCAACGCGCCATTTTTTAGCTAAGATTGGTTTTTCTTCTTGCCAATATTCGGTCAGCATATCTGCTAAATTAATGGACTGTTCTTTGACTGTTGTAAAAGCTTTTTTGCTTATTAATGCGGCTTTGTTAGCGGGGATGTCACCCATCACCTTACTTAAGTCTTCTTCAATATCCCAACGCATGAGCTGTAAGACTTTTGTTAGCTCAGTCGCTAGGTGACTGTCGCCTTCAATCTTGATGAGCATTTTGGCAGCTTCATCTTTTGCCATTAACCGTAAAGCTAAACTAGGCGGAATATGAATAGTTGCATCAATGTCTGCGTTATCTGTCGCCAAGCCGAGGCTGCCATCTTCTAAAATCAACAAGTTGGTTTTAACGAAGGCAATATTAAACTGCACAACTTTTCCTGCAAATTCAATAAGATGCTTGCGCGACCAATTGTTCTGGTGCGTGAGATGTTGTAAAAATTGTGCGGCTAGCGGTTTGAACATAGTTGATATAAATAACTAAAGTTTGTATCCCTTATGCAAGGCAACAATACCAGCGCTTAAGTTGTAATAGTCCACTTTACTAAGGCCAGCGTCTGCCATCATTTGCTTCAAGGTGTTTTGGTCTGGGTGCATGCGGATAGACTCGGCTAGGTATTCGTAACTATCAGCATCATTCGCAATGAGCTTGCCCATAAAGGGTAAAAATTTAAATGAGTAAGCATCGTACACTTTGCTTAGCGGATCCCATACTTTCGAGAACTCTAACACGAGTAACCGACCACCTACTTTAAGTACCCGTTGCATTTCTTTTAGTGCGTTTTCTTTATGCGTCATGTTGCGCAGCCCAAATGCGACGATGACACAATCAAATGAGTTATCTGCAAAAGGTAGAGACTCTGCATTACATTGCGCTGCTGGCACTTTAAGGCCAGCATCAATCATATTGTCACGGCCAACTGCTAGCATAGATGCGTTGATATCTGTAAGGATGATTTGGCCTGTTGGACCGACTTTTTTACTGAATAATTTAGATAAGTCACCGCTACCACCAGCAATGTCTAATACGCTATCACCTGTCTTAACACCACTGGTGCTAACCGTAAATCGCTTCCAAATGCGGTGCATGCCAGCCGACATGACATCATTCATGATGTCGTATTTTTGCGCAACAGAATGAAAGACTTCACCTACCTTTTTTTGCTTTTCATTTTCTTTCACGGATTGAAACCCGAAGTGCGTTTCTTTATCACTCATACTATTTCCTTTTGTGGCCGGCAGCATCTAACTTGCCAATATACTCTAGCCAAAGACCTTCGTAATTTTCTGCTAAATAATACAGATAATCCCAAGAATACAAACCCGTGTCATGACCATCGGTAAATGTTAGTTTGATTGCGTAATTCCCCACAGGTTCGATGCTAGATATATTCACATCTTCTTTGCCTATTTGTAGGACTTCTTGCCCTGCACCATGACCTCTTACCTCAGCGGAAGGGGAGTACACCCTTAAAAACTCGCATGAAAGTTTACACTCGGTGTTGTTGTCGAATGCAATCTCTAATAGCTTTGAAGCTTGATGTAATTTGATATCAACAGGTGTTGGTGTGTTGGCGTCAAGGCCGCTCATGTAATTTTACCGTATCGTTTTTAACAAACTGGAATGATAGCAGAACATCGTCGAGCGTTATTAAGTTAACGATTTCTATCGTAAAAATCATTTGCAGTAGTCCGTTTGTCGTACAAAAACCACCTTTTGTCAGAATTTGGATTATTTTAATGCTGAATGTGACTGATTTAGTTGAATTTTTTGGCATTCATGATAGAGTAATATCAGTATAAAGTAAGCCTATTGGGGATATATATAATGGCAGATACAGATTTAGCAATTCAACTAGCTGGTTATTCTGAATGGCGCAAAGCGCTGGTTGATAGCATATGTGATTACCGTAGTTGGCTCAATGAGCAAGAACTTAATGACGCTCAAATTGATCAACGCCTTAGTAGTTTATTAGATCGTTTACGTGAAGATAAATTGAATGTGGCGTTTGTTGCTGAGTTTTCGCGCGGTAAATCAGAATTAATTAATGCCATCTTCTTTGCTGGTTACGGGCAACGCTTGCTCCCTTCAAGCGCTGGCCGCACGACGATGTGCCCTACAGAATTACTATACGACACTTCGAAACCAAGTGGCTTGCAACTATTGCCAATTGAAACACGTGCAACAGATGCAACGACCACGGAGTATAAACGCTACCCTGAAGAGTGGACTACGATTGAGTTTGATATTAAATCAAACAAGAGCATGGCTAAAGCATTTGAGCAAGTCAGCGAGACAAAAAAGGTGACTGTAGATGAAGCTGAAAAGTTTGGCTTATTTGATCCGAACAGCAGCGATGATGCGCTGAGCTTAAATAAAGATGGATCAATTGACATTCCTTGTTGGCGTTATGCAGTGATTAATTTCCCACATCCATTGCTTGAACAAGGGTTGGTTATTCTGGATACGCCAGGCCTGAATGCAATTGGTACGGAGCCAGAGCTAACATTAAACATGTTGCCTAATGCGCATGCTGTTTTATTTATTTTAGCTGCAGATCAAGGTGTGACCAAATCTGAGATTGATGTATGGCGTCAATACATTAGCGGCACACGTTGGAAGCAAAAAGGCCGTATGGCTGTGTTGAACAAAATCGATGGTTTATGGGACGAGCTAAAAACGGAAGTAGAAGTTGAAAAAGAGATTGCTAAACAAGTTAAGACAACTGGAGAGTTGCTAAACTTGGATGAGGATCATATTTTCCCTGCATCGGCACAAAAAGGTTTGTTAGGTAAAATTAATGGAGATAATGCATTAATAGAGCAAAGTCGCCTGTTAGATCTTGAAAAAGCACTATCAGATGAGCTAATTCCATCTAAAAAAGAAATTGTTCGTGATAACACGATGAATGAAATTGAGGATTTAATTGGTAATTCTAATATGATTCTAGAGTCGCGCGTATCAGGTGTGGTTGACCAGTTAGAAGAGCTTCGTGGTTTGCGTGGTAAAAACGAAGACGTTGTTGAACACATGATGAATAAAGTGAAACAAGATAAGGAAAATTTCGAAAAAGGGTTGCAACGTTTTCAGGCACTACGTAGCGTGTTCTCACAACAAACCAATAAACTCTTTACATTGCTTGGTATGGAGGCACTGAAGCTAAAAGTACACACCACACGTGAATCAATGATTTCTGCAAAATTCACTAAAACCATGCGAGAAGCCATGGATGGGTTCTTTGAGGAGTTGAAAGGGCGTTTGGTTTCCTCCGATGAGCAAATTGATGAAATCAAGAAAATGATGGATGTGATGTATGACAAGTTCTCTAAAGAACATGGCTTACGTAAATCGGAGCCACCATCATTCTCAACATTACGTTATCAAAAAGAGTTGGCTAAGTTAGAACGCGCATATAAAGAGCAATTTAATACGGCATTTAATATGATTGCCAACGAGAAAATGACCTTAACAACCAAGTTCTTTGAAACATTAGCAAGTCGTGTTGTGCATGTGTATGAAGTGGCTAACCGTGATGTTGAAAATTGGCTTAAGGCGGTTATTTCTCCGATGGAGTCTCAAGTGCGTGAGCATCAATTACAGTTACGTCGTCGATTAGAAAGTATTAAGCGTATTTATAAAGCAACAGATACGTTAGAAGATCGAATACTAGAACTTGAAAATATTGAGAAGAGTATTCGAGCGCAGATAGATGACTTGCAAATATTGAAACAACATATGAGCAATGCTTTGGCCTTTGAGGGTGCTGAAGAAGCTGCAGCTGCTTAATTGAAAAATTGAGTCTTCTCCGTTAGCCAAATAAAAAAAGCCGCATTAAGCGGCTTTTTTTATTTGGCTATTTTGTTAGTAAGCATTAACTTAACTCGATGCTAACATCATCTTCTTAACATTCTGCATCGCCTTTTTCTCAATCTGGCGGATACGTTCAGCAGAAACACCAAATTCTGCTGCTAAGTCATGTAAGGTGCTGGCTTTGTTTTCATTTAGCCAGCGTGCTTCTAATATACGCTTACTTCTATCATCAAGGTTCTCTAACGCGCTGCCTAATGCAGTCGATTGTAGCTGTTCGTTTTGCTCGGCTTCTAAAAACGCTGATGGTTCTGGCGTATCAGCTTCTAAATGTGCGATTGGGTTGTATGATTCTTCACCATCTGAATCTACCTGTGTATCGATGGACATTTCTTGACCGTTAAGACGGTATTCCATTTCCATTACTTCTTCAGGCTTTACATTGAGCGTTGTTGCAATATGATTCACTTCATCAGGGTTAAGCGTGCCAATATTTTTTTTCATGCTGCGTAAGTTAAAAAATAATTTACGTTGTGCTTTCGTGGTGGCTGTTTTAACTAAGCGCCAGTTGCGAATCACGTACTCATGAATTTCTGCTTTAATCCAATGCATAGCAAAGGACACTAGACGCACACCGCGTTCAGGATCAAAACGTTTAACCGCTTTCATTAGCCCGATGTTGCCTTCTTGAATTAAATCGTTTTGTGGTAAACCATAGCCTGTATAACCTCGTGCAATGCTGGCCACTAGGCGTAGGTGTGAGACGATCAATTGTTGAGCGGCTTCTAAATCATTATATTTCTTTAGGCGCGTTGCGTATTCGTGTTCTTCCTCGGCGGTGAGCATTGGGAACGTTTTGATCGTACGCATATATTGGTCATAGCTATCAAGCGATGCAATTGAAGGTAGTGTTAAAGCAGTTATAGTCATACTCCTTTTTCAAATGATAGTGCTATTTTAGCACTCTTGGTATGAGAGTGCTAGTTTTGGAAAAAGTTGCAAGAATATGTTAGTTAATTGTCTTAGAAAGAGATTTTGATACAGCTAGATAAGATGACAATAGGCCGATGATAATAGCGGTTAGACAGGTAATAATACAGAGATTACTATCAGGTAAGTTTAAGCTGAAATTGGTTTGATACTCTGCCGCTAATGCGGAAACTGACTGATTGAATACGGTGATGACGCTAAAGGTAATCAGCAGTGCTAGCAGACCGCCGAATAAGCCGTAAACAGCACCTGAATATAAGAAAGGTCTACGTATAAAGCTTTTTGTTGCCCCGATTAGCTGGCTAACTTCAATTTCTTCATGTTGCGTTAATATTTGCATGCGTACCGTATTGCCAATGACTGCAAACAGCGCAAACCCTAATAGCATTGCCAACACAAACATTGCTTTTTTACCTAAAATGAGTAAGTAGCTCAGACGTTTAAGCCAAGCATTATCAATTTGCACTTCTTCTACACCATCTAAATTATTTAATTGTTGTTTAAGAATATCAATAGAATCTTGATCTAAAAATGCAGGTTCGATGAAAAAAGCATCAGGTAGTGGATTTTCTACCAAACCACTTAAAATATTTTCATTATTGTTGCTGCTTGATAGCGCCTGCAGCGCTTGTGCTTTTGAAACAAATTTAAAGTTCTTTATGCCAGCATTCGTCGCCAGCGTATTATGAATACTGTTGAGCGTTGTATCATCTTGGCCCTGTTTTAAGAAAACGCTGATATGTGATTCATTTTTAATAGAGCCTGTCAGGCCGCTAAAGCTATCTAAAACAAGATACATAATAACGGGCAGCGCCAAGCTGACAGCAATGGCAAGTGAGATGAATAGTGTGCTAAATAGATTACTCTTCAAACGTGAAAGTACAAGTCTTAGTGCTTGAGAATGTTGGGTAAGCCAGTTGCTCATGCTGGCTCCTCAGATTGTACGAGGCGTCCATGGTCTAGGTGTAAGACTTTTTGCTGATGATTTGCAGTACCTAATGCATCATGTGTCGCAATAATGACGGTAACGCCAACCTGCTGAAAAGCGCTAAATAACGTCAGAATGTCACCCGCATAGTTTTTATCAAGATTGCCAGTCGGCTCATCTGCAATTAAAATAGAAGGCCTTGATACCACCGCACGTGCAATAGCTAAACGTTGCTGCTCACCGCCAGACAGGGTTATTGGCATCGCTTTTTCTTTATTCAACAAACCGACTTTGTCCAGTGCGGCACGAATGCGTTTGCCAGCATCTGCGCCTGTAATACCATTAATCGCAAGTGGTAAAGCGACATTGTGGTAGCAATTACGGTCATAGAGCAGTTTATGGTCTTGAAAAACTAAACCAAATTTTCTACGAATGTAGGGTAGTGCTGATTCACGCAATTGGCTGACGTTTTGATTGTTGATAAGTACGGTGCCGCTAGTAGGGCGCTCAATAGCTGCCACCAGTTTAAGTAACGTGCTTTTACCAGCGCCAGAGTGTCCAGTGACATAAACCATCTCACCTTGCTCAATGCTAAAGCTGGCATTGCTTAAAGCTTCTTGGCTGCCAGGGTAGCGTTTGGTCACATTATCTAAAACAATCATTGTTCTAAACCCATTACTTAGTCTCTAAACCAATTCTCTTCATACGGTTATTATAGATTATTCATCAAATAAAGCATCGACAAAATCATTCGCATTAAATGGGCGTAAGTCATCGATACTTTCACCAACGCCTATATAGCGGATAGGAATAGGGCGTGCTTCTGCGATGGCTGCTATAACACCACCTTTAGCTGTGCCATCGAGCTTGCTTAAGACTAAACCTGTTACGCCAAGGGCATCATCAAAAGCTTGCACTTGGCTAACAGCGTTTTGACCAGTGTTCGCATCTAGCACTAACATTACTTCGTGAGGTGCACCAGGGTAAGCTTTGTCAATGACGCGTTTTACTTTAGCAATCTCATCCATTAAATGCATTTGGGTTGGCAAGCGGCCAGCGGTATCTGCAATCACAATATCAATTTTCTTAGAGATGGCTGAATTGACTGCATCAAAAATCACAGCGGCAGCATCGGCGCCTTCTGATGCAACTACATGCACATTGTTACGATCGCCCCATACCTGCAGTTGTTCACGTGCCGCTGCTCTAAAGGTGTCTCCAGCAGCAATAAGGACAGACTTGCCTTGTGCTTGATAGAGCTTTGCCAGCTTGCCTATTGAAGTCGTTTTTCCTGCGCCATTGACACCTGCTAGCATGATGACAAAAGGTGAGTGTATTTTGGTTTCTAACGCGACTTCTAATGGCGCTAATACAGTGTGCAATTCAGTTTTAAGCGCTGCTTTTAATGCGGTTGTGTCTTCTAGACGTTCTTTTTTAACACGTGCTTTAAGGTTATCTAATAATTTCTGAGTTGCCGCTACACCAACATCTGATGTGAGCAGGATAGATTCAAGCTCTTCATAGGTTTCCTCGTCAATTTTGCCGCCGCTAAAGAGGCTGGAAATCTGACCACCAAGGTGCTGACGTGTTTTGCTAAGGCCTTGTTTTAGGCGGCTTGCCCAAGATGCACTTTGCTTTTCTTGTGCTTTTTCAACGACAGGTGTTTGTGGTGTTTCTGAATCCGCTAGTGTTTCTGGTGCATCTGCTTTTGCCTCAGAAAGATTGGCATTTGGCTCGGATTCAGTTGCAGGAGCTGGTTTTTTACTTTTTTTGAAAAAATCGAACATGTAGAGGTGGCCTTCTTAAGATATGATATTTTATCTTATTTTTTATGACTAGCCATGATTATAGATTAGGTTTGCTATCTACTTCTTTTGATGCGTTTGGTTTTCCCATAATTCAAAGAGGCTCATACCAATTAGCATGGCAATCACGAATATGACGGCTTTTGTACTTCCTGTGCCTAGTAAAACCAGTGCTGGCCCAGGACAAATCCCAGCAAGCCCCCAGCCAATACCAAAAATTAAACCGCCAAATACTAAACGTTTATCAATTGTCTTGTTGCTCGGCAGGTTCATTTGCAAGCCGAGTAGGCTTAAGGTGCGTTTTTTTGCAATAGTGAAAGAGACTAAGCCAACAAGAATCGCGCCACCCATGACGAAAGCAAGAGATGGATCCCATAATCCTGCTAGATCAAGAAAGGCTAATACTTTTGCAGGGTTGGCCATGCCAGCAAGAATAAGTCCGAAACCAAAAATGATGCCTGACAGTAGGGCAAAAGTTAATACAGAAAGGTTGCTAGTATGTTTGCTACTCATCTTACAACCCTAATATATGTCGTAAAACATATACCGTAATAAAGCCAGTAACCATAAAGGCAATGGTAGCAATAATAGAACGTGTAGACAGGCGAGAAATGCCACATACACCATGACCACTAGTACAGCCTGACCCTAAGCGTGTGCTTATACCGACAATTAGACCTGCGGCAATCAGTAACCCGTATCCTGCATCAACTTGAATGGCGGGCAGATGCCCGAATAATTGCCAGATAATCGGTGCTAAGATTAATCCTATGATGAATGCAATACGCCATCCTTCAATTGAGGTGTTTGGTTTAATTAAGCCGCCAATAATGCCAGAAACACCAGCAATACGACCATTAAATAAGATGAACAATGATGCCGCAACGCCGATCAGCGCACCGCCAGCAAGTGATGCCCAAGGGGTAAAGTTGTTCCAGTCGATCAACATAATGTGCTTGTCTATTGAAAAGATAGTAAGCCGATATTATAACGGCTTATTATCTTGTTGCTTGTCTTAAAGTTTCCAACCGTAAGCAATACCAAGAGAGTTTTGATACATTTTTAAGTCAGCATTTCCGCCACCAAAGCCAGCAGGCGGAATAGAATTTCTGCCACTTACTTTTTCTTCAAACGCGTGCATGTAGGCAAATGACAGTTCAGATTTATTTGGTAGTACATAAGTTGCACCGAGCGTTAGGTGATCTTGCACTACACCAGGGGCGAGTATGTTAAATAAAGTTTCGCCACTGCGGATTGGTTGGCTAGAATGATTGTAACCAGCACGCAGCGTTAATTTGTTATTTGCAGCATAGCTTGCGCCTATTTTTACGGCTGTCACATCACGCCAGCCAAAGCCAGGTCCTTTATTAGAGCCAAGCGCATTGCCAGCAAATAGTGAACTTAGTGATAAATTGCCGACAGAATCTACATCGCTATAGTTGATGCGCGTGATATCTGCAGCAACAGTGAGTTGTGGTGTGGCTTTAATGGCGATACCTAACCCATACGTTTCTGGAATATCAAAATCACCACCTTCAGCAAACAAGCCTTTGTATTTGTTAAATTTACTCATATAGGTTTTGCTTTGGTAGGTGGCACCCAATGCTACTACACTATTAATTTGGCCAATCCAGCCGATATGCAAGCCTGCGCCATACGCGTTGTCGTGGCCCTTGTTGGTAACGTTATTGGGTGAGGTTGTGAAACCAGGGTTAGCAAAGTTTTGCAAACCTTTCGCCTCAAAACGTTGATATGCTAAATTAAGTGATACGCCAACGGTGTTTGCTGGAGACACCTTCCAAGCGACAGTGGGCGCAACAATCAATTGCGCTAAATCAATCCCTGGAGGTGTGGTGCCTAATAATGGCATTGCTTTTTTGTAATCAGTATTCATGCCGCCATTGCCATAGACGCTTACACCTAAAGTCACTTCTGGCGTAATGACGCGATTGTATCCAAACTCTGGGATGATAAAATCTTCCCTACCGTTTGCCTCATATGTGCCATCAACGCCAGGAAAGGCATTGCCAGAAATTTCAGTCTCACGTGTGGGACGAAACCAAGTGACACCAAAATCAATACGGTCACCAATCAACCCCATTCCGGCAGGATTGGTGGAGGCTGCTAGGGCATCTTGTGGGAGTGCTATACCAACACCACCCATGCCTTTTGATTTCATGCCATAGCCATGGGCAAAGTAACCGTCTGTAGCAGAGGCTTCGGCCGTGACAATAAAAGCTAGTAGAGAAAGGAATTTATAAGTTTTTTTCATGTTAATCGGTATCGTTCTTTAAGAAATATTTTGATGCGAAACTATACCAGCCACACAAATAATTAAAAATACTTTATTTGCATACTTATATAATTATTTGATATAAACAAAGTGGGTGAATTAAGCTAGTTAGCGTTGAACTAATAAAGCAGGTTTTTTGTCACACAGCCAGCTAAAAGTTAAAGTCGGGATTAAGCTTAATGTTGCAATTTTTCAGCTTGGCGTCAATATGGTTGAGTTATTTAAAGAATAGATAGGAATAAAAGCGTGCAGATTAAAAAAATATTAATTCTTTTGCTGTTAATGCCTGTATTAGCATTTGCAGAAGTTTCTGTAGAGGAATTTACCCTTAAAAATGGTATGAAAATTCTTGTACAAGAAGATCACCGTTCTCCCGTCGTTGTTTCACAAGTATGGTACAGAGCAGGGGCCTTAGATGAAGTGAATGGCAAGACTGGTGTGGCACATGTGCTTGAGCACATGATGTTCAAGGGCACAAAAAAAATAAAACCAGGTCAGTTTTCACGTTTAATTGCAGCGGCCGGAGGTAAAGAAAATGCTTTTACTGGCATGGACTACACTTGCTACTTTCAACAGCTAGAAAAATCTAAACTGCCTTTGTCCTTGCGTTTAGAAGCAGACCGCATGACCAATTTGATTATTACCGACGAAGAGTTTGCAAAAGAAATTAAGGTGGTGATGGAAGAGCGGCGTTGGCGTACAGATGATAAGCCTCAATCGAAAGTGAACGAGCAGTTTCAGGCGCTATCATTTAGGGCACACCCTTATGGTAGACCTGTCGTTGGGCACATGAATGATCTGGAAAATATGACCGCCGCCGATGCGCGTGAATGGTATCGCAATTGGTATACACCGAATAATGCGACCTTAGTAGTGGTAGGCGATGTAAAAGCGAAAGCGGTATTTAAGCTCGCTAAGCAATACTTTGGGCCAATTAAAGCACGCAAGTTACCGTCACGTAAGCCACAATTAGAGCCGGCGCAATTGGGTGAGCGTCGTGCCGTTGTCAAAGCGCCAGGTAAACTACCTTATTTGGCAATGGGTTTTCATGCACCAATATTACCTAACTTAGGCAAAACATCGAATACAGATTGGGAGACGTACGCACTAGAAGTGCTAGCAGGCGTGTTAAGCGGCAATGCCTCTGCACGTTTGAATCAAAAGCTGGTGCGTGAAACTTCTTTAGCACTAAGTGCGGATGCGGGCTATGGCAGCGTATCACGGGGGCAGCAAGCTTTATTCGAATTAGACGGTACGCCGGCAGAAGGTAAAACAGTTGCTGATCTTGAAGCCGCATTGCTAGAACAGATCGCGCTGATTAAAACCAATGGTGTGACGCAAAAAGAGTTAGACCGTGTAAAAGCAGCGGAGATAGCGGCAGATGTCTATAAGCGTGACTCCATGTTTTATCAAGCGATGCAAATTGGTCAGTTAGAAACCATGGGTTATAGCTGGCGCTTGCTTAATGGTTATGCGGATAAGCTAAACGCTGTGACTTCTGAACAGATCCAGATAGTAGCTAAGAAGTATTTAACACAAGACAACATGACCGTGGCGACGTTAGACCCGCAACCGATTGATCCGAATGCGAAGCCGCAGGGCCAGCCACACTCACGTTAGTAGTCAACATGAAACCGCGTTGCGATAAGTTGTTGCAAAATTCCTTGTGTACTAAAGTACACGCCGGCAATTTGCGCCTAGTCTCGCTTAGCGCTTTCATGTTGAAAATAATCGTTATTTAAGTATGAATTTTTTAAGGTTTAGAATGAAAACATTACAATTTATTTTCTTTGTCTTTGCTAGTTTAATAGCTACAGTCAGCCATGCGGCTGTTGATATTCAGCACTGGACAACTAACGCTGGTGCACGTGTGTATTTTGTAGAAAACCATGATTTACCGATACTCGACGTAAGTGTTAACTTTCCCGCTGGCAGTGCACGTGATACAGCTGCGACTTCTGGTGTAGCAGGTATCACGCGCCATATGATGAAACTTGGTGCCGCTGGCATGAATGAGGAAGATATTACCAATGCCTTTGCTGATATTGGTGCGCAATTAGGCGGTAGTTTCGATCGTGATAAAGCAGGGTTTAGCTTGCGCACATTGGCTAGTGAGCAAGTGCAGGCATTGGATACTTTTAAGAAGATTATGCACCAGCCAGACTTTCCTGAAGCGGTATTAACGCGTGAGAAAGTACGTATTGTTTCTGGCTTAAAGGAAGCAAAAACGCAGCCTGCTAGTATTAGTAATAAAGCTTTTATGAAGGCGTTATATGGTAATCATCCATATAGTCTAGATGGCAGTGGAGAGATTGAGTCAGTAAGTAAGGTTAAAGTGGAAGATTTACGGCAGTTTTACGAAACCTACTATTCAGCAAAAAGTGCAGTGATTGCTTTGATAGGTGATATGACCAAAACGCAAGCACGCGACATTGCAGAATCACTAAGTGCAGGCTTGCCACAAGGCGGCGCTGTGCCAAAAATAGCACCAGTCAAAGCGTTAACAAGCCCTAGTATTCAGCGCATTGCACACCCAGCATCACAAGCGCATATATTGCTTGGGCACCCCGGCAAGAAGCGTGGCGACCCTGATTACTTTGCATTGTATGTGGGTAACTATATTTTAGGTGGTGGTGGCTTTGTATCTCGTTTGACCGAAGAGGTGCGTGAGAAACGTGGTTTGGTCTATAGCGTATACAGCTACTTTATCCCAATGGCAGAAAATGGCCCATTTCAAATTGGCTTGCAGACGAAAAAAGAACAAGCAAATGATGCGCTTAAAGTGGTGAATGACACTGTCGCTAAGTTTGTGAATAAAGGCGTGACCAAGAAAGAACTACAAGCGGCCAAAGATAATATTATCGGTGGCTTCCCAATGCGTATTGATAGTAATAAAAAGATATTAGGTTACCTAAGTATGCTTGGCTTTTATGAGCTGCCTTTAACTTACCTAGAAGACTTCAATAAAGAAGTGGCAAAGGTGACGGTTAAGCAGGTTAACGATGCATTTAAGCGACGGGTACATACCGATCAATTCGCAACCGTCATAGTTGGTGCAGCGAGCGAATAACGTTTGAGTTGAGGGGGCTCGACTTTTGGCGGTCAATTGGATGCAGTGATTAAGCCTTTGTATATGTTGCATACTCCCAATACTTATAACCCCAATATTCATTTCCATTAGGCGCTTCCTCCCCTAGCCAACCTTTGGCAATAAGCTCTTTTGCCAAAAATCGATTGAAAATACCATGCCCTATAAATAAAACTGAATCTTGATCTCTTGCAAGTTGAATTAGTTTTTCAGCCGCCTTAGAAACACGTGATTCGAATACCTCTTTAGATTCTGCTTTGGGAGAAATGCCTACAAGCCAAAACAACCTGAAAATCATACTCCATAAATGAGGTGTTAATCGAATAATCGGTATCTGAATATATGGAAGCTCTGCTTCACAAAATATTGCATCAATTAGATGTGGTGATTGATAACCTATTATTTTTGCAGAATGAATAGATCGGTTGAGGTTGCTACATACAATACATTTGTGCCTTAATTCACGCACCATTTCCATACAAGACAACTTTGTTTCGTTTTTTACTCCAGCAGCGTTGTAGGCTTCTATCCATTCAGACATTCTCGAAGAATGAATTTTATCCCATTCTGATAGATCAGGAGTTCCATGCCTTAGTATTGTTATTTGCATACGGCTTTCTTAAACCTAATGGAGCGCAAGCAACGAAGCGGTGCTCGCATGAAGTAATTATTACTCAGTGTTCTGCAACGATACATTAACCCCGTTAAGCTTTAGCCGTTTTTCAATCTCTGGTATCAATTTTTTTCGGACAAATGTGTACAAAAGAATAGAAACTAACAGAAGAAATATAGATATTCCACTCAGTATCAATGTATCTTCATGGTCGTTGTTCTTAGCGGAAATGCCAGTCAGCATAACTGTAATTCCTATTGACATACCCATGCAGAATAATCCAATAAATAATTTTTGCATGATATGTATTAGGAGATTAACTGGCGCGTCGGTGATGTCTTTAAATATTTTCATTTTAACGCTTGAACTCTGTTGACCCGTGATACAGAGTCTAGCGCAGCGAAACGGCGTATTGCTGGGTCAACGGCAGTGACTTGTTATGCAGCTTGTAATTAACATCCCAGCCAGGAAAGACCAAAACTGCTGGATGACATTTTAGGGCTCTTGCCAGTATTTTTGCTCTTTCTACACCTAAGTTAACTTTATCGTGCTCTATAGCTGACAGTGTAGATTGAGGGATTCCAGTTATTGAGGCTAACTCATTTTGACTTAACTCTTGCAAT